>NZ_FQVU01000002.1:691630-1037445 GCF_900129455.1 Jatrophihabitans endophyticus
AGTCCCTGCCGATCGCCGGGCACGGCATGTACCTGGTGCCGAAGCGCAAGGGACGCAGCAACCTGGCCAAGCTGGGCGTGCTGCTGGACTCCGGTCACGTGTTCGGCCAGGGCGGCCGGCTGCAGCTGTCCAAGAAGCTGGACACCGAGTGGCAGGACACCGTGATGGGCCTGTACGAGCGCGTCCGGCAGGTGCTGCACCGCGCGTACGGCTACGACGTGTTCTTCGTCTACGGGACGCTGCTGGGCGCGGTGCGCGAGGGCAGCGTGATCGGCCACGACGTCGACTTCGACTGCGCGTTCGTCTCCCGTCACAGCGAGGGCCCGCTGGCCGCCGCCGAGATGCGCGACATCGGCCTGCTGCTGGTCGACGAGGGGTTCGACGTGGACTGCCGCCGCACCGCGCTGCACCTGCACGACGCCGACGACCCGAAGGTTCGCATCGACCTGTTCCACCTGTACTTCGACGAGAACGACCGGCTCGCCGCCCCGTTCGGCGTCGCGGGGACGAACGTCATCACCCGCGACGAGTGGACCGGCATGACCGAGATCGACTTCTGCGGCGGGCGCGGGCTCGTGCCGAGCGTCGCCGAGAAGTTCGCCGAGCACCTCTACGGCGCGTCGTGGCGGTTGCCCAAGCCGGGCTTCGAGTGGAACCGCGAGCGCACCGACCGCGCGCGTGCCGGCATCCTGCCCTTCGACTACACGACGACCGTGCTCTGGGAGAACGCCTACGCGCACCGGCCTGCGCAGGCCGAGCCGACCTCGTTCTTCACGGCCGTCACCGGCCGCGACGACCTGCCGGGCACCGTCGTCGACATCGGGTCGGGCGACGGCCGGGACACCGTGGCGTTCGCCGCGACCGGTCGCCGCGTGCTCGGACTCGACCGCTCCCCGCGCGGGGTCGCGCTCGCCGCGGCGCGGGCCGACGCCGGCACCGCCGAGTTCGCGCGCTGTGACATCCAGGACGACGCCGAGCTGCGCGCCGCGCTCACGACGTTCCTGGCGGCGACCGACGGCCCGACGCTGTTCTACTTCCGCTTCCTGGTGCACGCGATCACCACACGGGCGGAGCAGACGCTGCTGCACGTGCTCGGTGAGGTGTCACGTCCCGGGGACGTCGTCGCGGCCGAGTTCCGGACCGATCTCGACACCACGCTGCCGAAGGCCTTCGGCAACCACGTCCGGCGCTTCGTCCCGGCCGCGGCGTTCGACGGGCGGCTGACGGCGGCGGGTTTCGACACGATCGACGTGACCGACGGTGTCGGGCTGGCGCCGTTCGGCAAGGAGGACCCGCAGCTGCACCGGGTGCTCGCGCGCCGCCGCTGAGGCAGCCGCGTTAAGCGATCCTCAAGAACGCCGAAGAACGGCGCTCAGGTTACGGTAAGAAGATCACCGACGTGCCCACCGACGATCATCCCCTCGCCGCCGCCCTGCGCCGCAAGGCGCGCGCCGCGCGTCGCCGCGTGGCGCGGTACGGCGGCCGGGACGCGGCCCCCGCTGCCGGCCCGGCGGATCGGTCGCACTCCCCGGCCCAGGAAGACCTCGACCCCGGCGACGAGGCGACGCCGCCGCGGCCGAGCCGCTTCTCCGCACGCGACGGCGCGGCGGGCCTGCTCGTCCCCGAGCCCGTCTTCGTCTTCAGCTCGGTGCGGTCGGGATCGACCCTGCTGCGGCTGGTGCTCGACAGCCACTCGCAGATCTGCGCGCCGCACGAGATGCACCTGGCCGCCCTCGAGGTCCGTGCCACCCGGGGCAACGCGGCCAAGGCGCTGCGCATGATGGAGCTCGACGAGCAAACCCTCGGGAACCTGTTGTGGGACCGCGTGCTGCACCTGCGTCTCGCCGAGTCCGGCAAGTCGCGCATCGTCGACAAGACCCCCCACACCACGCTGCAGTGGCAGCGGGTGGCCGCGTTCTGGCCCCGGCTGCGACCGCTGTTCCTGCTGCGCCACCCGCTGCGCATCGCCGAGTCGCTGATCGCGTCGCGGCCCGACGTCCCCGACGCGGACCACTACGCCCGGGTCACGGCATACGCGGTCGCGCTCCACGAGGCGCAGGCACGACTCGACGGCTACACCACGCGCTACGAGGACTTCACGACCGAGCCCGCGCGGGTGACGCGGGAGATCTGCGACTGGCTCGGCGTGGCCTGGGAGCCGGAGATGCTCGCCTACGGCGAGAAGAAGCACGACGGCCGCCACAAGCGGGGCCTCGGCGACTGGAGCGACAACATCCGTAGCGGCACCATCAAGCCGGCACCGCCGAACCCGGCGGCGAACGACGTGCCCGCCGAGCTGCGTGACGCCGCGCACCTGCTCGGCTACCTGTGAGCGCCGGGGTTGTGGGCTGCCCCACAGGACGCCGCCAGGGCTGGCAGTCGACTGACCGCCGGGGTGCCCATTCCCTGGTCCGCGGATAGGGTTCGTGTCGTCCCCACGCGCAGCTGAACAGGACGCTGCCCGGACGATCACGCTTGTCCGAGCCGCCCTCGCCGGCGGTTCCCGGTCGCGGTCAGGAGGCCCGGTGAGCACGGCGAACGGTCGTTCCGACGGCGCCGGCCGACCCGGCGGTCGGCACCGGGCCGTCGCGACCCCGCCCCGCGTGCCGAGCGGGTTCCGGCCCGACGTCCAGGGGTTGCGGGCCGTCGCGGTCTCGCTCGTCGTGATCTACCACCTCTACCCCGACGCCTTGCCCGGCGGGTACGTCGGCGTCGACGTGTTCTTCGCGATCTCGGGCTTCCTCATCACCGGGCACCTGCTGCGGACGGTGCGCACGACCGGGCGGGTCGGCTTCGTCGACTTCTACGGGCGCCGGGCCCGCCGGTTGATGCCCGCGGCCGTGCTGGTGCTCGCGGCGACCTGGCTGGCCTCGTGGGCCGTGCTGCCCTCGACGCAGCTCGCGGCCACGGCCACCCAGGTGCGGGCGAGCGCGCTGTACTTCCAGAACTGGGTGCTGGCACACGACGCCGTCGACTACCTGACCGCGGACGACGCCCCGTCGCCGGTGCAGCACTTCTGGTCGCTGTCGGTCGAGGAGCAGTTCTACCTGTTCTGGCCGCTGCTGGTCCTGGTCGCGCTCGGGGTGGGCACGCTCGCGGCGCGCCGGCTGCGTGCCGCCGGCGCCACCGACGAGCGGGTCGCGGCTCGCCGCGCGGCCCGTACCCGCGGCGTCATGTTCCTGCTCGCCGTCGCGGTGGTCGCGGTCTCGTTCTGGTATTCGGTGCACGAGACGCGGGTCAACCCGTCGGCGGCCTACTTCGTGACGACGACCCGGGTGTGGGAGCTCGCGCTCGGTGCCGCGCTCGCCCTGTTGACCGATCGGGTGGCGTCCCGCGTCGGCCGGGTGGGCGTGCTCGGCTGGCTCGGGCTCGGCCTCGTGGTCGCGTCGGCGTTCCTCATCGACGAGGGCTCCCCGTTCCCCGGCAGCGTCGCCGCGCTGCCCGTCGGCGGGGCGGTGCTGCTCCTCGCGAGCGGCTCGTCGGTGGCCAAGCTCGGGCCGTCGCGGCTGATGTCGCTGCGACCGGTGGTGTTCGTCGGGGACATCTCGTACTCGCTCTACCTCTGGCACTGGCCGCTGATCATCCTGTGGGAGGCGCACTCCGGCGACGACATCGGCTACCTGGACGGCCCGGTCCTCCTCGTTGTGGCCGTGCTGCTGTCGTGGGCGACGAAGGTGTTCGTCGAGGACCGCGTCCGGCTCGCCGGGATCCTCGCCGGGCACCGGTGGCGCTCCCTCGCGACCGTCGCCACCGCCGCCGTTCCCGTCCTGCTGGCCTCGATCTACATCGGGAACGAGCCGGCGCCCTACCACGCCACGGTCCAGGCCGACCGGCCCGGCGCGGCCTCGCTGCTGCAGGACGCGGCCGGATCCAGCACACCGTCCGCGACACCGACGACCGGGGCGGCTGCAGGTGCGTCCTCGTCGTCGGCGTCGCCGCGGAGGTCGGCCACGAAGGCGACGCCGGCGTCGAGGTCGGCGGTGCCGTTCGCGCCGCCGGTCGAGGCGGCGGAGCAGGACATGGGCGCCTACACGAAGGGGCCGGGCGGCTGCCAGGCCGCTCAGACGTCGTCCGACCTGCTGTCGTGCACCTACGGGGACACGAAGCACCCGATCAGGACCGTCGCACTCGTCGGCGATTCGGTCGCCGGGCAGTGGTTCCCCGCGCTGAACGCGATCGCGCTCGAGCGGCACTGGAAGCTGGTCCTGAACCTGCACAGCCTCTGCCCGTGGTCGGCGACGATGACCGTGACCGGCGACGGCGAGGCCTACCGGGCCTGCCACACGTGGGGGGCGAAGCTCACGGCGGCGCTGCTGAAGCAGCGGCCCGACGTCGTCATCACCTCGGCCCGGCCGTCGCTCGGGACCACCGACCACCCCGAGGTCGGCACCGCCGCCTGGCGTGCGATCGGCAGCGGGGCGGTCGCCTACTGGAACAGGCTGACCGCGGCGGGGATCCCGGTGGTGCCGATCGCCGAGACCCCCGAGATGCACAAGGACGTCCCGGACTGCCTGGCCAGCACCGACGACGACTTCGACCAGTGCAGCGCGACGCGTTCCGACGCGCTGCGGCCCGGCACGCCGATGGTGGTGGCCGCGCGTCGCACCCAGGCGCACGCGGTCACCATGAACGACCTCGTCTGCGCGCCGAAGGTGTGCAAGCCGGTCGTCGGCAACATCCTCGTCTACCGCGACAAGCACCACATCACGCAGACGTTCATGTTGACGCTCAAGCCGTTTCTGGAGAAACGGTTGCTCGCCACCAAGGCGTTCGACTAGCGCACACCGCACAAACCGGCTGGCGGCCAACAAGACATTCGACAGCGGTCCCCGTTGCGCGTCGTGACAGACTCGGTCGATGGACGTCGTCGACCTCTCCCACACATTCACGCAGTTCGCCGAGACGTGGTCACCCAAGGTCGTGGCACGGCTCAACGATTACGAGATCAAGGTCGTCAAGCTCGACGGTGAATTCGTCTGGCACGACCACCCCGACACCGACGAGCTGTTCCTCGTGCTCGCGGGCAGCCTCACCATCGCACTGCGCGACGGCGACGTGACGCTCGGCCCGGGGCAGCTCTATGTCGTCCCACGGGGGGTGGAGCACTGCCCGATCACCGACGGGCTGGTGCACGCGGTCCTCGTCGAACCCGCCGGCGTGGTCAACACCGGCAGCGCCGGGGGCCCGCTGACGGCGACGTACGACGACTCGCTCGCGAGGCCGTAGCCGGGGCGTTCAGCCGGCGCGGCGGCGCCGGGAGCGGGCGGCCGCGCGACGGTCCACCGCCCAGCCACGGACGATCGCGATCGGCCCCTCCGGCCCCATGAAGGCGAGGAAGCGGAGCGCGCCGCGTACGGGCGGGACCGGTTCGGGTGCGGGAGTGGCGGGCTGCGGCGCCCGTCGGTCCGTGGTCATCTCGGCTCCGTCCCGGGGTCGGCGCCGCGTCGGCGACGGCGGGCCGGACCGGCCCGGAAACGGTCGCGCGAACCCCTGCGCCACCCTTGTACCCGTGTCCACCCGGCCCCTTTTCGGCACTGCGCAATAGTGAGCACTAATGGTCGGGCCGTCGAATAGGACGCTTTTCGATAAGCAACGCCTGACCGCCCCACCGCTCCGGCGGAATTCGTCGAATTCCAAGATCACAACGCCGCGGATATCGCCGACGCCCCGGGCGATTCGTCCGATGTGAGTTCGCGGTGCAGTTCCGACAATTAACCGAGAAAGGTTGCAGAAGTAGTAAAGGGCGCGCCACTCTGGAGCCCCGCGTGAACCCGACCGATGTTCCGCGCCTGGCACGTCCTGGCCGGTGTACACGACGCTTCAAGCCATGGAGTGATCACATGCGCCGAAGTCACGCAGCGCCCCCGTCGGCGCGACCTCGCTGTCCCGGCGGGGGCGGCGACGCCACGCTCGCGAGACCCCGATGATGCCGCCTCCGGTGCGGGCCGCCCCGAACGCCGTGCCGGCGAGCGCGAGCCGGGTGGCGGGCCGACGCGAGCCGACGACCGGCGGGCCGTGGCCGCGCCCGGCTCCGGACGGGGCGGTCGGCAGTCGCCGGCCGGTCGCCTGCCGACCCCCCGCCGCGCCGCGCCGCGCGCTCAACGGCCTGCTGCGCCAGGAGCTCACCGGCTCGTCGGTGCTGCGCTTCCCACGTCGCGAGCTGGTCTACAGCCGCTACGGCACGAACGGCGGACCCGCGGAGGACGCCAGCCTCTACATCGTCGAGAGCGGCTACATCAAGCTGGTCACGCCCTCGCGTGACGGCAAGGAGTGCCTGCTCGGGATCTTCGCCGGCGGTGACGTGATCGGCGAGATCTCCCTCGGCGACTCCGAACGCTACGAGTGCGCCATGACGATGACACCCGCGGTGGTGCGTCGCATGCCGCGCGCGGGCCTGATGGCGATGCTGGACTCGCCGGGCGTGCGCGAGGAGTTCATCCGCTACCTGGGGCAGCGGCTGCTCGAGCAGCAGCAGCTGATCACCGACTTCGTCACCGCCGACAGCGAGCACCGCTTCGCGGCGATCCTGCTCCACCTGTCGCGCAAGATCGGCACCCGTACCGGCGCGATGCTGGCCATCGACGCGCGCATCACGCAGGAGGAGTTCGCCGCCATGGTCGGCACGACCCGCTCGCGGATCGGCCTGTTCCTCAAGCACTTCGTCGAGGCCGGGCTGGTGTGCAAGGGCGGGCGCGGCACGATCGCCGTGGACGACGCCGCGGTCAAGCGCTACCTCGAGCTGTGCTGACCGGCCCGCGCCCCGACGACGAGCGCCCCTCCCGATCGGGAGGGGCGCTCGCCGCTTGCCTGCGTCGTCGGCCGGTGTCGCGGTCGGCCGACGCGTCCTACAGGTTGTAGTTGAAGGTGGCGTCCGCGGTGCCGTCGCTCTTGCTCTCGTAGCCGCCCTTGCCGGAGATGCCGGCGAGCTCGTCGGTGCCGGAGTCCTCGGCGACCGACCACTCGGCCTTCGCGATGCCGTTCTCGAACGTGCCGAAGACCTCGAGCGTCACCGAGCCCTTGTTGCCGCGGACGGTGCCCTTGATCTGCTGGATGCCGACGAAGCTCGCCTTGTCGTCGGTCGGATAGACCATGAGGTAGTCCGCGACGCCTTCGCCCTCGATGTCGCCCGCGAACTTGCACGTCACGTGCGCCTTCGTGAGCTTGTGCGAGACGATCGTCGACTCCTCGACCGGGTTCTCGTCCCAGCCGGTGATCTGGAAGGTGGCGTTGGTCAGGGTCGTCATGCGTTTGCTCCTCGGTACTCGTGTGCCGGGTGCTCGGTCGAGTCACCCGCGCGTCCGTGGCGGAACACTGTGGGCTCCGTTATGCCCACTTCGCGACGGAACGCAACCGCGACGGGGACGTCGGCCTGCCACCACTGCGCAAATCCCCACTCCGTCGTGGGGCGGGCCGACACCGTGCGGTCGATCAGCGTGATCGGGTCGATCGTGAACTCGAGGCGGTCGAACGGCAGCCGCATGCCGAGACCGCGAGCCTTCGTGTAGCTCTCCTTCAGCGTCCAGAGGCCGAAGAAGTACCGGCGGCGGTCGGCGGCGGTCCGGCCGCCGCGGAGCGTCGCGAGCTCGCGCCGGGTCAGGACGGCTCGGGCGATGAGGTCGAGGTCGCGGACCCGCTCGCCGCACTCGACGTCCACGCCGCACTCGTGACGGGAGACGGCGACGGCGACCTGCCGCGAGCTGTGCGACAGGCTGAAGCGCAGGTCGCCGACGGGACCGGTCAGCCGCGGCCGGTCGTGCTCCTCGACGCCGAACTCCCAGCCCCTGCAAGGAACGTCGGGACGTGCCCAGCTCAGCGCCGCACGCAGCAGGCGGTGCGCGGTGACGTAGCTGTCGCGGTCCTCGGTCCGGACGAAGCGAGCGGCACGCGCGGACTCGTCCGCGTCGAGACCCCACGCGCCGGCGTCGCGCTCGACCGGCCGCACCCAGACGTGGACGTCGGAGCCGAGGCGGTCGCGCGCAGTGGGTTGCGCCGCGAGACGTGTCACCCGGCCGACGCTAGGGACATCGTGGGGGTGGGACTGCCCACCATTGCGCAGTGGTGCCTGCTCCGGACGGTTGCCGGGTGCGTGCGCACTGTTGAGCAGACCCGTCCGGAGCCTCGTGTCGAGACTCGAGATCATGACGACCGACCTCGAACCCGTTCCCGAGGACTGGGAACGCGCGCTGATCGTGGTCGCCCACCCCGACGACATCGAGTTCGGCTCGTCGGGCGCGGTGGCCGCGTGGACCGCCGCCGGCAAGACGGTGCACTACCTGATCCTGTCGCGCGGCGAGGCCGGCATCGACTCGATGCCGCCGGAGAAGGCAGGGGAGGTGCGCGAGCGCGAGCAGCGCGCCAGCGCCGAGATCGTCGGCGTCGCCGACGTCGAGTTCCTCGACTACGCCGACGGCAGCATCAGCTACTCCGAGACGCTGCGCGACCACATCGCCGCGGCGATCGTGCGCCATCGACCGGAGCTCCTGGTCGGCTACAACCACCACGACGTGACCTTCAGCGGGAAGTGGAACACCTCGGACCACCGCAACGTCGGCCGCGCCACGCTGGACGCGGTCGGCGTCGCGGCGAACCGCTGGCTCGGCCGCGACCCGAGCGACGGCGACCCGAGCGCGGCCGACGGCGACGAGCTCCTCTGGGCGGGCATCAAGCACGTCTTCATGGCCGCGTCGCCGAATCCGACGCACGCCGTCGACGTCACCGACAGCCTCGACGCCGCTGTCGCGTCGGTCGAGGCCCATGTCGAGTACCTGGCCGGGCTCGGCCTGCCCGAGGGCGCCGCCCGCTTCGGGCTCGAGCAGCTGACCAGCTCGGTGGCCGAGCGCTTCGGCGACCGCCCCGCCGTGCCCTTCGAATGCGTGGACGTCTGAACCGAGGCGAGACCGAGTGACGACGAACAGCCGAGAGAGGTCCCAGTGAGCACTACACAAGCCGGTGCGGCCACGCCGAACCCCGCCGAGGGGCTCAGCGCGCGAACCCGCCTGATCGCGACCATCGGAGCGGCGTTGGCGCTCGCGCTGGCGTCGATCGACATCTCCGTGGTCAGCACCGCGATGCCCGACATCGCCGCCGACCTCGACGGGCTCAACCTCTACAGCTGGGTGGGCGTGGGCTACGCCGTCGCGTCCGCGGTGCTGATCCCCGTCGCGGGCAAGCTCGGGGACATGTTCGGCAGGAAGCCGTTCCTGCTCGTCGGGTTGGCCGGCCTGATCGGCCTCTCCCTCGCCTGCGGGCTCGCGCAGAACATGACCCAGCTCGTCGTCTTCCGTGTCGTGCAGGGCATCTTCGCCGCCTTCCTGATGGCGAACATCTTCACGCTCGCGGCGGACGTCTACACGGCGGAGAACCGCACCAAGGTGCAGGGGATCTTCTTCAGCGTCTCCGGGCTGAGCATGGTCGTCGGGCCTCCGGTCGGCGGCTTCATCACCGATCACTGGAGCTGGCGCTGGGTGTTCTACGTCGCGATCCCGATCGGCGTCGTGTCCTTCGCGATGATGCTGGCGGCGGTCCCGCGGGTCGCGTCCAGCGCGAAGGCGCGCGACATCGACTTCGCCGGCATGGCCGCGCTGATCGCGGGCCTGGTGCCGATCCTGATCGCGCTCTCGCTCACCGGCGACAACCACGCGTGGACGTCGCCCGGCGTGCTCGTCCCGCTCGTCGTCGGTGCGGTGATGCTGGTCGTCTTCTTCCTGATCGAGACCAGGGTGGCCGAGAACCCGATCGTGCCGTTCGGGATGTTTCGGTCCAACCAGGTGTCGGTCATGGCCGGCGTCGCGTTCGTCTCGGCGTTCGCCATGATGGGGACGCTGTACTACGTCCCGCTGCTGTACCAGGGCGTCCTGGGCGTGAGCGCGACGTACTCCGGCAGTCTCGTCATCCCGATGACACTGGCCCTGATGCTGATCCCGCCGTTCGCGACCAAGGCCCTGCTGGCGGTCAAGCGGTACCGGGTGCTCGGGGTCCTGGCCTTCGCGCTCATGGCCCTGGGCTTCGTCGTCCTCACCCGGGTCGACGCCGACAGCTCCCACGCCCTGCCGCTCGGCGCGATGATCCTGATCGGCGTCGGCATCGCGATCGCGTTCCCGATGGCCACGTCCGTCACCCAGAGCGCGGTCGACATGAAGCAGATCGGCACCGCGACCAGTCAGATCCAGTTCTGGCGCATGATCGCCGGCCCGGTGTGCCTGGCGATCCTGGGCTCGATCTTCACCTCGAGCGTGGGCACCGCGATCGGGACCGACGGCTCGGGCCTGTCGACCATCGACCGCGGCGATCTCGCGCACGGCCTGCACCTGGCCTTCGTGGCCTCGTTCGTCGTGTCGCTGATCGGTGTCGTCATCTGCCTGGTCCTGCGCGAGGTCCCGATCATCGACATGAAGGCGATGATGAAGAAGATGTCCGGCGCGGGCCCGAAGCCCGCCGGACCGACCGACAGCTCCGAGGGCGGCGCCGACGGGTCGAGCGGTGGCCCCGAGGGCGTCGCCGCCGCCCCCGAGAAGCCGTCGCCGAGCGGGCGCGAGCCGGCCGCCGCGGGCGGCTGAGCCGCACGACCGGATCGGAGCCAGCATGACCGCAGTCGCCGCGTCCACGTCGATCGTCCACCTCGTGCGGCAGCGCGCGACCGACCAGCCCGAGCACCGGGCGCTTGTGGTCGACGACGGCACCGAGCTGACCCTCGGCGAGTGGCTCGAACGGGCCGAGCACCTCGCGCGGGTCCTGGTCGCCCGCGGGCTGCGGCGCGGTGACCGCATCGCCCTGGTGATCGACCCGGGCGCGTGGATCGAGTACGCGGTCGCGAATCTCGCCGTCTATCTCGTCGGTGGCGTCGGGATCGGCTTCACCGATCGGCTCGGCGCGGACACCGTCGACCGGCTCGCGGCCGATTGCGACGCCGCGGCGGTGCTGCGCTCGGCCGGGGTGGCCGGTCGCGACGACCCGGACCGGCCCTGGTGGGGCATCGACGAGCTGACCGCCGACCGTGCCGGGAGCGACGACCTGCCCGACCTGCCGGATCCGGCGGCCGGCGACGGCACCGATCGCATCGCCGAGATCGTCCACACCTCGGGCACCACCGGGCCCGCGAAACGGGTCGCGGTCACGCACGGCAACCTCACCTTCGGTCGCGACAGCAGCGGCGAGCTCTTCGGCGGCATCGAGAGCATCCTGTGCGCGGTGCCGCCCGGGACGAACGCCGGCCACAGCGCGCTCGTCGTCGCACTGACCACCGGCTCGCGGGCGCACGTCCTGCGCTCGATCGACCCCGACGCGATCGCGGCCGCCGTGGCGCGGGACGGGATCCAGCACGCGATCCTGCCCCCCGCGGCCGCGGCCGAGCTGGTGCACTCCGGCGCCACCGACCGCTACGACCTGACCAGCCTGCGCGCCCTGATGTTCGGCTCGTCGGCGGTGCCCGATTCGATCGTCGCCGCCCTGTCGCAGGCGATCCCCACCGCGAGCATCATGATCGGCTACGGGTCGACCGAGTCGGCGCCGGCGTTCGCCCGTCGCGCGGAGCCCGCGTTCGGAGACGACGGCGACGTCGAGCGCTTCCGCACCGCGGGCTACGAGTCGCTCGGTGCGGCCGGGGGCGGCACCGAGGTGCGCATCGTCGACGACGCCGGGGAGCCGGTAGCGGCCGGCACGATCGGCGAGATCGCGTTGCGCAGCGAGGCACCCCGCCGCTTCTACCTCGACGTGGACGAGCGCACGGCCGGGGTCTTCGCCGGGGACGGCTGGGTCCGCATGGGCGACCTCGGCGTCCTCGACCCGGACGGCACCCTGCGCTTCGTCGACCGGGTCGCGGAGTCGATCGTCAGCGACGGCCGGCGGATCTCGTCGGCGCAGGTCGAGAACGCGCTGATGTGGCACCCGGGGGTGCGGGCGGCGGCCGTGTTCGCCGTTCCCGACCACGACCGCGGGCAGCTCGCCGAGGCGGCGGTCGAGACCGAGGGCGACGTCCACGGCGAGGATCTGCTCGCGTTCCTGGCCGATCGGCTGGCACCGGCCGACCTGCCTGCGCGCGTGCACGTCGTCGATCGACTGCCCCGCGGCGTGACGGGCAAGGTGCACAAGCAGGTGCTGCGCGAGCAGTACGGACGAGTGAGGAGCTGAGGAGCGCTCATGGCGGGAAAGCGGATCAAGGTCTACCTGGAGGTCGCGGACAAGAAGACGTTCGCCGTCGCCCTCGACTGGCCCGGGTGGGCACGTTCGGGCAAGACCGGCGACGAGGCGCTGGCGGCCCTGGCCGAGTACGCACCCCGCTACCGCAAGGTCATCCGCTCGACGGACTACTCGATCCCGGAGGGCGAGCCCACCTTCACCGTCGTCGAGAAGGTCAAGGGCAACGCCACCACCGAGTTCGGCGCGCCGGCGGCCTTCGTCGACGCGGACGGCAAGCGGGTGACCCAGGCCGACGCGGAACGCACCGCCGCGCTCGTCCGCGCGTGCTGGCGGGCGGTCGACAAGCAGGCGAAGAAGTCCCCGTCGGCGTTGCGCAAGGGACCACGTGGCGGCGGCCGGGACCGCGACAAGATGCTCGACCACCTCGTCAGCACCGAGGCCGCCTACGCGCGCAAGGTCGGGGTCAAGCACAAGGCGCCGGACTTCGACGACGCCAAGGCGATCAAGGCGATGCGCGAGGACATCCTCGACGTCATCGGCAACCGCTCGAACGGCAAGAAGCCCGTCGGGAAGGGCTGGCCGGTCGCGTACACCGCTCGCCGCATCGCCTGGCACGCCACCGACCACGCCTGGGAGATGGAGGACCGCAGTTCCCCGAAGAAGAGGAGCTGACCGCGGCCATGACCACCGCGTGCCTGTTCCCCGGCCAGGGCTCCCAGCACGAGGGGATGGGGGTGGAGCTGTTCGCGCGGCACCCGGAGCTGGTCGCGCAGGCCGACGAGATCCTCGGCTGGTCGCTCGTGGCCACGTGCCGCGACGACCCGGCCGGCCGGCTGCGTGACACCGAGGTCGCCCAGCCCGCGATCTTCGCCGTCGACGCGCTGTCGTGGCTGGAGTGGCGCGCGCGCCACGATGCGCCGGCCTTCGTGGCCGGGCACAGTCTCGGCGAGTACGCGGCGCTGTTCGCGGCCGGGTGCATCGACTTCGCGACCGGCGTCCGGCTGGTGCAGCGCCGGGGGGCGCTGATGGCCCGCGCGGCCGGCGGCGGGATGGCCGCGGTGGTCGGCGTCGAGCCCGACGAGCTGGTGCGGCTGCTCGCCGACGCGGGCTGCGACGTCGACGTCGCCAACCACAACAGCGCCGACCAGGTCGTGCTGTCCGGCGCCGACGGGCCCCTCGACGCCGCGCTCGAGCTCGTCACCGCCCGCGACCTCGGCCGTGTCATGCCCCTGCCCGTCAGCGGCGCGTTCCATTCCCGCCTGATGACCGACGCGGCGCGCGAGTTCGAGAAGGTCCTCGCCGAGGTGGACTTCGCGCCGCCCGCGACACCCGTGATCGCGAACGTGACGGCGAGACCGTACGAGGCGGACGGCATCGTGCGGCTGCTGGCCGACCAGATCGACTCGTCGGTGCGGTGGAGCGAGTCGATGGCCTACCTCGTCGACCACGGCGTGACCGAGACCGTCGAGCTCGGGCCGGGCACCGTGCTCACCAGCCTGTGGCGCTCCGCGCAGCGCACGACGTCGGTGGCGACCCGGCCGGCCGGCGCCGCGCACGACGACGGTGCGACCCGCCGGGACGGGCTCGCCATCACCGCGGGGTCCCTGGGCTCGAGCGGTTTCCGGCACGACTACGGCGTTCGCACCGCCTACGTCGCGGGCTCGATGTATCACGGCATCGCCTCCACCGATCTCGTCGCGGCGATGGGCAGGGCCGGTCTGCTCGGCTTCTTCGGGTCCGGCGGCCTGCCCGTCGACGACGTCGACGCCGCGCTCACGACGATCCAGCGGGCCCTGGGTGCCGACGGGACGTACGGCGTCAACCTGCTCTGCACGCTCGACAACCCGACCCTCGAGAACGAGCTCGTCGACCTGTACCTGCGGCGGGGGGTGCGCTTCGTCGAGGCGGCCGCCTATCCCCATGTCACGCCGCCGCTCGTGCGGTGGCGGTTCACCGGCGCCCGCGACGGCGTCGCGCCGCACCGGATCCTGGCCAAGGTTTCCAGACCGGAGGTCGCGACGGCGTTCCTCGACCCACCGCCGGACAAGATCCTCGCGGCGCTCGTCGCGGCCGGTGGGTTGACCGAGGACGAGGCGGCGATTGCCCGCACACTGCCGATGTCTCAGGAGATCTGCGTCGAGTCCGACTCCGCCGGCCACACCGACCAGGGCATCGCCCTCGCGCTGCTGCCGGCGCTGATCCAGTTGCGCGACGAGCTGGTGAGCCGGCACGGCTACGACGTCCCGGTCCGGGTCGGCGCGGCCGGCGGGTTGGGCTCACCCGAGGCGCTCGCCGCGGTGTTCGTGCTCGGCGCCGACTTCGTGCTCACCGGTTCGATCAACCAGTGCACCCCGCAGGCCGGCACGTCGGACGAGGTGAAGGACCTGCTGGCGACGCTGGACGTGCAGGACACGACGTACGCGCCGGCCGGTGACGTCTTCGAGCTGGGGGCGCAGGTGCAGGTGGCCCGCAAGGGGACGCTGTTCCCCGTGCGCGCGCAACGGCTCGTCCAGGCGTACCGGCAGGCCGCGCGCTGGGAGGACGTCGAGCCGAGACTGCGGGCGTCGATCGAGAAGGACTGCTTCGGCCGGCCGTTCGCCGAGGTGTGGGCCGAGACCCGCGAGTACCTCCGGCAGCGGCATCCCGACGAGCTCGAGCGGGCCGACGCCGACCCTCGCCGCCGGATGGCGTGGGCGTTCCGCTCGTACTTCCACCACTCCACCGCGATAGCGCTCGACGGCGACGAGGACGAGCGGGTGGACTTCCAGGTGCACTGCGGGCCGGCCATGGGGACGTTCAACCGCTGGGTCGCCGGCACCGACCTCGAGGACTGGCACGCGCGCGACGTCGCCGTCGTCGCCGACCGGCTGATGACCGCCACCGCCGACCTGCTCGCCACGCGTCTCGGCGAACTCACCGGGTCCGCGTCGTCCTCTGCTCAACACTGAGCGGCGCCCGCACGGGCGCGCTTCCTACGTTCGGAGCACGCGACCACCGTCGCGGCCGAACGACAGGACCCCGTGATGCGAGCCGAGCCGACGCTGCACGAGCGCTACCGCGCCGTGGCCCGCGAGCACGCCGGGCGCCCCGCGGTGACGTGCGGCAGTGAGACCGTCACGCACGGCGATCTGCTCGCCGCGGCCGAGGCCGTGGCCGCGACCCTCGCCGGCCTCGGCGTCCGCCCGGGCGATCGGGTCGGCCTGGTGTGCGAACGAGGGATCGGGCTGCTCGTCGGGATGGTCGGCATCGTCCTCGCGGGGGCGGCGTACGTCCCCGTCGACCCCGACTACCCACCCGAGCGCATCGACCTCCTCGTCCAGGACAGCGGGATCGAGGTCGCGGTCACCGACGGGCCGGGTCGCGCCGCGCTGGCGCCCGGCAGGGTGCGGCAGGTCGACGTCGCGTCGGCCGACGGCGCCGCCGCCGCGCCCACGCTGCCCAGCGACCCCGACGTGACCGCGTACGTCATCTACACGTCCGGCTCGACCGGTCGACCCAAGGGCGTGCTGGTCAGCCATCGCAACGTCGTGCGGCTCTTCGACAGCACGGCCCACTGGTTCGGCTTCGACGAGACCGACGTGTGGACGCTGTTCCACTCGCCGAGCTTCGACTTCTCGGTCTGGGAGATCTGGGGTGCGCTGCTGCACGGCGGCCGGCTGGTCGTCGTGTCGGCCGAGACCGTCGCGAACCCGCTGCTGCTGCTGGAACTGCTGCGCGACGAACGGGTGACCGTGCTGAACCAGACACCGTCGGCCTTCCGGCTGCTCGCCGCCGTCGGCTGCGACCGCGGCCGCGACCTCGCGCTGCGCACCGTCGTGTTCGGCGGGGAGCGGCTCGACGTCGCCCTGCTCGGCGACTGGTTCGCCGCCTTCGGCGACGAGGAACCGCGGCTGGTCAACATGTACGGCATCACCGAGACGACGGTGCACGTGACCTACCGGCACGTGCGGCTCGCCGACCTCGCGCGCCCCGACCGCAGCCCGATCGGCATGCCGATCCCCGACCTCACCGTGACGATCCGCGACGCCGACGGCACGGTCGTGCCCGACGGCGAGCCCGGTGAGATCTGGGTGGCCGGCGCCGGGGTGGCGACGGGCTACCTGAACCGCCCCGAGCTCACCGCGGCGCGGTTCGTCGACGACGGCGGCGATCGGGCCTACCGCTCCGGCGACCTCGGGGTCGTCGACGACGGCGAGCTCGTGCACCAGGGGCGCCTCGACGACCAGCTGAAGGTGCGCGGATTCCGCATCGAGCCGTTCGAGGTGGAGGCCGCACTGCTGAGGCATCCGGGGCTCGCCGCGGCCGTGGTGAGCGGGAAGGACTACGGCGCCGGCGACGTGCGCCTGGTCGCGTACGTCCAGGCCGTCGACGGCGCGGCGGACGACCTCCCGGCGGTGCTGCGCGAGCACGCCCGGGCCCACCTGCCCGCCCACCTGCGCCCGTCGGACTACCTCCCGGTCGAGCGGATCCCGCTGACGGCGCAGGGCAAGGTCGACCGGACCGCGCTGGCGGCGGGGACCGGCGACGGCACCGGGATCGAGACCACCGTGCAGCGCCGCGTCGCGGCGATCCGATGACGCACAGGAGCGGAGTGACATGACGACCACGAACGCAGGACCGACCGTCGACGACATCACCGGCATCGTCCGGGACGTGTTGCAGCGCGACGAGATCGACCCCGACGGTGACCTGTTCCAGCAGGGCGCGACCTCGCTGGCCTACGTCCGCGTCATCGCCGAGATCAACAACCGATGGCAGCTCTCGCTGAACGGCAGCGAGGTCGACGGCGAGGCGACCGTCGTGCGCCTGACGAAGGCGGCGGCGGCCGCCGCCGACGCCTGACCCAGCAGCTCGAGCAGAGGGAGAACACCGATGACGAACACCGTGACCAAGGGCGAGTTCGCGCTCTCGGACGAGGAGATGGCCAGCTTTCGCAAGAACGGCTTCTTCGGCCCGTTCCAGGTCTACGAGGTCGAGGAGATGGTCGCGACCTGGAACCGGGAGCGGCTGGCGATGCTCGACCGCAGCCACGCCGCCTACCCGGACAGCGCAGCGCTCGACGGCAACACCAACATCGCCAACTACGACCGGCACCTCGACATGGACTTCCTGGCCGATCACATCAGCCGGCCCGAGATCGTCGACCGGGTCAACAGCGTGCTCGGCCCGGACGTGCTCTGCTGGCGCACCGAGTTCTTCCCGAAGTACCCCGGGGACGAGGGCACCGACTGGCACCAGGCGGACACCTTCGCCAACGCCTCCGGCACGCCGCAGATCCTGTGGCCCGAGGAGACCAACGGGTACGGCGGCACCATCACCGTCTGGACCGCGTTCACCGAGTCCAACGAGCACACCGGCTGCCTGCAGTTCATCCCGGGGACGCAGGAGGAGATGATGTACGACGAGACCAAGCGGATGGAGTACTCGCCGGACACCATCAACTCCGTCGCCAAGGGCGGTGTCCAACGGGGCTTCTTCGGCTACGACTACCGCCAGCTGCAGAAGGATCCGGACTGGGAGCCGGATGAGTCGCAGGCCGCGGCGATGGTCATGCGGCCGGGCGAGGCGATCATGTTCTGGTCGACGCTCATGCACGCCTCGCTGCCGCACGACGGCAGCACCGAGCAGATGCGACTCGGCTTCGCCGGCCGCTACGTCCCGACCGCGGTGCGGGTCTACCCCGACACGACCGAGATCGAGGAGTACGGCGGCAAGGTGAGCCTCGACCGCTACGGCGCCGTCCTGGTCTCGGGCACCGACTCCTTCGGCCACAACACGCTCGCCACGCAGACCACGCGAGGCCGACCGTTCACCACCCGGTGACGACGTCGTGGTCGACCTCGAGAGCCGGCAGGCGATCGCGGACCTGAGCGAGGCGCTCCTCGCCTGTCGTCCGATGATCGAGCGGTTGGACGCGCCCGTGCGTGTCGCGACCGGCGGTGTCGCGACCGGCGGTGCCGCCGATCCGCTGCCGGTCGCCAACCGCGTCGCCGCCGCGCTCGGCCTGCCGCAGCTCGCCGCCGCGGGGGACGGTGACGGTGACGATGATGGTGACGGTGTGTTCCACGGCGTGGTGTCGGACCGCATCGCGCTGGGCGGCCTCGCGGCCGCGCTCGCGCGCATCCCGGCCGACTCGGACGCGGTGGCGGCGCAGGCGGCACGCTGCGCCGCGGCCGACCTCGCGTCGTGGTGCGAGCGGGTCGCCGTCCCCGTCGACGGCGGGGCCGAGGTCACGGCCTGGGTCGCCGGGGACCCCGACGCGCCCGCTGTCGTCCTCTCCTCCGCGTGCGGCATGCCGGCCCGGCTCGCCGAGCCCTGGCTGCGGCACCTCGCGGTCGGCCGGCGCGTCGTGCTGTGGGAGAGCCGCGGGATGTTCGGCGACCTCGACGGCTTCCGCGGTGACACCGACGTCGACGCGCAGGTCGCCGATGCCCGCGCTGTCCTCGCCGCACTCGACCTGCACGGCGTCCACCTCGTCGGGCTGTGCGGCGGGGCGGTCGTGGCCGCGCGCTGCGCCGCGGCCGAGCCGGAACGGGTGAGCTCGCTGAGCCTCTGGCACGGCGACTTCGACCTCGGCGACGCCGCGCCGAAGACCGATCACCAGCGCAACCTGCTCGGGCTGATGGACATGGCGGTCGCCGCGCCCGACCAGGCCGAGAGCATGCACGAGGTGGTGTGCCAGTCGATGCTCGGCACGGTGCCCGCCGACCTCGCGCCGCTCGTCCTCTACCCCTACCTCACTGCGGAGCTGTTCCTGCGGTACTGCCGGCTCAACAGCGCGATCATGCACTGCGACCTGACCGCGACCCTGCGCGACATCGCACAGCCGACGCTGGTCGTCACCAGCGCCACGGACGACACCGCGCATCCCCAGGGCTCGCGGGAGGTCGCGCGACGACTCGCCGCGGCGACGCTCGTGGTGAACGAGTCCGGGGACCACATCTCGCTCTTCCGCGGCGACCCCGGCATGCTCGCCACCCTCGACGAGTTCCTCGCCCGGACCGTCGTGGGAGCCGGACGATGACGGCGACCGCCTCGGCGCACGACGCGCCGGCCGCCGATGTCGGACGCTCGGTCACGGCGCTGCTCGGCGACGTCCTCGGCCACGAGCCCGTCGCCGGGAGATCGCTGCGCGAGTGCGGACTCGACTCCGTCGCGGCGGCCCGGCTGCGACTCGAGCTGCAGCGTCGACACTGCGTCGCGGTCTCGATGACCGAGCTGGCCGGGTGCGCCGACGTGGACGCGCTCGCCGAGCTGGTGGCCGGCCGCGACCGCGCCGCCGACGGGGCAGGCCTCGGCGAGCCCGAGCACGACCCCGCGATGCGGTTCGAGCCGTTCGACCTGACCCCGATGCAGCAGGCCTACCTGCTCGGCAAGGACCCCGGCCTGGGCAGCGACCCGATCGGCTGCCACCTGTACCGCGAGTTCGCGGTCGCCGACCTCGACGTCGCCCGGCTGCGCGCGGCATGGGCGAACGTGATCGCGGAGCAGGACATGCTGCGCACGGTCGTCACCGACGACCAGCGGCAGCGGGTGCTCGAGTCCGTCCCCGACTGGGAGATCGCCGAACACGACGACCCGGCCGACGTGCGCTCCCGGCTGTCGCACCGGGTGCACGACGCACAGCGGTGGCCGCTGTTCGCGATCGAGGTGAGCGGCGGGGACCTCGTCCACCTCAGCATCGACGCGCTGGTGACCGACGGGGCCGGGCTCGACTGCCTGCTCGAGCGCTGGTGGCGGCACTATGCGGACCCCGAGCTCGCCGTCACGGTCCCCCGGCTGCGGCCGCGGGACTGCCTCGGCTGGCTGGCCGAGGCGGGCACGGCCACGCGCGAGGCCGACCTGCGGCACTGGACCGAGCGCCTGACGGACCTGCCCGCCGGGCCGCCCGTCCTTGCCCACCTCGACACCGGCAGCGACACCGACAGCGACACCGACAGCGACACCGACAGCGACACCGACACCGCCGCCGGTGAGCCGCGGACGACCCTCGACGCCACCCTGGACGAGCGGCAGTGGGCCGCGCTGCGGCAGCGCGCCGACGCGCTGGAGGTGTCGGCCAGCGCGCTCCTCCTCGCGGTGTTCGCCGACGCGTTGCGCCGCCACTGCGACGAGCAGGACGCCGCACCCACCTTCTCCGTCGTCCTCACCACGAACCAGCGCGACCGGCTGCCAGGGGGCGCCGCGGACGTCGTCGCGCCGTTCACGTCGACGGCGGTGGTCGTGGTGGACGACGCTGTCGAGCGCGGCGTCGACGACGCCGCGCGGACCCTGCACGACCGGCTGTGGGCCGACCTCGACCACACGTCGGTGTCCGCGCTGGAGGCGATGCGCGAGGCCCGCACGGCCGGCAGCGTGCCGCTACCGGTCGTGTTCACCAGCCTGCTCGACGGCGCGCGCTCGGTTCCGGCCGGCAGCTTCGGCGACGCGGTCACCTACAGCGCGTGCCAGACGTCCGGGGTGGCGATCGACTGCCAGGTGGCGGTGTCGCGTGGCGGCCTGCACGTGCACTGGGACGTCGCGCCGACGCTCATGCCGACCGGGACGGCGCAGCTGCTGTTCGCCCGCTTCGTCAACCTGCTCGCGCTGGCCGCGATCGTCGACGGTGAGACCCGCGAGCTGAACGAGCTGCAGCAGGCGTATCACGTGGCCCGCGCCGGGGGGCCGGTCGCGTGGGACGGCTGCCAGGTCTACCAGGCGATCGAGGTGGACGACCTCGACGCCGAACGGCTCGGCGCCGCGTGGTCGGCGATGCTGCACCGGCACGAGGCGCTGCGGTCGGTCGCGGTCACCGACGGCGAGCTGGTCGTGCTCGGCGCCGGGCCGCCCGCGTGGGTCGTGCCGGTCGTCGACGTGACCGATGAGTGCGACCGCTACGAGCAGGACCTGGCCCGCTCGCTGGTGTCGCACGCGTTCCCGCTCGACTCCGCGCCGCAGTCCGACCTGCGCGTGACGGTGCGCTCGGGGCGCCCCGCGCTCGTCCACCTGACCCTCGACCTGCTGCTCCTCGACGGCCGCAGCACCCACCTCGTCGCCCGCGAGCTGATGCAGCGCTACGCCGACCCCGCCCAGGACGTCCCCGACGATGTTGCCGACCGGCCGGAGCCCACCGCGGCCGACCCCGTCACGGCCGACCCCGCCGCGGCGCGCGAACACTGGGCCCGGCGGGTGGCCGACCTGCCGGCCGGACCGCGACTCCGGCGCGAACCGGGCGCCGACCCGACCCGGGTGCGGCGCGCCGCGACGATCGGCGGCTGGCGCGCGACGCGTGAGCGCATCGAGGCGACCGGCGTGTCCGTCGACGCGGCGCTCGTCGCCGCTCTGAACGCCGCGCTGGGCTCGGTGCACGACGAACGGTTCGCGACGACGCTCGTGCGGTGGACCGCCGGCACGGAGGGTCGACGACCGGGTGAGCACACCGCGCTCAGCTGGCTGGTCTCCGAGTGCGACGACCCGGCCGCGGCCGCGGCCGGGCTGCAGCGCGCGGTGGACGACGACGCGGTCGCCGACGCGGCGAGCGGTCTCGCCGCCCTCCGGCGTCGCGTCCTCACCTCGCCGGAGGCCGCCGGGGCCGGCTACCCGGTCGTGCACACCGGGTTGCTCGAACTCGCCGACCGACCCTGGCCGGCCGGGGTCCGGCTCCGCGAGTGGCTGACCTGCACACCGGACGTGTCGCTGGACTGCATCGCGATGGACACCGGGACCGACGAGCTGCACGTCTGGTGGGACTGCGTCGACGCCCACTTCCCCGACGGCACGCCGGACGAGCTGTTCGCGCGTTACCAGGAGGTGCTCACGGCGCACGGGGGTCACGCCGCCGACCCGGCCGGCCGGCCGAACGCGGCCGAGATCGACACCATGCTGCGCGCGTGGAACGACACCGAGCGGCCCTTCCCGGCCGACGGCCCGGTGCACCTGCTGTTCGAGGCACACGCCGCGACGAGCCCCGACGCGGCCGCAGTGCGCTGGCGAGGCGGCCAGCTGAGCTACGGCGAGCTCAACCGGTGGGCCAACGCGATCGCGCACCGGCTCGGCGAGCTCCGGTTGCCGGACCGGCCGGTCGTCGCCGTCAGCGCCGTCCGCGGGCCCGCCATGGTCGCGGCGGTGTACGGCGTGCTCAAGGCAGGCGGGGCCTACCTCCCCGTCGACCCCGGCCTGCCGGCGGAGCGGGCGCTGGACATGATCACCGACTCCGGCGCGGCCGCGCTGGTGACGGCCGGGGACCGTGGCTGGGAGCCGCCGGGCGAACTGCCGACGGTCGCGGCCGACGAGCTGGCGACGTCGGGCACGGACGAGAACCCTGTCGCCGTGCAGGGCGTCGACGACCTCGCCTACATCATCTACACCTCCGGCAGCACCGGGCGCCCCAAGGGCGTCGCGGTCACGCATCGCCCGCTGCACAACCTGTTCCGGTGGGCGCAGCGGCTGTTCCGGTTCGGGCCGGACGATCTCGGCCTCTGCGTCACGTCGCTCGGCTTCGACCTGTCGGTCTTCGACCTGCTGGGTCTGCTCGGCCACGGCGCGGCCGTCTACGTCGCCGACGGCGAGCAGCAGGCCGACCCCGGATTGCTGCTCGACGTCGTGCTGGCGGAGCAGATCACCTTCTGGAACTCCGCGCCGACGACGCTCAACCAGCTGGCGCCGCTGTTCGAGGAGCCGTCCGAGCGCGCCCGCGCCCTCCGCCTCGTCTTCCTCAGCGGCGACACGATCCCGTTGACGCTGCCCGCGCAGCTGCGCGCGGCGTTCCCGACGACGCAGCTGATCAGCCTGGGTGGGGCGACCGAGGCGACCGTGTGGTCGAACTACTTCCCCGTCGTGGCCCAGGATCCGCAGTGGCGCTCGATCCCGTACGGCCGTCCCATCGACAACGCGCGGTACTACGTCCTCGACGACGCGGGCACGCCGTGTCCGCCGGGCGTCGAGGGCGACCTGTTCATCGCCGGACCGTGCCTGAGCTCGGGGTACGTCAACCGCCCCGAGCTCACCGCGGAGCGGTTCGTCCGCGACCCGTTCCACGACGGTGACGAGCGCATGTACGACACCGGCGACCGCGCGACCCACCAGCCGGACGGCACGATCGTCTTCCTGGGCCGGCGCGACCACCAGGTCAAGATCCGCGGCTTCCGCGTCGAGCTCGGCGAGATCGAGCACCGGCTGCGCGAGCACGGCGACGTGCACGACGTGGTCGTCCTGGCTCGCGACGACCCGCGCGGGGACAAGGTGCTCGTCGCATACGTCCAGGCGGCCTGCGACTCGATCGATCCGGCGGCGCTGCGCCGGCACGCCGCGCTGACCCTGCCGGACTACATGGTGCCCAGTCACGTGGTCGCGGTGGCCGAGTTCCCGGCGACCGCCAACGGCAAGCTCGACCGTGACGCGCTGCCCGAGCCGGGTGCCGCCGCGGAGCCCGCGCCCATAGACGGCGCAGCGGAGGTCGACGACCCAGCGGAGGACGACGACGCCGCGGCGGTCGACGACGCAGCGGAGGTCGACGACGCAGCGGAGGTCGACGACGCCGCGGCGGTCGACGGTGCCGCGGACGACGGTGCCGCCGGGGAGGAGGCCGTTGCCGTGACGGAGGTCGGCACCGCGGACGACGTCGCCACCGCGGCGGGGCTGCCCGCCGAGGTCGCCGCGCTGTTCGCCGAGGAGATCGGCGTGGGCGCGATCGACGAGGACGCCGACCTGTGGGACCAGGGCGCGACCTCGTTCACGATGGTCCGGGTGTCGGCGGCGCTGAAGAAGCGCTACGGCCGGCGCGTCCCCGTCGCCACGCTGCTCGCGGACCCGACGGTCGGTGGCATCGCCACCGCCGTGGCACAGCTCGCCGGCCTGCCCGACCCGGCCGCGACGACCCCGCCTCCCGCACCGGCAGCGCCTCCCGCACCGGCAGCGCCTCCCGCACCGGCAGCGCCTCCCGCACCCGCAGCACGACCCGACATCGACCGGGAAGCGGGGCCCGGCGAGGTCGACCTCCTCGACGACGAGCAGCGCGAGAAGTTCCACGCCGAGCACTGGAACGTGCGCCCGGTGCCCGCCGCGGACACCGCGATCGTCGACCTGCCGCACCCGCACGGCGGCGTGCCGTACGAGCGGCACGCGGTGCACCGCGAGTTCGAGGACGCACCGGTCCCGCTCGCGGACCTGGCCGCGCTGCTGGCGCTGCTCGCGCCGCGCGAGGACCGCACGCGGCCGCGGTTCCACTACCCGTCCGGGGGCAACACCTACGCCGTCCAGACCTACGTCCACGTCCGCCCGGAGCGCGTCGACGGGTTGGCCGCGGGCGTGTACTACTACCGCGCCGACGACCACCGCCTCGAGCAGGTGGGTGAGGACGCCGACGTCCCGCGCACGATGCACTTCTTCTACAACCGCGAGATCTTCGACCGGGCCGCGTTCCAGCTGTTCCTGATCGGCCAGCGGCACGGCATCGAGCCGCTGTACGGGCCCGACGCCGACCTGTTCCTCGACGTCGAGGCGGGCTACATGGGGCAGTTGCTGCTGGACGGGCAGTCCGACGTCGGGCTCGGGCTGTGTCCGGTCGGCACCGTCGCCGTCGACCCCCTGGCCGCCGCGTTGGACCTCGGCGCCGGTCACCGCTTCCTGCACGCGTTCCTCGGCGGCCGCGCCACCGCATCGCCGCCGCGTCCGGAGCCCGCGACCACGACGTCCGCGAACACGGCGCCGGTCGTCGTCACCGCCGTCGCCGGCCGCTACCCCGGTTGTGCCGACCTGGACGGGCTGTGGGGGCTGCTCAGCAGCGGTGGGACCGCCTTCGGTGACGTCCCCGTGGCACGTCGGCAGCACCTCGGGGACGCGCCGCCCGGGGGTTACCTCGACGACCTCGGCGACGACGAGGACCTCGTGCGCTACGGCATCGCGCCGGCAGAGGCCCGCACGCTGGACCCGCAGCTCGGGCCGCTGCTCGACGCCGTCCGGCGCTGCGCCGAGGACGCCGGGCTGCGAGCCGAGCGGCTGGGCAAGGCCGGCCGGGTCGGCGTGTTCGTCGCGACGATGTGGCCCGACCACCACGCGACCGGCGCCCAGGGTTGGCGCGACGGCGAACCGGCCGTGCGGTCGGGCATCGCGGCCGACCTCGCCAACCGGATCTCGCACGTCTTCGGCCTGCAGGGCCCGAGCCTCGCGGTGAACACGTCCTGCTCGTCGTCGCTGACCGCGGTGCATCTCGCGCGGCGGAGCCTGCAGGACGGTGAGTGCGACCTCGCGGTGGTCGCCGCGTCCAACGTGATCACCCACCCGTACCACGTCGGTCTGCTCGCCGGTCTCGAGCTGCTCGGCGACACCCCGACCCGCGCCTTCGACGGGACCGCCACCGGCTGGACCGTGGGCGAGGGCGTCGGCGCGATGATGCTGCGCCGGGACAGCGATGCGCGCGACGCCGGCGATCCGGTGCACGCCGTGATCGAGGCGTCCTGGCTCGGCCACGCCGGCCGCGCGCAGCGGTTCGGCGCGCCCCGGGCCGACGGCCTCGAACAGTGCCTGCGCGACGGTCTGCGTGCCGCGGGGCTCTCCGCCGCCGACATCGACTACGTCGAGTGCGCCGCGGCCGGTGCGACGATCGCCGACGCCGCGGAGCTCGCCGCGTTGACCGCGGTGTTCGCGGGGCGGGAGACCCCGGTCGTCGTCGGGACGGTCAAGCCCAACCTCGGCCACCTCGAGGCGGCCAGTGGGCTGTCGCAGCTGACCAAGGTGCTGCTCCAGCTGACGCACGCCCGGATCGCGCCGACCCTCGCGGCCGCGGCCGACAACCCCCTGGTCGAGTGGGACGAGGACGTGCTGCGGCTCGCGACCGGGGACGCCCGGCCCTGGCCCGACGGGGGTCGGCCGCGTCGTGCACTCGTCAACGGGCTCGGCGCGACCGGCTCGTACGCGCACGTCGTGATCCGCGCGGCGGAGGAGGAACAGTGACGCAGTGGCTCGCCGGCGAACGCGACGACTCGGCGCAGGTCCGGCTGTTCTGCTTCGCCCACGCCGGCGGCGGGCCGAGCTTCTTCCGGCCGTGGCGCGACGCGCTCGCGCCCGAGATCGACGTGTGCGCCGTGCATCTGCCGGGTCGGGAGAGCCGGCTGCGCGAGAGCGCCATCGACCGGATGGACGCGCTGCTCGACGAGCTGGTCCCCGCGCTGCGGCCGTTCGCCGATCGCGACGTCGCGGTGTTCGGGCACAGTCTGGGCGCGGCGGTCGGGTACGAGTTCGCCCGGCGCCTCGAACGCGAGCACGGCATCGTCCTGCGCTGCCTCGTCGTGAGCGGCCGGCGCGCGCCCCACCTGCCGGCACGGCGCGACCCGCTCCACGACCTGCCGGAGGCGGACTTCCTCGCCGGCCTGCGCACCCTCAACGGCACCCCGCCGGAGGTCCTGGCCGACCCCACCCTGCTCGAGCTCTTCGCGCCGACGCTGCGGGCCGACTTCGCGGTCAACGAGACCTACGAGCACGATCCGGACGTCGTGCTGCACTGCCCGATCGCGGCGGTGACCGGCGACGCCGATCCCGAGGTCGACCTCGACGAGATCGCCCGCTGGCGCGACGTGACGACGGGGTCGTTCAGCCTGCGCGTCTTCGCCGGCGATCACTTCTACCTCAAGCCCGAGCCCGACGAGCTCCTCGACGCGGTACGCAACGACGTGCTCGCCCGCGAGGTCGCACAGACGCTCAACTGAGGGCAGATCGGCGCCGCCGACCCCGGTACGAACGAGGGACCGACCGACGACCGGACGAGGAGACCACCATGGCCGCGGCCACCGACACCGCCCCGCAGACCACGATCCCCTGCGCGCACATGCAGACCTCGCTCACCCCCGACAAGCTGATCAACTCGGCCAACGCCGGGCTGATCATCCATCGGGTCGGGCAGTTCAAGTACGAGTTCTCCGACGAGGGCCACGGGTTCTCGGTGGACCTGCTCAACTACATCAACGAGAACCAGCTCGGCACCGCGACCACGTTCTGCTACGAGGAGACGTTCGGCGTCCGCGACCGCGTGCACTGGCTGATCCACATGCGTTCGGCCGACGCCTACAAGAAGCTGCTGCACATGGTCGACCACGACGAGAAGTTCCAGGACATCTCGATCCGCGACCGGTTGCCCGAGAAGGGCCACGGCAACTGGGAGAAGATCTTCATCGAGTCGAGCATGCAGGAGCGCATCCTCGTGCCGCAGCACGGCGTCAACCAGCACCACGACGACGACGACGATCCCGACCTGTTCGCCCCGCCGGCCTACAACCAGACGATGCAGCCGCGCGACGAGCAGCTGCACTCGGGCAACGCGGGTGCGATCGTGATGCGCGCAGGCAACGTCAAGTACGAGTTCCGCGAGGAGGGGCGCATCTTCTGGTGGGACTGGCAGGAGCACGTCAACCTGGCGCTCCCGGGCCGGGTGACCTCCTTCCTCTACGAGGAGACCTGGGGCCGGCAGGACCGCGTCCACTGCCTGATCCATCTGCGCGACCTCGAGGACTACAAGGCCGTGCTGGAGCTCGAGCGCGACCCGGCCTTCCGGGAAGAGGTCTACGCGAAGCAGCGCGTGCACGAGTCCAAGGGCGGCGGCACGTGGGAGCAGCTGTTCGTCGACGGCACCATCGACGACACGTTGCTCGTGCCGCGGATGCCCTCCCAGCACTGAAGAGCGCTGATGGCGACCGAGCCCGGCCTCGGCATCGAGGCCGTCAACGCCTACGTGGGGCGGCTCTGCGTCGGCGTGCGCGACCTGTTCGCCGACCGTGGCCTCGCCCTCGACAGGTTCGAGAACCTGATGATGGACGAGAAGTCGGTCAACCTGCCGTGCGAGGACGCGGTGACGAACGCGGTGAACGCGGCCAAGCCGCTCGTCGACGCCATGACCGACGACGAGCGCGAGCGGATCGAGCTCGTCGTCGTCGGCACCGAGTCCGGGCTCGACTTCGGCAAGCCTCTCAGCACGTACGTCCACGAGCACCTGGGGCTGTCCCGCCGCTGCCGGTCCTTCGAGGTCAAGCACGCCTGCTACGGCGGGACGGCCGCGCTGCACACGGCCGCCGGGCTCGTCGCGCAGAGCCCCGTCCCGGGCGCGAAGGCGCTCGCGATCGCCGCGGACGCGCCGAGCAAGGCCGCCCGCGGGACGTACTGGGAGCCGTCGGAGGGCGCCGGCGGGGTCGCCATGGTGATCGGTCGCGAACCGGCCGTGCTGGATCTCGACCTGGGGGCCAACGGCTTCCACACCTACGAGGTGATGGACACCGCGCGGCCGAGCCTGGACGCCGACCTCGTCGACTCCGACCTCTCGCTGATGGCTTACCTGAGCTGCGTGCAGGCGTGCGTCCAGAACTACTGCGACCGCGTCCCGGACACCGACGTGTTCGAGACCTTCGACCACCTCGCGTTCCACACCCCCTTCGCGGGCATGGTGAAGGGTGCCCACCGGGCGCTGCTGCGCAGCCAGCACGCCGTCGCCGCCGACCGCATCGCCGCGGACTTCGCCGAGCGCGTCGCGCCGTCCCTGCACTACCCGCGCCGGGTGGGCAACCTGTTCTCCGCGGCCCTGTACCTCGCCCTGTGCTCGCTGGTCGAGAACGCCGAGTTCGACCGGGCGCGGCGGATCGGCCTGTTCAGCTACGGGTCGGGCTGCGCGTCCGAGTTCTACAGCGGTGTCGTGCCTGCCGACGCGGCGCGTGCCGTCGGGCCGGCACCGGATCGGTCGGTGGGGGCGCTGCTCGACGAACGCCACTCGCTGACCGTGGCCGAGTACGACGACATCGCCGACGCCGACCGGCGCAGCTTCGGGGTTCGCAGCGCCACCTTCGACAGCGGGGACTTCGAACCGTTCTTCGGCAAGCAGTTCGCCGGGCAGGGGCTGCTCGTCCTGGATCGCATCGACGAGTTCCACCGGGAGTACCGGTGGACGTGATGGAGCACCCGGCCGTCGTCGCGGTGAGCATCGACCGCGGTGACGGTCGCAACTCCCTCGACGACGCGATGATCGGCGAGCTCGACGCCGGACTGACCAAGGCCGAGGCCGACAGCGGGTGCCGGCTGTTCGTCGTCACCGGCGGCGCGGGCGTGTTCAGCACCGGCATGGACCTCGCAGCGGCAGGATCGTCGCCCGGGACGGCCGCCCAGGTCGAACCGGGCGGCGCGTACTTCGACCTGCTGCTACGGCTCGTCACCACGCCGCGCACCGTGGTCACCCTGGTCGACGGCCAGGCCGCCGGTGGCGGTGTCGGTCTCGTCGCGGCGTCGGACGTCGTGCTGGCGACGGGCACGAGCACGTTCGCGCTGCCCGAGGCGTTGTGGGGCCTGCTGCCGTGCGTCGTGCTGCCGTTCCTGCGTCGGCGCATCGGCGGCCATCGGGCGCGCTCGATGATGGTGACCACCCAACCCGTCGACGCCGGGACCGCGCAGTCGTGGGGACTCGTCGACGTCGTCGGCGACGACCTGCCCGCGGCGCTGCGGCCGATCGTGTTCCGGGCCGGCAAGCTGGCCGCCGAGACGATCGGGGCGGCGAAGCGCTACGCCGCGCGGCTGGATCCGATCGACGCCGACACGCGGACGGCGGCGGTGAGCGAGCTGGCCGAGCTGCTGGCCGCGCCCGCCGTGCAGGAACGGCTGGCGGCCTTCGCCGGCTCCGGGAAGTTCCCCTGGGAGTCCTGACATGGCACGAGCCTGGCTGTTCCCCGGGCAGGGGTCCCAGCGCCGGGGGATGGGCGCGGAGCTGTTCGCGCGCTTCCCCGAGGTGATGGCGACCGCCGACGAGGTGCTCGGCTACTCGGTGGCCGAGCTCTGCGCGCAGGGCGGCGCGGCACTCGCCAGCACCGAGTACGTGCAGCCGGTCATGTTCGTGCTGAACGCGCTCCACGCCCGGGCGCTCGCCGAGGACGGCCCGGCTCCGGACGTGATGGCCGGGCACAGTCTCGGCGAGCTGAGCGCGTTGCACGCCGCCGGCTGCTTCGACCTCGCGACCGGGCTGCGCCTCGTGCGCACGCGGGGCGAGCTCATGGCTGCGTGCCCGTCCGGCGCGATGATGGCGGTGCTCGGCATCGGCGCCGAGGAGCTGACCGAGGTGCTCGACGCCCACGCGATCGACACCGTCGACGTCGCCAACCACAACCTGCCCGACCAGATCGTGGTGTCCGGCCCGGACGCCGACATCGACCGGCTCGCCGGCCTGATCGCCGAGCACACCGCGGGCAAGACCACCCGGCTCACGGTGAGCATCGCGGCGCACTCGCGCTACATGCAGCCCGCGGTGGACGGCTACCGGGCCGCGCTCGACGCCGTGGACTTCGGGGCGCCCGACGTCCCGGTCGTCGCGAACGTCACCGTCCGCCCGTACCGGTCGGACACGATCGTGGCCGGGCTGCTGGGTCAGCTGACCGGGCAGGTCCGCTGGTGGGACACGATGACCGCGCTCTCGCAGGACGGCGTGGACGAGGTCGTCGAGGCGGGCCCCGGCGACGTACTGACACACCTGTGGCAGCGCGCCACGCAGCGGTGGGCCGAGCAGCTCGCCACCGCCGATCCCGAACCGAGTCCCGGGCCGGCGCCGCCGCCCGCCGCGTCCCCCGCCCCGTCCCCCGCCCCGTCCCCCGCCCCGGCGCCCGGGCGCGGTGAGCACCACTGGGTGAGCGCGCTCGGCGATCCCCGCTTCACCGCGGCGTACGGCGTGCGGCTGCCCTACCTCGTCGACGCACTCCCCCACGGCATCAGCGGGCCGGCGCTCGTGCGGCGCCTCGCCGAGGCGAGCCTGCTCGGCTTCCTCGGCTCGCGAGGGCGCTCGCCGGAGCAGCTGACGGCCGACGTCGCCGAGCTCCGCGGCACGACCGGCTGGGGCATCGAGCTGCCCGCCCGGCTGCCCGACGCGCGGCGCACCCGGGCCGTCACGTCCGTCGCGATCGCGGCCGAGGTGCGTCACGCCGTCACCGGCGGCTGGGCCGGGGTGGGGCCGGAGCTCGTGCGCTGGCGCTTCGCGGGCACCGGCGGCGGGGAGGGGCGACGGTTGCTGGTCCGCTTCGCCACCGCCGACCACGCGGCCGCCTTCCTCGCGCCGGCCGACCCCGACGTCGTCGCCGAGCTCCTCGCCGCCGACGTCCTCACTTCGGCCGAGGCGGCGGCCGCCGTACGGTCGCCGGTCGCCACCGACCTGTGTGCCGAGCCGGGCCCCGGCGGGGAGGGCACCGGGGTGGAGCTGCTGCTGCCGGTGCTGCGATCGCTGCGGGCGGCCGCCGGTCGCGACGACGCCGTCCCGGTCGGCGTCGCCGGTGTCGGCACCCCGGCCGAGATCGCGGCCGCCGTCCTGCTGGGCGCCGACTTCGTCGTCACCGGTGCGGTGAACCACGCGACGCCGCAGGCACGTACCTCGGACGCCGCCAAGGACGTGCTCGCGCAGCTGGAGCTCGACGGCACGGTGCTCGCCCCGAGTGCGGAGCTGTTCGCGCTGGGCGGGCGGGAGCCCGTGGTGCGCGACGGGTCGCTCTACGCGGCGCGGGCCGGGCGGCTGCACCAGCTCTACCGCACCCACGGGTCGCTGGCGCAGGTGAGCGAGACCGTCCGCGCGCGGATCGCGCGCGAGTGCTTCGGTGGCGCGCTGCCGGCCGCGTCGGCAGCGGAGCCGCGCCGGGCGTTGGCCGACGCCGTCGTCGGCTACCTCGACCGCGCCGCCGCGTGGGCGATCGCGGGCGACCCGGCGCAGCGGTTGAACTGGAACATCCCGAGCGGTCCCGAGGTCGGTGCCTTCAACCGCATCGCGCCGGAGCTCGGCCTCGCCGACTGGCGCGAGCGGGACGTCGTCGTGCTCGCCGACCGGCTCACCGCCGCCGCCGCGGAGCTGCTCGACCGCCGCGTCCGCGAGCTGCTCGGCCGGGCCGACCGCTCGATCGGAACCCCTGCTCAGTTCTGAGCAGGCTCGGAGCAGGCGCGCTCATTAGCGTCCAATTCGAGGGGGTCGATCGCCCTCTGCGCACGCGGGGGATTCCTCCCGCGCCTCGCGCCCGCGACCTCGACGAACGAGAAGACATGGATTCGACGGCGATCGGGCAGGTGCTGGTGCTCTCGGCTCCGGGAGCGCCCGAACTCGCGCGCTACGCGGACGCGCTGGCCACGCGGCTGGCCGCGCTCGGGACGTCCGGCGCGACGCTGGCGGCCGCCGCCTACACGCTGCAGGTGGGGCGCACGCCGCTCGCGCACCGGGTCGCCGTCCGCTCGGCCGACGCCGACGAGTCGATCGCCGCCCTGCGCGCCGTCGCCGCGGGCGAGGAGCATCCGGCCGCGGAGCGGGCCGTCGGCGAGGTGTCGACGGCGGCGGTGACCACGGTGGCCGGGCCGGACGAGGCGGTGAGCGCGTGGCTCGACGGCGCGGACGTCGACTGGGCCGCCCTGTGGGACAGCCGACCGCGCCGGATCTCGCTGCCGAGCGCACCGGCGCCGTCACGGTCTCCCCGCCCCGGGTCGGGTGCCGGCGCCGGATCCGACCGGCAGCGGGGAGACGACGGGGGTTTCGGCGCCGGATCCGACCGGCAGCGGGGAGACGACGGGGGCATCGGCGACGGCGGGGCGCGCGCGGCGGCCGAGCGCTACCTCGTCGAGCTCTGGGCCGACGTGTCGGGGCTCGCCGCCGACCGATTCGGCCCGCGCACGCCGCTGTCGCAGATCGGCCTCAGCTCGTTCCTCGTGACGCAGCTCAACGGCCGGCTCGAGCAGGATCTCGACGAGCGGGACCGCACGCTGTTCTTCACCCACCCCGACCTCGCGGGCGTCGCCGGTGACCTGGTCGATCGCCACCCCGGCCACTGGGACGCCGACGCCACCGACGCCACCGGCGCGTCGGCCCCGGCGGATCGCGGCGCGGCGCGGGCCCGGGACGCGCGGAGCGCGAACGGGCGGCACGGGGCGCCGGCCGCGGCGGTCGACGGTGCCGTGGCGATCGTCGGCATGGCGGTGCGCTTTCCGAACTCGCCCACGGTGGCCGACTTCTGGCAGACGCTCGTCGACGGCGTCGACTGCATCCGGCCCATGCCCGCCGACCGGGCGGAGCCGGGCTGGGACACCGCGGCCATGTGGGGTGGCTACCTCGACGACGTCGCCGGGTTCGACCCACTGCTGTTCTCGATCACCCCGCGGGACGCCGAGCTGATGGACCCGCAGGAACGGCTCTTCCTCGAGGTTGTCTGGGAGGGGCTCGAGGACGCCGGATACACCCGTGCGCGGCTGCGCGAGCGTCATGACTCGAACGTCGCGGTCTACGTCGGCGCCATGCACAACGAGTACCCCTACTTCGGGGTCGAGCAGTCCGGCGTCGGCGCCCGGCAGGACTCCGGCGCGACGCTCGGGGGGATCGCCAACCGGGTCTCGTTCTTCCTCGACGTGCACGGGCCGAGCCTGTCCGTCGACACGATGTGCTCGTCCTCGCTCACCGCGCTGCACCTGGCCCGGCACAGCCTGCTGCGCGGCGAGGCCGAGGTCGCGATCGTCGGCGCCACCAACCTCTCGCTGCACCTGAACAAGTTCGTCCAGCAGCACCGCATGCAGCTCGCCGCCACCGACCACCACTGCCGCAGCTTCGGCGAGGGTGGGGACGGGTTCGTCCCGGCCGAGGGCGTCGCCGCGCTGATCTGCAAACCGCTCGCGCGGGCACGGGCCGACGGCGATCGCGTCCACGCCGTCGTGACCGGCTCCGCGGTCGTGCACGCCGGCCGGACGAACGGCTACCTCGTGCCGAGCCCGGTCGCGCAGGGCGACCTGGTGACCCGGGCGTGGCGCGACGCCGGCCACGACCTCGCCACCGCCGGCTATCTCGAGGCGCACGGCGCCGGCACCGCGCTCGGCGACCCGGTGGAGATCGCCGGCCTGCTCCGCGCGATGGGCGGACGGCCGGACGGGCCGATACCGCTCGGCTCGGTCAAGTCCGTCATCGGCCACGCCGAGTCCGCCGCGGGCCTGGCCGGACTGATCAAGGTCGTGCTGCAGCTGCAGCACGGCGAGTACGCGCCGACCCGGCACGCCGACACCCCCAACCCCGAGATCGAGTGGGACCGGGTCCCCTTCCGCGTGCAGGGGCGCCGCGCCCCGTGGCCGCGACCGGACGGTGACGCGCGTCGTGCCGGCATCAGCTCGTTCGGCGCCGGCGGGACGATCGCGCACGTCGTCGTCGAGGAGGCGCCCGACGACGCCCCGGCGTCACCGGCGGCGGCCGGCCCGCAGCTGATCGTGCTGTCCGGCCGGGACGAGCCGGCCCTGCGTCGCGTCGCCGACGGGGTGCTGGGGACGCTGCCGGCCGCCGGGTCCGACGACGGGTCGGCACTGGCCGTCCGGCTGCGTCGGATCCGCGACGGCGCGCTGGCCGGCGAGCTCGGCGCCGACGCCGCCGACGCCGCCCGGCTCGCGGCCCTGCTGCTCGGGGACGCGACGCCGGCGGGGCCGGCCCTGGCCGATCTCGCGTGGACGCTGCAGGTCGGCCGCGAGCCGCTGGGCGAGCGGCTGGCGATCGTCGCCGACGACGTCGCCGAGCTCGCCGCCGCGCTGCGCTCCTACCTCGGCGGGGACGACGCGGGGCTCGTCCGCGGCACGGTCGCCGACACCGAGGGGGCGCCGCGCCCGCTGCCCCCGCACGCCGACCGTGCGGCTCTCGACGGCCTGGCCCGCTGGTGGGTCGCCGGCGGCGACGTCGACTGGACCGCGGCCGGCGACCGAGCCCCGGGCCGGCTCGTCGACCTGCCGCACTACCCGTTCGACCGGATGCGCTGCTGGCTGCCCGCGACCACCACCGGTCCGGCGCCGACACCGGCCGCCACGTCGGTCCACGAGCGGACCTGGGTCGAGGACGGCCCGGTCGCGTCCGACGCGCTCGCCCCGGCGGGCCGGCTCGTGGTCGTGTACAGCCCGCACAGCGAGCCGGTCGCCCGCGCGGTCGCCGCGCTGGCCGCCGACGCCGTCCTCGTCCGCGAGGGCGGTGTCCCGCCGGACGGCGAGCACGGGCTGGTGACGGCCGACGACGCCGCCGCGGTCGCCGCCGGGATGCGTGGGGCGCCGGTCGCCGGCTGGCTCGACCTCGCCGACCTGTACCGGCCACCGACCGAGATCGGTCTCTGGCAGGCCCGGCTCGCCCTGCTGCAGGGGTTTCTCGCGGACCGCAACGGCGCCGGCTGCCGCGTGCTGCAGGTGTGCTCCGGCCTGCACGACCTGCCCGGCGGGGCCCCGCCGAGCACCGCCGCGGCCCCGCTCGCCGGGTTCGTCCGCGTGCTCGCCGCGGAGGGCGCGGTGGCGTCCGGCCGCGTCCTCGACCTCGACCTCGACCTCGACGGCACCGACCCGGACACCGCCGCCCGGGCGATCCTCGCCGAGCTCGGCACCGAGTCCGCCGTGCCGGACGTCTGCCATCGCGACGGGGTGCGGCACCGCGCCGCCCTCACCGCGGTGGGCGGCGACACCGCGTCGTTCACCGCCCGCGCCGACGCGACGTACGTCGTCACCGGCGGCACGCACGGCCTCGGCGCCCGGGTCGCTCGCTGGCTGGTCGAACGCGGCGCGCGCCGGCTCGCCGTCCTCGGCCACGGTGCGCTCGACGCCGAACGGCAGGCGGGGGCCGACGCGCTCCGCGCGGCCGGCGCGGCCGTGCTCGTGCACACCGGGTCGCTCGCCGACCGCACGGCGCTCGGACTGTTCCTGGACCGGGTCCGCGACGAGCTCGGCCCGATCGGGGGCGTGGTGCACTGCGCGGGTCGCGCGGCGCGACCGGCCGCCTTCGCGGTCAAGGAGCGCGCCGACGTCGCGGCGGTGTTCGAGCCCAAGCTGGACGGGCTGCGCGCCCTGGCCCAGGCGCTCGCCGACGACGACCTGCACCTGGCGGTCGGGTTCAGCTCGATCTGCGCGGTCGCGCCCACCGTCGCGCGGGGCGTCAGCGACTACGCGGCGGCCAACGCCTGTGTCGACGCCGCGGCGGCGGCGCAGGTCACGCTCGGCGGCCGGGCCCTGCAGGCGGTGGCCTGGCCGCAGTGGCGCGAGTCCGGCGGGGGCGTCGGCGCGGACAACCCGGCTGCCCACCTCGGCGTCGGCACGCTGTCCGACGCGGACGGCCTCGCCGCGCTGGAGACCGTGCTCGCGCGCCCGCAGCTGCGCCGTGCCGTGGTGCTCCCGGCGGTGGCCGGCCCGGTCGACCTCGACGCCGTGCTCGCGGCCGGCGACGGCGCCGCCCCGTCGGCACCGGCCGCCGCGGGGCAGACCGCACCCGCCGGGGGCGTCCCGGCCGCGGGAGCGTCGGCGGCGGCCGATCCGCCGGCGGGACCGCCCGGCTGGCTCGTCGACATCTTCGCCACCGCCCTGCACCTGCCCGCCGACCGGCTCGACCCGGCCGTCGACTTCCACGCCCTCGGCGTCGAGTCGATCATGCTGGGCGAGCTGCTGCAGCGGATCGAGCAGCACGTCGAGCGTCGCCTCGACCCGGGCCTCCTCCTCGACTTCCCGACCCTCGACCAGCTCGCCGCCGCCCTCACCGACCAGCTCGGCGACGACGTCGGCGAGAGCGCTCCCGCCGTTGCCGACGCTCCCGCCGTTGCCGACACCGAGCGCGTTCCCGCCGCGGCCGCACCGGCACCGGCCGCGCCGGCGCCGCTCGGGCCGGCACCGCGGCGCGACGAGCAGCGCGTCGCCGTCGTCGGTGCCGCCTGCCGCTTCCCCGGCGCGCCCGACCTCGACACGTTCTGGCGCAACCTGCTCGCCGGCACCAGCAGCGTGATCGAGGTGCCGGCGTCGCGCTGGGACCACCGCGCTGTCTACCGCGAGCGGCGCGAGCTCGGCCACAGCATCAGCAAGTGGGGCGGTTTCGTCGACGGTCTCGAGGACTTCGACCCCGACGCCTTCGGCGTCACCGAGGACGAGGCGCGCGCGCTCGACCCGGCGATCCGGCTGACGCTCGAGACCACGGCCGCCGGCCTCGCCGACGCCGGCTACCGTCCCGACGAGGTGGCCGGGGCGGAGGTCGGCGTCTTCGTCGGCGCGCGGATGTCGGACTACGGCGCGCGCGTCGGCGTCCGGGCCGGCGTGCTCCGGTCGGACCAGAACTTCATCGCCGCCTACGTCGCGCAGCACTTCGACCTGCGCGGGCCGAACCTGGTGGTGGACAGCGCGTGCTCGTCGTCGCTGGTCGGCGTGCAGGTCGCGATGCGCAGCCTGCTCGCCGGCGAATGCACGATGGCCGTCGCGGGCGGCGTCGAGATCCTGCTCGACGAGGCCGACTACGTCGATCTCAGCGCGTCCGGGGCGTTGTCGCCGTCCGGGCGGTGCGCGACCTTCGACGAGTCCGCCGACGGATTCGTCCCCGGCGAGGGGTGCGGGCTGGTCGTGCTCAAGCCGCTCGCGGCCGCCCTCGCCGACGGAGACCGCATCCACGCCGTCATCGACGCCGTGGCGGTCAACAACGACGGCAGGACGATGGGCGTCACCACCCCGAGCCACGAGGCGCAGCAGCGGGTCGTACGCCGGGCGATGGAGCAGGCCGGTCGCGAGCCCGCCGAGTTCGGGCTCGTCGAGGCCCACGGCACCGGGACGATGATCGGCGACCCCATCGAGCTGCGCGGGCTGACCGACATCTTCGGCGCCGGCCGGGCACCGCAGTCGGTCCCGATCGGCAGCGTGAAGTCCAACGTCGGCCACCTGATGAGCGCGGCCGGGATCGCCGGGGTGCTCAAGGTGATGCTCTCGATCGAGCACGGCGTCGTCCCCGCGACGCTGTGGTGCGAGAACCCCAATCCCCGCTTCGACTTCGCCGCGTCGCCGTTCTTCCCCAACGTCGCGAACCGCGACTGGGACCACCCCGCGGGCCGACGGGTCGCCGGGGTGAGCTCGTTCGGGCTCGGCGGGACGAATGCGCACGCCGTGCTGAGCGACGTCGTCCGGGAGGCACCGGCGACCCGTTCCCCGCTGCCGCCACCCACCTACCGTCGCCGCCGGCTGTGGTTCGACCGTCCGGCCGGACCCGAACCGATGCCGGCCGCCCCGGCTACCCCGGATGACCCGGAACTGACCTCGTCGCTGCTCGACCTCGAGCTCGTCGGCGGTCCGCGATGACGTACGACCTCGAGCGCGACGGGCTCGAGTGCCGGGTCGTCCTGCGCGACGACGACTTCGTGCTGCGCAACCACGTCCTGCACGGCGTGAGCGTGCTGCCGGGCGTCACCTTCTTCGACCTGGTGCTGCGGATGCTCGCCGCGGCCGGCGTCGACACGACGCGGGCCGTCGTGGAGAACGTCGTCTTCGCCGAGGCGATCACCACGACCGACGGCTCCGAGCGCGAGCTCCACTGCCGCATCGGCCCGGCCCGCGACGGCAGGCACGCCGTCGAGGTGAGCAGCCGGTGGACGTCGGCCGGGGCCGAGCCGACCTCGCACGTCACCGCCGAGCTCGCGTTCACCGACGATCCGCTGCCCGCGGACGTCGACCTGGCCGGGCTGCGCGAGCGCGCGGCCGAGACCGGCGACCTCGGCGAGCTGTACGCGCGTGCCCGCCGCGAGGACATCGTCCACGGTCCGGCGATGCGTTGCGTCGGCCCGCTCTGGCGCGGGCCCGCGGACGATCGGTACCTGCTCGCCGAGCTCACGCTGGAACAGGCCGATCCCGAGCATGTGCGCCGCTTCCACCTGCACCCCGCGATGCTCGACGCGTCGACGCTCGCCGGCTTCGCCCTGACCGAGGTCTCCGGCAACCACCCGTTCATCCCCATGTTCGTGCAGCGCTTCCGCGCACCGCGGCGGCTCGCGCCGGTCAGCTACGTGTACTGCGAGCGCCCCGAACGGCTGGCCGAGTCCGGCGACGTGATCACCAGCGACTACCGGGTGCACGATGCGGACGGGGTGTTCCTCGCCGAGTTCGTCGGCCTCGCGTGCAAGCGCATCCGCGACCCGGAGTCGATCCGGCGGCTGCGGCCCGGCGACCCGGCGGCCGCATCGCCCCGGGTCGCCGCCGCGGACCCGACCGGGCCGACCGCGGCCGCGTCGTCGGGCGACACCGACCCGACCGCGGTCGTGCGCGGGCTGGTCGCCCGCACGCTCGGGGTGGACGAGGCCGGCCTCGCGACCGACGTCGGGTTCTACGACCTGGGGCTCGACTCGCTCGGCGTGCTCGCGCTGGGCCGCGAGATCGAGCAGCTGGTCGGCGAGTCGCTCTACCCGACGCTGCTCTTCGAGCACAGCACCATCGACGCGCTCGCCGGCTATCTGCGCGACCACCACCGGTTCGCGCCCGGGGCGCTCGACGCACCGGATGCACCGGACGCGGCGTCGTCCGCGTCGGAACCGGCCGCCGGGGACGTCGACCTGATCCTGCGCACGCCGGTGTGGGCCGCGGCCGACGCTGCGCACCGCGACGTGAGCGGCCCGGCCGTCGTGGCGGACGCGGCCGCGCGCGCGACCGCCCTCCTCGACGCCGCGGCCCTCCTGGCCGGCGCCGAGCTCCTCCCCGTCGCCGCGGCGGCCGAGCGGGCCGATGTGCTGCTCGTGGTCGCCGACGGCACCCCGGCACCGGACGCGTGCGCACAGCTCGTCGACGTGGCCCGCGCCGCCGTGGACCGCCCTGACGCCGGCGCGACCACCATCACGGTGGCGTGCCCGACCGCGCGCGACGACGTCGTGCCTGCGGCGCTCGCCGCGGCGTGCCGCACGATCCACGCCGAGACGCCCGCACTGCGCTGCCGCGTCGTCACCGGCCCCGCCCCCGCGCCGGGCTGGCTCGCGGCCGCCGTCGCCGACGACTCCGCCGACACGCAGCTCGACTGGTCCGAGGGCACCCGCGCCGTCCGTCGGTGGCGGCCCGCCGACACCCGGCCGGGCGCGATCGAGGACGACGGGGTGTACGTGGTCACCGGCGCCACCGGGGCGCTCGCCCAGCTCGCCGCCGATCGGCTGGCCCGCCGCCACCACGCCAGACTCGTGCTCGTCTCGCGCCGGGAGCCCGACGAGGCGCTGCGGCGCCGGGCGGCGGACTGGGTCGCGGCCGGCGCGACGGTGCTGCACGCGACGGCCGACCTCGCCGACGCCGACGCCGTCCGCGCCGCGGTGGCCCTCGGCCGGGAGCGGTTCGGGCGCATCGACGGCGTCCTGCACTGCGCGGGCGAGCACCACGACGGCGTCTACCTGCACAAGGACGCGGCCGACTTCGCGCGGCTCTTCACCGCCAAGGTCGACGGCACCGCGCACCTCGACGAGGCGACCGCGGGCGACGACCTGGCCTTCTTCGCGGTCTACACCTCGCTGTCCGGCGCGGTCGCCAACCCGGGGCAGAGTGACTACGCGGCGTCGAACGCGGCCGCCGAGGCGCTCGTGCGCCGACGAGCGGCCGACCCGTCGCGAGCCGGCCGCAGCGTCGCCATCGCCTGGCCCTACTGGGCCGACGGGGGCATGTCGGCCGACGGTCGCGACGGCCACCCGATGCCGTCCGAGGTGGGGTTGGCGGCGCTCGACGGGCTGCTCGGCAGCGGCGACGTCGTCGTGGCCGTGGCCTACGCGACACCGGCCGAGGTCGACGCCGCCCTGCTGCCGGTCGAGGCCGACGCCGTCCTGCCCCCGGCCGAGGCGCCCGCCCCGACCGCATCGGCGGTCTCGTCGGTCGGCCCGGCGACCGGCAGCGCGGGCGGCGACGACGCCGCGATCGCCGTCGTGGGCATCGCCGGTCGCTACCCGCAGGCCGCGGACGTCACCCGGTTCTGGCAGAACCTCGTCGGCGGCGTCGACAGCGTCACCGAGATCCCCGCCGGGCGGTGGGACCACGCGGCGATCTTCGACCCGGACAAGGGCACCCCCGGCAAGACCTACGGCAAGTGGGGTGGCTTCGTCGACGGCGTCGACGAGTTCGACGCGCCGCTGTTCGGCATCTCCCGCCGCGAGGCCGAGCGGATGGACCCGCAGGAGCGGCTGTTCCTGCAGACCTGCTGGCATGCGCTGGAGGACGCCGGTCACTCGCCGCGCGGGCTGTCCGGCCGGGCGGTCGGCGTCTTCGCCGGCGTGATGTGGAACCACTACCAGCTCGTCGACGGCGCGCACGACGGCGTGGCGCCGACGGCCATGCACGCGTCCGTCGCCAACCGGGTGTCCTTCACCCTCGACCTGACCGGGCCGAGCATCACCCTGGACACCGCGTGCTCGTCCTCGCTCACGGCCGTCCACCTGGCGGTGGCGAGCCTGCGCTCCGGGGAGTGCGATTTCGCGCTCGCCGGCGGCGTCAACGTCAACGCCCATCCGCAGAAGTACCTGCAGCTCGCGCAGGGGCACTGGCTCGCCGAGGACGGCCGCTGCCGCGCCTTCGGCGTGGGCGGCACCGGCTACGTCCCGGGTGAGGGGTCCGGCGCGGTCGTGCTGCGACGTCTTGCCGACGCCGAGCGAGACGGCGACGACATCCGCGCCGTCATCCGCTCCAGCGTGGTGAACCACGCCGGTCGCACCGGCGGGGCGACGGTGCCGAGCCCGGTCTCGCAGGGTGCGCTGGTGCGGGCCGCGCTCGACGACGCCGGCTGGAACCCGGCGAGCGTCGGCTACGTGGAGGCGCACGGCACCGGCACCTCGCTCGGGGACCCGATCGAGGTCGACGGCCTCACCCGAGCCTTCGGCGAGGTGGCCGCCGCGTCCTGCGCGCTCGGCTCGGTGAAGTCGAACGTCGGCCACCTCGAGAGCGCCGCGGGCATCGCCGGGCTGACCAAGGTCGTCCTGCAGCTGCGGCACGGCACGATCGCGCCCTCGCTGCACTCCGCGGAGCCGAACCCCGCGATCGACTTCGCGAATACCCCGTTCTACGTGCCGCAGCAACCGATCGCGTGGCCGCGCCCGGCCGGCGGCCTGCGCCGTGCGGGGGTCAGCGCGTTCGGTGCCGGCGGCTCGAACGCCCACCTGCTCGTCGAGGAGTACGCCGCCCGGGTGCCTACCCCGCGTTCGACGGGGCCGTTCGTGTTCCCCGTGTCCGCCCGCACCGACGACCGGCTGCGCCACCTCGCCCGGACGCTGGCCGCGGCGCTCGCCCCCGGCGGTGACGACGACCCGTCCGGCGCCGAGCTGGCGGCCTGTGCCGAGCGTGTCGCGGCCCTGCTCGGCATCCCCGCCGACGCCGTGGACCCCGACGCCACGCTGGCCGAGCTCGGCCTGCGCGCGGCGGACCTCACGCACCTCGACGCCGTCGGCTGCGGCCTCGACGACACCGTGCGCACGCTCGCCGCGCAGCTGCCGTCGGCCGCACCCGACGGCGTCCGCGCCGGGGACGTCGCCGCGACATTGCAGGACGGCCGGGTCGCGATGTCGCAGCGACTGGTGGTGGTCACCGCCGGGCTCGCGGAGCTCGCCGCCGAGCTCGCCGCCTTCGCCGACGCCGGCGCGGCCGGCGAGCACACCGCGACCGACGCGGCCGCCCTGGCGGGGCTCGCGGACCGGGCCGGGTTGTCCGACGAGGCCGCGCGCGCGGCCGCCGACTGGCTGCGCGGCGAGGACGTCGACTGGGCGGCCCTCCGATCCGCCGCCGACGGCGCCCGGCCGCGCCGGGTGCCGCTGCCCGGCTACCCGTTCGAGCCCAAGCGGTACTGGGTGGGCAGCTGGGGCCAGGAGGAGCGGGACGAACGGGCACCGGCCACCGAGGGTGCGGCGCCGGCGGCACCCGTGGCGGACCCGGTGGCCGAGGCGGCGGAGCCGACCGAGCCCGCGGAGCCGGCCGAGCCCGCGGACCCGGCGGCCGGCGGGGTGGAGCCCGCCGCCGACGGCCGCCTCGAGCTGCAGTTCCTCGACGACGGCGTCGCGCTCATGACGCTGCGCCCGGCGATGTTCACCGCCGGGCTCGTCGCCCAGGTCGAGGACGCCTGGCGCCGCATCGCCGCCGCCGACGACGTGCGCTGCGTCGTCGTGACCGGCGACGGCCCGGTGTTCAGCATGGGCGGGACCCCGGAGGCGCTCGCGTCCCTCGCGGCCGGCAACGGCCGCTTCAGCGACGTCCCGGTGCTCTACGAGGGGATGTTGCGGTGCTCGCGACCGGTCCTCAGCGCGATGCAGGGGCATGCCGCGGGCGGCGGTCTCGCGTTCGGCCTCTACGCCGACATCGCCGTGCTGTCGGCCACCGCGGAGTACCGGGCCAACTTCCTCGACTACGGCTTCACGCCCGGCATGGGCGCCACCCACATCCTCGAACGCAAGCTCGGGGCCGCCCTCGCCGCGGACCTGATGCTCAGCGCCCGCGCGTTCACGGGCGCGCAGTTGGCCCGGCGCGGGGCCGCCGTCACGGTCGTCGCCGCCGACGAGGTCCTGCCGCACACGCTGCGGCTCGCCCGCACCATCGCCGGCAAGCCGGCGACCGCCGTCCGCGCGCTCAAGGCCGACCTGGCCGCCCGCACGCTCACCGTCCTGCCGCAGGTGATCGACCGCGAGGTCGCGATGCACGAGCAGGTGCTCGGGCAGGGGGCCGGCGAGCGCGTGGCCGCGGCGTTCCCGGACCACGTCGCCGCCGCGCCGCCGGCGGCCCCGGTCGCGGCACCGGCGCCGGAGCAGGAGCCGGCGGCTCCGGAGCCCGAACCGGAGCCGGTGGCCGAGCCGGCCGAGCCGGCGGTCGACCTCGCCGCCGTGCGCGCCTCCATCGAGCAGCACGTCTGCGACGTGCTGTACCTCGGCGCCGACGAGCTCGACCGCGAGAGCACGTTCGCCGAGCTCGGCCTGGACTCCGTCGGGGCCGTCGAACTGGTCTCGCAGCTGAACCGGGCGTGGGACATCGACCTGGACTCGGTGGCGGTGTACGACCACCCGACCATCGAGCAGCTCGTCGAGCTGGTCGCGACGGAGTGCCGGAGCTCGCTCGCGCTGCAGGCGGCCGCCGCGAGACCCGCCGCACCGCCGGAACCGGCGGCACCCGCGGCGGCGCCGGCCGCGCCGGCCGCGCCCGCCGCGCCCACCGCGCCCACCGCGCCCACCGCGCCCACCGCGCCCGCCGCGCCCGCCGCGGCCGCCGGGTCACCGGTCGAGGCGGACCGGTCCGACGAGCAGGCCGAGCCGGCGCGACGGCAGCCCGGGCCGCCCCCGCTGCGGGTGACCGGCGGCGCGGGCAGCGGTCCGGGCCGGGCGGCGTTGCGGGTGCCGGACCGGCCGGTCGTCACCCTGCGCGCCGTGCCCGCCGCGGCGAAGGAGGGCGCAGCAGCAGCCGCCGACGGGCCGCCCGCCGGGCCCGGGGAGGTGGCCGAGGCGGCGTCGACCCCGCGCCGGTCCGGGGCGGCGACCGCCGCGGCGACGTCCTCGAACGACCCGTACCCCGACGACGCGGTCGCCGTCGTCGGTCTCGCTGCCCGCTTCGCCGACGCCCCCGACGCCGACGCGTTCTGGGCCAACCTCGCCGCCGGGCGCGGCAGCATCGCCGAGGTGCCCGCCGACCGGTGGGACCTGCGCGAGGAGTTCGCACCCGGGCGGGGCCGGGCGGACACCACGTACAGCAAGTGGGCCGCGCTGCTCGATCGCATCGACACCTTCGACGAGCGGTTCTTCCGGCTCTCCCCGCTGGACGCGCAGGCGATGGACCCGCAGCAGCGAGTGTTCCTGGAGGAGGCGTGGCACGCGCTGGAGGACGCCGGTCACGCCCCCGACCTCGCCGGGCCGAGCCGCCCGTGGGGCGTGTTCGTGGGCTGCGGCTCCGGCGACTACGCCGATCTGCTCGCCGCCGCCGGTGATGCCCGCAGCGGACAGGCGTTCCTGGGCAACGCGCCGTCGGTGCTGCCGGCACGCATCGCCTACCTGCTCAACCTCACCGGCCCGACCATGGCGGTCGACACCGCCTGCTCGTCCTCCCTCGTCGCCGTCCACCTCGCGGCGTCGGCCGTGGCGCGCGGCGAGTGCGACCTCGCCCTCGCCGGCGGCGTCGCGCTCATGTCGACGTCCAAGATGCAGGTCTGGACGAGCCAGGTCGGCATGCTCTCGCCGAGCGGTCACTGCCGACCGTTCGACGCCGCGGCCGACGGCATCGTGCTCGGCGAGGGCGTCGGGGTGGTGGTGCTGAAGCGGCTGCGGGACGCGCTCGCCGACGGCGACACCGTCCGCGGCGTCCTGCTGGGCAGTGGGATGAACGGCGACGGCAAGTCGAACGGCATCACCGCCCCGAACGCGACCGCCCAGGCCGATCTGCTGAGCCGGGTCTACGAGCGGGCGGGGCTCGACCCGGCCGACATCGGATACGTCGAGGCGCACGGCACGGGCACCGAGCTCGGCGACCCGATCGAGGTCAACGCACTGCACGCGGTGCACGGTCACCGCGAGGCGGGGACGGCCGGCCTCGGCTCGATCAAGGGCAACGTCGGGCACACCACGATGGCCGCCGGTGTCGCCGGGCTGATCAAGGTGCTGCTGTCGATCCGGCACGGCGAGCTCGCGCCGTCACTCGGCTTCGAGCGGTGCAACGACAAGATCGAGCTGGCGGCCGGACCGTTCGAGGTCGTCACCGAGCGGCGCCCGTGGTCGCCGGGGCCGAGCGGCCGGCGCATCGGCGCGGTGAGCAGCTTCGGCTTCAGCGGGACGAACTGCCACGTCGTCGTCGGCGAGCCGGCCCCGCCCGCCCACCGGCCCGACGCCGACGGCCCCGAGCTGGTCGTGCTGTCGGCGCGCACCGACGCCGAGCTGGCCGCCGTCGTGGAGCGGCTCGCGGCGCATCTCGCGACCCGGCCCGCCGGCTACGAGCCGCGGCTGGACGATCTCGCCGCCACCCTCGCGCTGGGGCGCGCGACGCTGCCGGCCCGCGCCGCGTTCGCCGTCGGCAGCGTCGCGGAACTGCGCGAGGCGCTGCGCGACCGGCCGGCCGCCGACGGCGCCGGGGACGGTGCGGCCGGGGACGGTGCGGCCGGGGACGGTGCGGCCGGGGACGGTGCGGCCGAGCTCGTCGCGGCCGCCGCGGCGGACCGGGCGCTCGCCACGCTGCGGCCGCTCGCCGACGGGTTCGTCGGCGGCGCGGACCTCGACCTGCGAGCGCTGTTCGCCGGCCGCGACGTCCGCCGGATCCCGCTGCCGGGCTACCCGTTCGCGCGCCGGTCGCACTGGGTCGCCGGTGACGCGGGTGACGCTGCCGACGCCGCCGAGGTCGGTGCGGGAGGCGACACCGCTGCCGCCGGTGCGGTCGTGCTGACGCGCGCCGTCACCCCCGACGACGACCTGGTCCGCGGCCACGTCGTCGGGAGCCGGACGATCGTCCCCGCGGCGGCGGGCATCGCGCTGCTCGCGGCCGCCGCCCCCGAGGCGGCCCTGCGCGACCTGCGGTGGCTGCGCCCGATCGTCGTCACCGCCGGGACCGAGCTGCGCGTCGTGCGTGCCGGCGACGCGCTCGAGGTCCGCGCGGGCGAGCCGAGCGTGACCGCGACGACGACCGACGCGTCGGCCTCGCGTGATCGAGCGGAGCTCGCCGAGCTGGGCGCGAGCTGCCCGACCCGCGTGGACGTCGCCGGCTTCTACGCCGACCTCGCCGCGAGCGGGGTCGCGTACGCGCAGGGCTTCCGCTGCGTCACCGCGCTGCGCACCGGGGCAGAGGACGCGCTCGCGACGCTGGCCCCGGTCGAGCCCGGCGAGCTGCTGCCGGCCACCGTGCTGGACGGCGCGATGCAGGCCGCGGCGGCGCTGGTCCGCGACGAGCACGCGCTGCTCCCGTTCGCGATCGACCGCGTCGACGTGTTCGACCGCACCGCCGTCGCGCGGTTCGGCCACGCCCACCGCACCGGGTCGCGGACGTTCGACGTGGACGTCCTCGGCGCCGACGGTGCCGTGCTGGTCGCGATCGCCGGGCTGACGCTCCGCGCGGCGGGCGGCGCCACCGCGCCGGCGCCGGCCGACGACCCCGCCGCGACGATCTTCCGACCCGAGTGGGTGGACGCCGCGGCACCGGACGGCGACGGCGCCGCCGCGATCACCCTCGTCGCGGACGCGACCGACGGCCTCGCCCAGCGCCTGCTCGCCGAGGCCGGGCCGCGGGCCGTGCTGGTCGACCGCGGCGGCGAGCTCCCGGCCGACCTCACCGGCACCGTGTGCTGGCTCGGCGCCGCCGAGCCGGGCGAGCCCGATGCGCCGGCGCACGACGCCCTCGACCTGATCGGGCGGCTCGCGTCGGCCGCCCGCACCACGGCGCTGCGGCTGGTCGCCGTCACCCGCGACGCGTGCGCCGTCACCGACGACGACGTGCCGCGCGCCGACCAGGCCGCGGTGCTCGGCCTGGTCCGGGCGGCGGCGGCGGAGTTCCCGGAGTGGACGGTCGCCGCGGTCGACGTGGCGGCGGCGCCCGACGTCCGGCGGGTGCTCGACGAGGTCACCGGCGCCACCGAGCCCGTCGTCGCGCTGCGCGCCGATCGCCGCGTGGTCCGCACCCTCGTCCCCGCCGCGGCTCCCGCCGTTGCCACCGCGCCGTGGCGCGAGGACGGCTGCTACCTGCTTCTCGGCGGCGCCGGCGGCATCGGGGCCGAGCTGGCGCGCCGGCTCGCGACCGTCCGGGGCGTCCGGCTCGCCCTGGTCGGTCGCCGGGCCGAGGACGACGCGATCCGCGCACTGGTCGCCGAGCTCACCGACGCCGGCGCGCAGGCCGGCTACTGGCCGGCCGACGTCGCCGACCCCGACGCCCTCAGCGCGGTGGTCGCCGCGGTCACCGACCGGTTCGGGCCCGTGCACGGCGCGTTCCACGGCGCGCTGCAGCTGCGCGACGGCGCGCTGTCGGCGATGGCGCGCGCGGACCTCGACCGCGTCCTCGCCGCCAAGGTCCACGGCAGCATCGCGCTGCTCGACGCCCTCGCCGGCCAGCCGCTGGACGTGGTCGCGTTCTTCTCCTCCGCGCTGTCCTTCGTCGCCGCGCCGGGCCAGGGCAACTACGCCGCGGCCGGCCACTTCCAGGACGCGCTCGCGCTCGCGGCGCGGCGCCGAGGCGTCCCCGCGGTGGTCGTGAACTGGGGTTTCTGGGGCAGCGTCGGCGCCGTCGCGACCGCCGAGCAGCGGGACCGGTTCGCGTCGCTCGGCATCGCCGCGATCGACACCGACGAAGGGTTGGCGGCGCTGGAGCGGGTCCTCGCCGCCGACCTCGCGCAGGCCGTCGTCGTCAAGGGCACGGCGGCCGGGCTGGCCCGCCTCGGCGTGCAGCCCGCGACACCCGGGGACGCGACACCCGGGGACGCGACACCCGGGGACGCGATACCAGGGGACGCGATACCAGGGGACGAGGCACCGGCCGTGGCCGCCGCCGCGGGCTTCGCGGAGCTCGAGGTGCTGACCCGGGCCGTCACCGCCGCCGCGCTGCTGCCGCTGCTCGGGTCGGCCGGCAGCGTCACGTCCGAGGCCGCGCTCGCCGAGTCCCTCGGTGTCGTCGCCGACCAGCGGGGCCTGTTCGCGGCGTTGCTCGAGCTGCTCGACCGCACCGGCGCGGTCCGGCACGGGGACGATGGCCTGCTGCTGGCCGTCGAGCTGGTCGGGGACCTGTCGGCCGCGGAGCGTGAGCTGCGCGCGGCCCACCCCGAGCTGGCGCCGCACCTCGAGCTCGTCCACCGCTGCGTCGACGCGCTGCCCGACGTGCTGCGCGGCACGGTCCGCGGGGTGGACGTCCTGTTCCCCGGCGGCTCGGCCGAGCAGGTGGCGGGCGTCTACGCGGGCAACGCCGGCTCCGACCATCATCACCGCCTGCTGGCACGACGGCTCGCCGAGCACGCCGCCGAGGTGGCCGCGGCCGAGCAGCGCCCGGTACGGGTGCTCGAGATCGGCGCCGGCACGGGCGCGTCCACCCGCTTCGTCCTCGACGCGGTGGACGAGTCCGTCGAGCTGACCTACACCGACGTCTCGCCCGCCTTCCTCGCGCAGGGCCGGGAGGGGTTCGGCGACCGGCTCGACTACGCCCTCCTCGACGTCGAGCGGGACCCGGCCGAGCAGGGGCTGCCGGTCGGCACGCTCGACGCGGTCTACGCGGCCAACGTCCTGCACGCGACCGCGGACGTGGTCGCCGCGCTGCGCAACGCCGCGGCGCTGCTCGCCCCCGGTGGCCTGCTCCTCGTCAACGAGATCACGCACGTCTCGGACTTCGCGACGGTCACGTTCGGGCTGACGCCCGGCTGGTGGCGGGCGACCGACCCCGCGGGCCGGCTGCCGCACACGCCGCTGCTCGACCTGCCGCGGTGGGACGCCGCCCTGCGCGCAGCCGGGCTGACCCCGCAGGGTGCCCTGCACCTGCCGGGCGACGACCCGGCCCAGTGCGTGCTGGTCGCGCGCCGCGGGGAGCGGCCGACCGCCGACCGGGGGTCGACGGCGGGACCGGGGACGGTCGCCCGGCGCGACGTGCTCGCGTACGTCCGCAGGATCTTCGCCGACGTCTTGAAGTTCGACGAGGCCGAGCTCGACGCCGACGCCAACTTCGACGTGTTCGGCGTCGACTCGCTCGTCGGCCTGAACATCGTCACCGCGCTGGAGGCCGACCTCGGCCCGCAGCCCAGCACGCTGCTGTTCGAGCACATCACGCTCGACGCGCTCGCCGAGCACCTGCGTGGCGCGCACGCCGACACCCTGACCGAACTCCTCGGCGCCGCGACCGCGGAACCTGCGACGGGGACGACGCCGGCCGCCCCACCGTCCGCCGGCCGGACATCGCCGCCTCCCCCGCGGGCCGACCCGGTCGGGGACAGCGGGGACGGCGGGGACGGCGGGGACGGCGGGGACGGCGAGGACATCGCGGTCGTCGGGCTTGCCGGGCGCTACCCGGGATCGCCGGACCTCGACGCCTTCTGGGACAACCTGCGCGCGGGCCGTCGCTGCGTGCAGGAGGTCCCGGCCCGGCGCTGGGACTGGCGCGAGCACTTCGACGAGAAGCGCGGGGCCGCCGAGCGCACCTACTGCCGGTGGGGCGGCTTCCTCGACGCCGTCGACGAGTTCGACCCGGCCTTCTTCGGGATCCTGCCGAAGGACGCGGCGGCCATCGACCCGCAGGAGCGGCTGTTCCTCGAGACCTGCTGGACGCTGCTGCAGGACGCCGGCTACCTCGGCCGCCGCCGCGAGCAGCGGACCGGTGTGTTCGTGGGCACGATGTACGGCTCGTACGGGCGCATGGCGTCGGCGAACGGGTGGCCGCGCGGGCACTACGGCGACGGCCACTCCGCGTACTGGTCGATCGCGAACCGGGTGTCCTACACCCTCGACCTGCGCGGCCCGAGCTTCGCGGTCGACTCCGCGTGCTCGTCGTCGGCGACCGCGATCCACCTCGCCTGCGAGAGCCTGCGTCGCGGCGAGTGCGCGCTCGCGATCGCCGGCGGCGTCAACCTGATCCTGCACCCGGCCCACTTCATCTCGCTGTCGCGGCTGGGGATGCTCTCGGCGAGCGGCAGCTGCAGCGTCTTCGACGAGCGCGCGGACGGCTTCGTCCCGGGCGAGGGCGTCGGCGCGGTCCTGCTCAAGCCGCTCGCGGCGGCGCAGCGCGACGGCGACGAGATCTGGGCCGTCGTCAGGGGCAGCCTGGCCAACGCCGGCGGCAAGACGTCGGGCTACACGGTGCCGAACCCGGCCGCGCAGGCCGAGCTGATCACCGGCGCGCTGCGACGCGCGGGTGTCGACGCCGGCGATCTCGGCTACGTCGAGGCGCACGGCACCGGCACCTCGCTCGGCGATCCCATCGAGATCGCCGCGCTGTCGACCGCGCTGCGCGCCGGCGGGGACACCGCGGGCTGCGCCGTCGGTTCGGTGAAGTCGCTGATCGGCCACCTCGAGGGGGCGGCCGGGATCGCCGGGCTGACCAAGACCGTCCTGCAGTTGCGGCACCGCACGCTGGTCCCGCAGGCCGGCCTGGAGCAGCTCAACCCCAAGATCGATCTCGAGGCGGCCACGTTGCGCGTATCCGAGGAACCCGCCGACTGGACCGGCAGCAGCCCGCGACGGGCGGGCGTGAGCTCGTTCGGCGCCGGGGGCGCCAACGTCCACATCGTGCTCGAGGAGTACCCGGAGGGGCCGGTCGATCGCGTCGACCTCGCGGCACCCGCCGGGGAGCAGCTCGTCGTGCTGTCCGCCCGCACCGTCGACCAGCTGCGCCGCATGGCCGGTGAGCTCGCCGACCGGGTCGCCGACGGCCGGATCGAGTCCCTGATCCGGCTCGCCTACACCACCCAGGTGGGCCGCGCCGAGCTGCCGGAACGGCTGGCCGTGCTGGTGGACGGCGAGGAGGCGCTCGTCCGCGCGCTGCGGGCGGCCGCCGCGGGAGACGACTCACCGTGCCTCGTCGGGACGGCGGGCTCCGGCTCGGCCGAGCTGCTCGACGGCGACGAGGGCGAGGAGTTCCTCGACCGGCTGATCGCCCGCCACTCCCTGCGCAAGCTCGCGACGCTCTGGGTCGCCGGCGCGCCGGTGCGGTGGGACGCGCTGTGGCCCCAGCCGCTGCCGCGGGTGCGGATGCCCGCCTACCCCTGGGAGCGCAGCCGGTTCTGGCTGCCCGAGTACGACACCGCGCACCGGCCGAGCACCGAAGTGCCGCTGGCGCCGGGCCTCGCGGGCCAGCACCGCGTCCGGGGCGAGGTGTGGGCGCCGGCCGCGGCCCTGCTCGACGCGGTGTGCGTCGCGGCGGACGCCGACGACGCCGAGCTGCGCGACGTGCGGCTGCTCGCGCCGCTGACCCGCGACGACGGCGAGGTCTGCGTCGACGTCGAGCGCACTGCGGAGGGGACCCGCTTCGTCCTCCGGGCGGCCGGTGGTCAGCCCGCGCTCGTCCGGGGCACGCTCGCCGAGCCCGCCGGCCCCCCGGCCCCGCACGTCGACCTCGCCGCCCTGCGCGCGCGCTGCGGTGACGACCGCGACCCCGACGACGTGTACGCGGCCCTGCGCGCCGGCGGGATCGAGCACGGTGACCGGCTGCGGGTGCTCACCGAGGTGCACGTCGGCGACGGCGAGGCCGTCGCCCGCGCCGCCGCCCGGGGGGAGCTCGCCGGCGTCGCGCTGCTCGACGCGGCGCTGCAGACCCTGGCCGTGCTGGGCGGCGGCGGGGGTGCCGTCCCGAGCGCCGTCGGGGCGCTGCGACGTCACGCGCCGGCCGGCGAGCGGTGCTGGATCACCGTGCGCGAGCTCGAGCGCCACGGCGAGCACCGCCGCTTCGACCTGGCGCTGGTGGCCGACGACGGCGAGGTGCGGGTGGCGATCGACGCCCTCGAGACCGCGGCGGTCCCCGCCGTGGCCGCCGACCCGGTCGAGGTCCGGCTGCTGCGTCCGGAGTGGGTCGAGCAGGAACGCGGTGGCCCGGCGGACCCGCGTCCGACGCACGTCCTGGTCGTGGCGGACGGTCCGATGACCGCCCGGCTCGTGGCGCGTCTGGCGGCCGACGGCATCACCGCCACCGAGCTGCCCGCCGATCGGCGCGCCAGCCGCGAGGACGTGCGCGACGTCGTGGCCGAGCTCCGCGCCGGCGGCCAGGCCCCCGACGCCTACCTGCAGTGGATCCCGGAGACGTCGGGCGAGCCGGCCGCCGAGCTGGCCGCCGGGCTGGAGCCGTTGCTGCGGGTGACCGGCGCCGTCCTGGGCGGTCGGCGCGCCGCGCCGCTGCGGGCGGTCGTCGGCTACGCCGCGACCGGCTCCGGCCGGCCGTGGCAGGCCGCGCTCGGCGGCACCGTGCGCAGCCTGGCCCACGAGTCGAGCACGTTCCGCGGTGCCCTCGTCGCCGTGGACGCCGACCCCGACCGGGTTGCCGAGGAGCTCTGTGCCGAGCTGCTGGCCGGCGCCGACGAGCCGGTGCGTGAGGTCCGCCTGCGCGACGGCCGTCGCACCGTCCGCACGGTGGTGCCGGTCGAGTCGGTCGAGCCGGTCGAGCCGGTCGAGCCGACCTTCGAGGGCGTCTGCCTCGTCACCGGCGGCGGCGGCCGCATCGGCCGGCACCTCGCCGCGCATCTCGCGACCCGCGGCCACCGGGTGGTGCTCGTCGGGCGGAGCGCGGCCGACGCCGGGGAGTTCGCGACGCTCGGGACCGAGGACGCACCGGTCCGTTACGAGCAGGCCGATGTCGCCGACGCCGAGCAGGTGGCCGCGCTCGTGCGACGGGTCCGCGAGGTCGACGGCCGGATCGGCTGCGTGGTGCACGCCGCCGGGGTCACCCGCGACGGCCTGGTCGGCGTGAAGACCGAGGCGGAGGTCGCCGAGGTGCTCGCGCCGAAGACCACCGGCCTGGCCCACCTCGACGCGGCCCTCGGTGACGACCGCCCCGACCTGCTGGTGCTGTTCTCCTCGCTCGCGGCATGGACCGGCAACCTCGGGCAGACCGACTACACCTTCGCCAACGCCTACCTCGACGCCTACGCCGAGAACGCCGGCGAGGGTGTCGTGTCGATCGGCTGGCCGCTGTGGGCCGACGGCGGCATGGCCGTCGACCCGGCCACCGCGGCGCTGCACGCGCGGGTCTTCCACAGCGCCCTGCTGCCCACCGACGCAGGCCTCGACGCCTTCGACCGGGTGATCGCGTCCGGCCTGCCCTGCGTCTTCGTGAGCAGCGAGCGGCCGGCCGCCGCCACCGACGAGCCGGGCGGCGAGGTGGGCGAGCAGACCGACGCGTCCCGGAGCGCGGCGCCCGAACCGAACGCGGGGACCGACCCGACGGCGGTGCTGCGGGCCGTCGAGGACGAGGTGCGCTCCATCGCGGCCGGCTTCCTCATGGTCGAGCCCGAGCACGTCGACCTCGACGCCGACCTGATGGACACCGGTTTCGACTCCATCTCGCTCACCGAGCTGGTCAACGCGGTCAACGAGCGGCACGACCTGGAGCTGCTGCCCACCGTCTTGTTCGAAGCGGTCAGCCTCGGCGAGTTCGCGGCCCACCTGGTCGAGAACCACGAGGCCGCGTTCGCGGTCGAGGCGGACGCACCCGGCGGCGACGAGCCGGACACAACCGGCAGCGACGAGACGGACGCGACCGGCGGCGACGAGCCGGCCGCGTCCGCGGCGCCGGCCGGGGGCGAGCCGTCGCCGGCCGACGCGGACGAGACCAGTATCGCGGTGGTCGGCGTCGCCGCGATGCTGCCGGGCAGCGCCGACCTCGACGAGTTCTGGCGTCACCTCGCGGCCGGGGACGATCTGACCGGGCCGCCGCCCGCGGACCGTCGCGAGCTGCACGCCGACCCGGTCACCGCCGGCGTGCGGGGCGGCTTCCTCACCGCGAACGTCCGCGCCTTCGACGCGACCCTGTTCGGCGTCTCCCCGCGCGAGGCCGCGATGATGGACCCGCAGCAGCGGTTGTTCCTGCAGACCGTCTGGCGCCTGTTCGAGGACGCCGGACACGCGCCGGAGAGCTTCGCCGGGACGCGCACCGGGTTGTTCGTGGGCATGTCCGCCTGCGACTACGACGACCTGTTGCGCGAGCACGACGTCCCGATCGAGGCGCACACCGCGAGCGGCGTCGCCAACTGCATCCTCGCGAACCGCGTCTCGCACCACTTCGACCTGCGCGGCCCGAGCGAGGCGATCGACACCGCGTGCTCGAGTTCGCTGGTCGCCCTGCACCACGCGACCCAGGCGATCGGCAGCGGCGAGTGCACGCAGGCCGTCGTCGGCGGCGTCAACCTGCTGCTGACTCCCGGCCTGTTCGCCGCCTTCACGCAGTCGGGCATGCTCAGCGCCGACGGCCGGTGCCGGACCTTCGACGCCGCCGCCGACGGCTACGGCCGGGGCGAGGGAATCGGCGCCGTCCTGCTCAAGCCGCTCGCGGCCGCCCGCCGCGACGGTGACCACGTGTACGCGATCGTGCGGGCCAGCGCCGTCAACCACGGCGGTCACGCCGCGTCGCTCACCGCACCGAACCCGCAGGCGCAGGCCGAGGTCATCGTCGACGCCTACCGCCGTGCCGGGCTCGATCCGGCGACCATCAGCTACGTCGAGGCGCACGGCACCGGCACCTCGCTCGGCGACCCCATCGAGATCGACGGGCTGCGCCGTGCCTTCGCCGAGTTCGGCGTGACCGAGGGCGACGTCGCCCTCGGCACCGTCAAGGCCGTCGCCGGGCACCTCGAGTCCGCCGCGGGCATCGCCGGCGTCGTCAAGGTGCTGCTGTGCGCGGAGCACGGCCAGCTGCCGCCGGCGGCGAACTTCACGACCCCCAATCCCCATCTCCGGCTGGAGCGGTCGCCGTTCGCGGTCAACACCCGGCTGCGCGACTGGACGGGGGTCGAGGTCGACGGCCGCCGGGTGCGCCGCGCCGCGGTCAGCTCGTTCGGCTTCGGTGGGACGAACGCGCACGTGGTGCTCGACGCCGCGGCCGGCCGCGACGAGCGTCCGCTCGACGTCGCCGGGCCGTTCCTGCTCCCGCTGTCCGCGCCCACGCCCGCGGCGCTGACCGGCTACGCGAGCGTGCTCGCCGACGCTGTCGCCGACGCCGGTGCCGCACAGCTGCCCCGGATCGCCTACACGCTGCAGTGCGCTCGGGCCGAGCTGCGGCACCGCGGCTGCGTCCTCGCCGCGGACGTCGACGGCGCCGTGCGGTCGCTGCGCGCGCTCGCCGCGGGCGAGGACACCGACGGTGTGTGGACCGGTGCGGCGCGCCGCGACGCCGAGCAGCCGGCCGGCGACGACCTCGCCGACGTCGCCGCCGCGTGGGTCGGCGGCGCGGCGGTGGACTGGGCGGCCCGCTGGCCGAGCGGCACGCCGCGGGCCCGGGTCCCGAGCTTCGCCTTCGCCGACACCGAGTTCTGGTTCGACGACACCGCGCCCGCCGCGGCCGAGACGAGCAACAGCAAGCAGCCGCAGGACGCCGCGACCGCGACGGCGGCGGCTGCGACGACCACGCCGCCGGCCGCATCGGCCCCCGGCGTCACGGGACAGCCAGAGGAGGACGCCGTGTCCGATCCGGAGCCGGCGCGGCCCACCGCCACCGGGAAGATCACGCTCGCTCCCGCGCGTACGGCCGCGGCGACGGCACCCCCCGCCCCGGCGGCGCCCCGTGAGCCGGCGGCACCGACGACGGCCACGACCGAGGAGACGCCGACGCCTGCGACGACGGCGGGCGGCTCCAGCGCTACGACGATCCGTGAGCTGCTCGCGCACGTGCTGGGCACCGAGGCCGCCGACGTCGACGACGACGCGCCCTTCGGCGAGCTCGGCCTCGACTCGATCTTCCGCATGGAGCTCGTCAAGCGCATCAACGACGACTACGGCGTCGAGCTCAAGGCCGACGACCTCTACGACCACGACTCGGTCGGCGCGCTGTCGGCGCACGTCGACGAGCTCGCCGCCGACGCCCCCGCCCGGCCGTCCGCCGCCGAGACCGCCGCCGACGTCGCGGCCGACACCGACGTCGCGGCCGCCGCCGATACCGCCGCCGCCGATGTCGACGTCGCGACAGCCGCCGCCGACACCGACAACGCCGCTGACAACGCCGATACCGAGGCCGACACCGGGGCCGACACCCGGGCCGACACCCGGGCCGACATCGACACGATGCAGGCCCTCATCGACGAGGCGACGGAGGGCGGGTTCGACGGCACGGCCAGCTTCACCGACAACGGCTTCAGCAGCTTCGACATGCTGCGCGTCGTGAGCACCCTCGAGGGTCGCTTCGGCCCGTTGCCCAAGACGCTGCTCTTCGACCATCCGACGCTGCCCGACCTCGTCGACGAACTGCACGCCCGCTACGGCGACACGGTGTCGCACCGGCTCAACGGCGGCGGCGCGAACGGCCACGCCGGTCGCGAGCAGTCCGAACCGCCCGCGGCGCAGCCGGCGGGGCCGCTGCCCACCGCGCACGCCAAGCGGGACCTCGGCGGCGACGCCGAGATCGCGGCCGTCGTCGCGGCGCTCGACGAGCAGTGGGCGAAGGAGGGCGGGCTCGCCGGTCGCGACATCGCGCCGATCGTCCTGCTCGGAGCCGAGCGCAAGGGCTACTTCCACGTCGGCATCGGCACGAACGCGTTGCTGGCGTGGAGTTACGTGGGGCCCGAGGACTACTTCCGCGAGCTCGCGGCCCAGCTGCTGCGCTTCGCACGCGCGAACTCGCTGCGGCCGAACTTCCTGTCCCTGCTGCCGCTCGGCGAGGTCGGCGGGGAGCGGGTGACCTGCACGCCGTTCGGTGCCGTGCAGCGCCTCGACGATCTCGCCTCGTTCACGCTGGCGGGCAACAAGATGAGTCGGCTGCGCTACATGGTGCGCCGCTTCGCGCGGGGCGCCGACGTGCGCACCGAGGAGTACCGCCCCGGCAGCGACGCCGCGACCGACGAGCGGGTCGCGGACCTCGTCGACCGGTGGGCCGAGAACAAGGAGATGGTGAATCCCTACGTCGCCGTCGTGCGGGAGGAGATCCGCAACGGCAGCCTCCCGGAACGCCATCGGATGTTCCTGACGCACCGCGACGAGGAGCTGGCCAACGCGATCGTCCTCACCCGAATCGGCTCGGAGAACGGGTACCTGCTCGACGTCGAGTTCTACCCCACGGACGCGCCGCTGGGCGGCCTCGAGACGGCGCTCGTGCACGTCATCGAGCAGCTGGCCGGCGAGGGCGACACCATGTTCAGCTTCGGGGCCAGCTTCGGTGTCTCGATCGCCGCGACCGACAACCCCGCGCCCGAGATCGCCGACGGCCTCGCCGAGCTCCGCTCCGTCGGCGTCTTCGGGGAGGGCAACTTCAAGTTCAAGAACAAGTTCCGTCCCACGAACGTGCCGATCTACCTGTGCCAGCCGGCCGGGGACGAGCGGACGCCGCTCGCCGACGTCATCCTGCTGATCGCCGACCCGGACCTCGGCGCCGCCGCACCCGAGCCGGCCGCCGGCCCCGAGCCGGCCGCCGCATCCGAGCCGACCGCCGCACCCGCGCCGGCACCGGCCCGACACGCCGCAGGGCCGGCGGAGCAGGACGATGCCGCGCCGACCGCCCCCACGGACGACGCGGCCGCCGTCCTCGCCGCACACGGTTACAACCCCCTCGCGGTGGCGCACGACGACGTCGAGCTCGACCTCGGCACCGACTCGTGGGCCGAGCTCGACGGCCCCGCGATCCGCGCCCGCACCGCGCACCTCGCCTCCCTCGCCACCAGACGTGTGCCGGATCGCTGGGACTGGCTGCCGTTCCGCCACGTCGCGCTGACCGGCTCCGGTTCGTCGGCCACCGAGCTGCTGTGCCGCTCGCTGCGCACCCGCGGCCGCGTCCTGCACAACGCGGTCTTCCCGACCTGGGTCGCGCCCCTGGTCACCGGCGGCTTCGAACCGGTCGACATCGGCGCCGGTGACGAGCCTGGGTCGCTCGACGTGGGCCGGCTCGCGACCCTGCTCGACGAGGGCGACGTCGCCTTCGTGTGCCTGGAGCTCGCGGTGAACGCCGGCGGCGGGCGTCCCGTGACACCCGACGAGCTGACGGCCGTGCGCGGACTGGCCGACGACCACGACGTGCCGCTCGTGCTCGACGCGACCCGGGTGCTCGACAACGTCCTGGCGGTCGCGGAGGACACGACGCACGACCCCGACGACAGAACCGTGTGGGACGCCGTGCGGGACACGCTCGCCGCCGGCGACGTCGTGCTGCTGAGCCTGACGAAGAACTTCGGCGTCACGACCGGCGGCCTGCTCGCGACCGACGACGACGAGCTCGGCGCCGCGATCGCGGCCGACGCCCGAGCACGACGCCGCGACCTGTCCCTGACCGCGCGCAAGCTCGCCGCCGTGGCGCTCGCCGACACCGAGGGGGTCGTCGAGCTCGCCCGGGCCCGGCGCGCCGCGGCGCGCGCCCTGCACGAGCCGCTGCGCGCGGCGGGCCTGCCGGTGCTCGACACCGCAGGGCACTGCGTCGTCCTCGACACCACCCGGCTGCCCGCCTGCGACGGCTTCGACCACCCGCAGCTCGCCACGCTCGGCTGGATCCTCGGCCACAGCGGCGTGCGCGGCGCCCCGCACCTGTCCGACGCCGAGTCGATGCGCGGGGCCGTCCGCTTCGCCGTCCCGTTCGGGCTCGACGTCGACCGCGCCGCAGAGGCAGGCCACGCGATCGTCGCGGCGCTGTCACGCGCGGACGGCCCGGTCGACCTCGTCCGGGTGCAGGACGGCTCGGACGCGGCGAGCGCGGCGTTCCATCCGCGCGCCGCGGTTCCCGACGACGTCGCCGACGCGCTGGCCGAACCGACCGACCCGGCCGCGGCGGGCGACAACGCCGCCGTGCTCGTCGAGCACTGCCCGCAGGTCGAGCGCCGCGTCGTCGACGCCGCCGGCGGCAGGGTCGAGGTCTTCGTCGCCGGCGACGGCCCGACGCTGCTGCTGCTGCCGCCGTTCAACATCGGCGCGGGCGTCTTCGCCGAGCAGTTCGCCGGCCTGACCGACCGGTTCCGGCTCGTCGCGGTGCACCACCCGGGCGTCGGCGCCAGCACGGGGGTGGCCGACCTGACCTTCGACGGGCTGACGGCCATGCTGCGCGACGTCCTCGACGCCGTCGGCCCGACCGAGCCCGCGCATCTGGTGGGTGCGTCCTTCGGTGGCCTGCCCGTGCTGTCGTTCGCGCTGCGGTTCCCGGAGCGGACGGCGTCGATCACCCTGCTCGGCAGCTCGTTCAAGATCGGCAATCGCGTCGGGGAGGTCAACCGGCTGCAGGTCGTCGCCGACGAGGACTTCGACAACGTCGTCGCGGGCTCGCACTCCGAGCGCGTGCGTACGCACCGGGACCGCTGGCAGGAGCTGCTGCTGCGCTGCGAGTCCATGGACCCGCGGACCGGGCTGCGCTATCTCGACGTCTTCGCGGCGCGTCCCGACCTGCGCGAGCGGCTGCCCGAGATCACCGCGCCCGTCCTCGTCGTCCACGGCACGCACGACACGGTGATCCCGGTCAAGACGGCGCATCTGATCCACGGGCTGATCGAGGACGCCGACTACGTCGAGCTGACCGAGGCCGGACACTTCCCCGGCCTCACCGACCCGGCGCGCGTGAACGCTGCGATCACCGCCCTGGTGACCGAGCGGACGGCGTCACCCGAGACGGTGGGGTGAGCCGTGACCGTCCTGGCGGGGCGACCGCCCCTGGCCGCGTCCGGCACCGGCTGGCTCGAACGGACGCAGGTCGTCACCCCGGCGATGTGCGGGCACAACTCGCTGTTCGTCGGCCAGCTCGGCGACTGGACGTGGGACGCCGTCGGCGCGACGTGCGGGCTCGATCCGTACACGGCGGTCGACGACGCGGGCCGGCCCGCCTACCTGTCCTTCGCCTACTTCCGGGTCGCGTCGGCCACCGGGCTGACCACCGAGTCGATCGGCTTCGGTGACCGGTTGGCGGTGCGCTCCAAGGTGCTGACGTGCGGCCGGTCCTCCGTGCTCGCCCTGCACCAGGTGCAGCGCGAACCGACGACCGGGTCCGCACCCGCCCGGCTGGCGGACTTCTTCGCGCGCACCGCGCCGCACACCATCCACGCCGAGACCTTCAACCGGTGGATCTCCCGCTCGCGCGCGGACACGAACCACGACCTGCGCACCGCGGCGCCCGCCGGGTTCGACGGTGGCTCGCTCGACCCCGTGCCCGACGAGTTCAGTCCGCGGGTGCCGTACACGCAGGTGCGCCGACACGGCTCGTTCCGCTCCCCCGACGACCCGGCGGCGGACGTCCACGTCGCGCTGCAGTACCCGGTCGAGGCGAGCCGGGACCTCAACGGCGCCGGGCTGCTGTACTTCGCGTCCTACTTCTCGATCGTCGACTGGGCGATCGTGCGGCTGTGGCGCGAGGCCGGCCGGGACGCGAGTCGCTTCCTCGCCCGCGAGGTGCTCGACCGGCAGGTCTGCTTCCTCGGCAACGCCGACGCCGACGACGTCCTCGACGTCGCGGTGTCCTCGTCGGCCGACGGCGAGGACGAGGTCGTCGACGTCGTCCTGCGTCGCGCCGGCTCCGGCGCGGTGCTCGCCGCCGCACGCCAACGGATCCGCGACCACGAAGGAGGACCGGCATGACCGACGTTCGCGAGGTCGTGACGGCGACGGTACGGGAGATCCTGCCCGACGTCGGCGTCGACGAGATCCGCCCCGACCGCCACCTGCGCGATCTGGGCGCCGACTCGGTCGACCGCGTCGAGATCATCGGCGCGGTGCTGGACCGGCTGTCGCTCGACGAGCCGCTGTCCAGCTTCAGCGACCTGCCCGACATCGAGGCGATGGTCGACCTCCTCGAGCGGCTGCGGGCGACGGCGTGAACCCGCCCGCCGTGGGCATCGAGGCCCTCGACGTCTACTGCGGCATCGCACGCATCGGGGTCGCCGAGCTGTTCGCCGGGCGTGGCCTGGACACAGACCGGCAGCAGAACCTGATGATGACCGAGAAGTCGGTCGGCCTGCCGTGCGAGGACCCGGTGACCAACGCCGTGAACGCGGCCCGGCCGCTGGTCGACGCGCTCGCTCCCGAGGAGCGTGACCGCATCGAGGTCCTGGTGACCTCGACCGAGTCCGGTGTCGACTTCAGCAAGTCGCTCGCGTCCTACGTGCACGAGCACCTGGGCCTGTCGCGGCGGTGCCGGCTCGTCGAGGTCAAGCAGGCCTGCTACGGCGCGACCGCGGCGGTGCAGCTGGCGACGGGCTATCTCGCCTCCGGGATCTCGCCGGACGCGAAGATCCTCGTCGTCGCGACGGACGTGCCGCTGGTCGACGAGCACGCCGAGTACACCGAGCCGGCCATGGGCTTCGGCGCGGCAGCGGTCCTGCTCGGGACGCGCCCGAGGATCCTGACGATGGATCTCGGCGCGTTCGGCACCCACAGCTACGAGACGTTGGACTCCGCTCGACCGGGTCCGACCTTCGACATCGCCGACTCGGACCGCTCGCTGTTCGCGTATCTCGACTGCCTGGCGAACTCGTTCCGGGGCTACCGCGACCGCGTCGAGGGTGCCGACTTCGCCGCGACGTTCGACTACCTCGCGATGCACACGCCGTTCGCCGGCATGGTCCGGGCGGCGCACCGCAAGATGATGCGCGACTTCGCCCGGGACGCCGACCAGGAGGAGGACTTCGAGCGGCGTCTGGCGCCGGCACTGCGCTACCCGAGCCGGGTCGGCAACCTCTGCTCGGGCTCGGTCTATCTCGCGCTGGCGAGCGTCATCGACAACGCCGCGGTCGACGACGGCGCGCGCGTCGGCCTCTACTCCTACGGATCGGGCTGCTCGTCGGAGTTCTTCAGCGGCGTCGTCGACGGCACGTCGCGCACGACGCTCGCCGCGCAGGGGATCGGCGCGGCGCTCGACGCCCGCGTCGAGGTGCCGTTCGACGACTACGTCGACCTGCTGGCCCGGAGCAGGGACTGCCTCGTGCCGGAGCGCGATCGCAGCGTCGATCCGGACGAGTACGCCCGCTGGTACGACGCCCGCGGCGCGACCCGCGACCTGCTGGTGTGGACGGGCACCAAGGACTACCACCGCACGTACGACTGGATCACGTCACGAGGAGCCACGACATGACTGCCGGAACCACGACACCAGACAGGGCACGGGTCTTCGAGGTGGTCCGCGAGGTGACCGCCAAGGTGCTGCCGGACGTGGACACGTCGGGCATGACCATCGACGGGACCCTGAGCGACCTCGGCGCCAACAGCATCGACCGCGCCGACATCGCGACCATGGCGATGATGGAGCTCGGCGTGAAGGTGCCGGCCAGGGAGTTCGCGGGCGTCAAGGACATCGGCACGCTCGTCGACGTGCTGCTGGCGCAATTGCCATGACCGCGCCGGGCGTCGTCACCGGAGTGGGTGCGGTCTGCTCGGTCGCGGGCGACGTCGCCGCCTTCGAGAAGGCGTTACGGGCCGGTACGTCGGGCTTTCGTGCCGTGTCGGACGACACCGCCGAGGACGGCGTGCGGCTGCTCGCGCCACTGGCCGACTTCGACTTCGAGACGGCGCTCGAGAACACCGCGACGCTCTCGCCCGAACGGCGCGACGCCGTGCGCCGCGTCGGGCTGCGCGCACCGCTCCCGGTCCAGGCGACGCTCTCGGCCTGCGCGCAGGCCTGGGCCGACGCCGGCCTGGACGCGGTCCCGACGCGGCCGGACCGCGTCGCGATCCTCGTCGGCGGCAGCAACCTCACGCAGCGCTACGTGTCGGACAACCGCGAGGTGTACGAGGAGGAGCCCGCGTACCTGCCCGCGCGGTACGCGCTGCGGGCCCAGGACACCGACTTCGTCGCCGCGATCAGCGAGGCGTTCCACGTCCTCGGTGAGGGGTACACGGTGGGGGCGTCCTCCTCCAGCGGGAACGCGGCGGTGATCCTGGCGTCCCGGCTGCTCGCCGTCGGCGCCGCGGACGTGTGCCTCGCCGTCGGCCCGATGACCCAGTTCGAGCCGGCGATGCTCGCCGCGCTGGACAAGCTCGGCGTGCTCGCCGAGGCCGACGGCGAGCCCGGTGAGCAGGACGTCGGCCCGCGCCCCTTCGACCGGCGCCGCGACGGTTTCGTGCCCGGCGAGGGGGCCGGCTGCGTGATCCTCGAGTCCCCGCGCTCGGCCCGCATGCGCGGCGTCGACACGATCGTCGAGCTCGGTGGCGTGGCGCAGGCGATGGACGGCACGACTTTGCCCGACCCCAACGTGCACGGCGAGGCCCGGGCGATGGCCAAGGCGCTCGACGAGGCCGGCATCCCCGTCGACCGCGTCGACTACGTGAACGCGCACGCGACGGCCACACCCGCCGGCGACGACACCGAGGCCGAGGCCGTCCGCAGCCTGTTGCGGGCCGGCCGGCCGTGGGTCAACGCGACCAAGGGCCTGATCGGCCACTGCCTGAGCGCGGCCGGCGTCATCGAGGCGGTCGCGACGGTGATCCAGATGCGGCACGGGTTCGTGCACCCGAATCCCGCGCTGGATCGCCCGATCGACCGCTCGCTGCGGCTGGTCGGGGCCGAGGCGGTGACCGCCGAGCTGCACTGCGCGTTGAGCAACAGCTTCGGCTTCGGCGGCTTCAACAGCAGCATCGTGCTCCTCCGCGACTGACGCCGCGAGCGGCGCCGACCGCGGAGGGGACGCGCTGTATTGAGCAGACCCCCGCCACGGGGCTTGCTTGGCTCGGATCGGACGGGACCGAGGACATGACCACTCAACTGGAACCAGCCAGGCCCGGGGACACCCCCCGCGCCGTGAGCGCCGTGTGCGCGGAACGCTTCGATGCGCTCTTCGACACGTGGCGGGCGATCGACCGGGGCGAGGGTGTCGACGTCGCCAGGGGCGCGGTGGCGGGCGTGGACACCGTCGCTTTCGCGACCGACCCGGGCACACAGGGCGGCGCGCTCGGCGCGGACGGCTGTCGCGCCATCGTGGCGGCGACGGAACTCGCTGTCGCGCAAGGGATTCCGGTCGTCGGCATCTGGCGATCCGGGGGCGCCCGGCTTGGGGAGGGCGTCGACTCGCTCGACGGCATGGCGCGGGTGTTCGCCGTCAAGAGCACCGCCAGCGGCCGGGTCCTGCAGCTGTCGCTCGTCGTCGGCCCCTCGGCCGGCGGCGCGGCCTACGGCCCGGCCCTCACCGACGTCGTCGTCATGGGCCCCGAGGGCAGGATCTTCGTCACCGGCCCCGACGTGGTGCGCAACGCCACCGGTGAGGACGTCGACATGGAGCGTCTCGGCGGTCCGGACACGCAGGGGCGCAGCGGTGTCGCGCACGTGGTGTGCGAGACCGACGACGAGGCGGTCCGACGGTCCCGCGCGATCATCGAGCTCACCTCGCGGTTGGGCTCGGCGCACGACGACGACGAGGAGCGCGACGACCCGGGCGAGTTGCTGCCCGGATCGGGGCGCCGGGCCTACGACGTCGTGCCGATCGTGCGGGCGCTGCTCGACGGTGGCGAGTACCTCGAGTTCCAGGCGGGCTGGGCGCGCAACGTCACCACCGGGCTGGGTCGGCTCGGCGGGCGCACCGTGGGCGTGGTCGCGACCAATCCGTTGCACCTGGCGGGCTGCCTGGACGCGTCGAGCGGCGACAAGTCCGGGCGCTTCGTGCAGTGGTGCGACGCCCTGGGCATCGCCCTGGTGTTCCTGGTCGACGTCCCGGGCTACCTCCCCGGCCTCGGCCAGGAGGAGGCAGGCGTCGTCCGCCGCGGCGCGAAGCTGTTGCACGCCTACGCCACGGCATCGGTGCCCCGCCTCACCGTCGTCCTGCGCAAGGCCTTCGGCGGCGCCTACATCGCGATGGGCAGTCGTGGCCTCGGCGCCGACCACGTCCTCGCCTGGCCGGAGGCCCGGATCGGGGTCATGGGCGCGGAGGCCGCCGTCGAGATCCTGCACCGCCGCGAGCTCGTGGCGATCGCGGACGAGCAGGACCGTGCGAACCGCCTCGCCGAGCTGGCCGACGACTACCTCACCGGTGTGGGCGGCCTCGAGCGTGCGCTCGAGACCGGTGTCGTGGACGCCGTCGTCGCGCCGGCGGCGACCCGCCGGCACCTGATCGCCGCGCTGCGCGACAGCGGCGCCCCCCACGGCAGCGACCGACCCAATCCGCCCCTGTGACAGCGACGAGCGCAACCGAGGACGAGGAGTCACGCCCATGACCGAACACATCGAGGTCGCCATCGTCGGCGGCGGACAGAGCGGCCTCGTGGCCGGCTACTACCTCCAGCGCGCCGACATCCCGTACGTGATCCTCGATGCCGGTCCCGAGGCCGGTCACTCGTGGCGGCGCCGGTGGGACTCCCTGGAGCTGTTCACGATCGCCCGGTACTGCGAGCTGCCCGGGATGCGGTTCCCCGGTGGGTGGAACCGCTTCCCCGACAAGGACGAGCTCGCCGACTACCTGGAGATGTACCACCGAACATTCCGCCAGCCGGTCCGCTGGAACACCGCGGTCACCATGGTCGACCGAGCGGCCGACGGCGGCTACGTCCTGCACACGAGCGCGGGTGACATCACCGCCACGCAGGTCGTCCTCGCCACCGGGGCCTACCGGAACACGTTCACGCCGTCGATCGCCGCGGGCCTGTCCGACGACGTCGTGCAGGTCCACACCGGCGACTACCGCAATCCGTCGACGATCCCGGGCGGGCGGGTCGTCGTCGTCGGTGCGGCCAATTCCGGCGCGCAGATCGCCGTCGACCTGCACGAGACGCACGACGTGCTGCTGTCGCAGGGATCGCCCATCCCGCACGGCCCCCGCAAGTTCCTCGGCATCGGCCTGCACTGGTGGGGCGACAAGCTCGGCATCATCGCCAAGCCGCTGCTCGGCGAGCGCGACCGCATCCACAAGAAGACGATCCTCGTCGGCAAGAGCCTGCAGAAGATCGCCAAGGAGACCGGCGTGCAGCTGCGCGACCGCACGGTCGCGTGCGAGGGCAGGACCGTCACCTTCGAGGACGGCACGTCGGCGGAGGTCGACGCGGTGGTCTGGGCGACGGGCTTCCGGCCCGACTACACGAAGTGGGTGTCCCTCCCGATCTTCGGTGAGGACGGCTTCCCCCGGCACGTCCGGGGGGTCGTCGACGAGGCTCCGGGCCTCTACTTCCTCGGCATGCAGTGCCAGTACACCTACGGCTCGGGGCTCATCTGGTGGGTGAAAGAGGACGCCGAGTACCTCGTCGACAAGATCCGCGGGTACGAGCCGACGGCGCCGGACCCCTCGGCTCCCCTGCCCACAGTTGAGCAGACGGCAGCGACCGGCTGACCGCAGGATCTGATCATGAGCTCGAGCACCGCGCCGACCTCCGAGCTGACGTACCCGATGGCCCGGGAGACCGTCCTCGACCCGCCGCCGACGTACGCGTCACTGCGCGCCGAACACCCGATCACGAGGGTGCGGCTCGACTTCGACGACAGCGAGGTCTGGCTGGTCACGAGGTACGAGGACGCGAAGACGATCCTCACCGACACCCGGTTCAGCTCGGACTTCCAGACGCCCGGCTTCCCCGCCCGGCTCACGTCGCAGCCGCCCGGCCCCGGGACGTTCATCCGCATGGACCCGCCGGACCAGCAGCGGTTGCGCCACCTGCTGCACCCGGAGCTGTCACGCAAGCGGGTGGACGAGCTGCGCCCCACGGTCGAGGGGTTCGTCGCCGAGCTGCTCGACCGCATGATCGAGAAGGGGCCACCGGCCGACCTGATCGCGGACTTCGCGCTGCCGCTGCCGTCCCAGGTCATCACGACGCTGCTCGGCGTCCCGTACGAGGACCGCGAGTTCTTCCACGACACGACGCGCGTGATGGGCGAGCAGACGACGCCGCCCGAGGAACGGCTGCGCGTCCGCAACCAGCTCAAGGAGTACCTCGACGACCTCGTCGCGGCCAAGGACGCCGAACCCGGTGACGACCTGCTCAGCCGGATGTGCGAGCGCCGGGTCGAGGCCGACGTCAGCATCGAGGAGGTCGTCGGCATCGCGACGCTGCTCATGGTCGCCGGGTACGAGACCGTCGCGAACCAGATCGGTGTGGGCACCGTCGCGCTGCTGCAGAACCCGGACCAGCTCGCGGACCTCAAGGCGCATCCGGACAAGATCCGTGGTGCCGCGGACGAGATCGTGCGGCACCAGACGGTGACCGACTACGGCGCCCGCCGGGCCGCCACCGCCGACATCGAGGTGGGCGGCACCACGATCCGCAAGGGCGACGGCGTGCTGGTCGTGTTGTCGTCGGCGAACCGCGACGAGTCGGTCTTCACCGATCCCGACGAGCTCGACATCAACCGCAAGACCCAGGACCACCTCGCCTTCGGCTGGGGCCCGCACCAGTGCGTCGGGCACCTGCTGGCGCGCGTCCAGCTCGAGTGCGCATGGGCTGCCCTGTTCGAGCGGCTGCCCGACCTGCGTCTCGACGTCCCGCTCGACGAGGTCCCGTTCCGCTTCGACATGTTCGTCTACGGCGTTCGCGGGCTGCCCGTCACCTGGTGACGGCGGCACCACACCAACAAGAGATGAGGAAACGGTCAGATGAGTGATGCCACCACCACGTTCGCGATCCCGCCGGCCCAGGACCAGACCTCGGTCGCCGACGAGGACCTGCTCACGTCGGCCAACGCCGGCGTCGTCGTCGAGCGCACCGCCCAGCTGAAGAACGGATTTCACGCGGAAGGGCGCCAATTCGCCCGCGGCCTCGCCGAGCTGATCAACACGAAGATGCAGGGCACCGCCACGGTCTTCGTGTACGAGGAGACGTTCGGCATCAAGGACAAGATGCACTTCTTCATCCACCTGAGCTCGCTCGCCGCGTACGAGGTCATGGTGGCGATGGGCAGCAAGGACGACGAGTACCGCGCGCAGCTCAGTCCGGCCGAGCAGGAGAAGGCGGCCAGCTGGGACAAGATCTTCGTCGACGGCGGCCTGCAGGAGACCGTCCTGCTGCCGCAGTTCTGGGGGATGTACGGCACCAAGGTCGACGGCGAGAAGGAACGCGACTCCGACGTCTACAAGGACGAGAAGCCGGTCGTCGGAATCCCCGGCGCGCGCGAGCAGGTCGCCCTGCCGATCGAGCAGATCCTGCACTCGGGCAACTCCGGCATCGTCATGCACCGCACCGCACAGCTCGAGTACGACTACCGCTCGGAGGGGCGACAGTTCGCGCGCGAGGTCGCCGAGTCGATCAACGAGAACCTGCCCGGCGAGGCCACCGTGTTCGTCTACGAGGAGGCCTTCGGCACCGCGGACCGGCTGCACTGGCTGATCCACCTGAAGTCGATCACGTCCTACTACCGCTTGCTCGAACTGCACGTCCGCAACGAGCAGGTGCGCGAGCTGTACTTCCAGGAGAAGATCGCGCCGGAACGGGGCGGTGGCACCTGGGCCAAGATGTTCGTCCCCGGGAGCATGGTCGACGTCGCGCTGACGCCCCAGCACTGGGGCATGTACGCCACCTGATCACGGTCGCAACGGCGTACCCCCGAGACTCCCGGAGGAACCGACGTGTCGTCCGCTGCCTTCGCGGTGGTCGCCGAGCTCGCCTGCGTGTTCGTCGTCGCCACCGCGCTGGGGTGGCTGTGCCGGCGCCTCGTGGGCATCCCCGTCCTCGGTGAGCTCGTCGGCGGAGCGCTGCTCGGCCCCACGCTCGTCGGCGACCGCGATCCGGCGGTCGTCCGCTGGTTCAGCGGCGCGCACGCCGGCCCGACCAGTGTCTTCGCGCTCGTCGGCACGCTCGCGGCGACGCTGCTGGTGGGGGTCACCGCGCTCGAGCTGAACCTGCGTGCGGTGCGGCGCGACCGGCACGCGGTCGTCCGCATCGCGGTCGCGGCGCTCGCCGTCCCGGGCCTGCTGGGGATCGTGGCGGCGCTCGCGCTGCCCGCCGCGGTCCGCGGGCACCCGTCGCACGAGGCCGGGTTCGTCGTCTTCGTCGGCGTCGCGCTGGGGGTCAGCGCGCTCCCGGTGGCCGCGATCACGCTCAAGCAGCTCGGACTGTTCCGGCGGCGGATCGGGCGGTTGATCCTGTCGGCGGCCGCCATCGACGACGTCGTCGGGTGGTTGCTGCTGGCCGTGTTGACCGCGGTCGTGGCGCGCGCGGGCGCCACCGCGTTGCCGGTGACCCTGCTGGGGGTCGTCGTGCTGATCCTCGTCCCGGTGATCGGGCGTCGGCCGACGACCGCGCTGCTGGCCCGGGTCGTGGAGCGGCCCCCGGGATGGTCCATCCTGGTCGCGCTCGTCGCCATCGCCGTCCCGGCGCTGATCGCCAAGTACAGCGGCGTCGAGCTGCCGATCGGGGCGATGGCCGGTGGCGTCCTGCTCAGCCTGTGCCCGGACCTGCCGGCGCCGGCGCGGCGGTTGCTGGCCCGCGTCGCGACCGGGATCTGCGGTCCGCTGTTCCTGGGCATCGCCGGCATGCATCTCGACGCCCGGGTGTTCCGGGAGCCCGTCGTGCTCGTGAGCGGCGTCGTCCTGCTACTGCTCGCCGGGGCCGGCAAGGTCGTGGGCGGTTACGTCGGGGCACGGAGCGCGGGTGTCAACCGGCGTACCGCGTTGGCCACCGGCGCGGGTCTGAACGCCCGCGGCATGGTCGAGATCCTGATCGCGTCGATCGGGCTCAAGGCCGGCCTGCTGACCGAGGCGATGTACTCCATCCTCGTGGGCATCGCCGTCCTGACGTCCGTCATCACGCCGATCCTGCTGCGGCTGATCCTGCCGGACGAGGTCGTCGTGCAGACGACGGACGTCGAGCCGGAACCTCGGGCCGACGCCGGGTCGGTTACGCACGCCGGGTGACTCCATCGGGCAGGATGTGGCGGCATGACCCGGTACGTCGCGCTCCTGCGTGCGGTGAACGTCGGCAGACGGCGGGTGGCCATGGCCACCTGCCGTGGTGTGCTCGCGGACCTCGGTTACGACGACGTCGAGAGCTACGTCAACAGCGGCAACCTGATGTTCGACGCGTCGGGCGGGTCCGCGGCGCTGGAGAAGAAGATCCGCGCCGCGCTCGAGGCCGAGTACGACTTCGAGCTCACCACCTTCGTCCGCACCGCGGCGCAGATCCGGACGCTGGTCGAGGCGAAGCCGTTCGGGACGGTGGAGCCCCCGAACACCCACTTCGTGCTGTTCCCCCTGACCAAGATGACCGCCGCCGAGACGAAGGCCGTCGAGGACATGTCCAACGACCACGACGAGCTGCTCATCCGTGGCCGCGACGTCCACTGGCTGATCCACGCCAAGTCGACCGAGACGACCCTCGGCCCGAAGGAGTGGCGCGACGCCCTGCCGGACAACACGACCACCGCCCGCAACATGACGATGCTGACCAAGCTGGCCGAACGGCTCTGATCCCGCCGCCCCCATCACCTTCCTCGGCGAGTTGGTTGATCATCAAGCCTGTTGATCAACCAACTCGCCGAGGAAGGAGAGATCGGGTGGGCAAGGGGGGAGTTGAACCCCCACGTCCTTTCGGACACACGGACCTGAACCGTGCGCGTCTGCCATTCCGCCACTTGCCCGGGCTCGCGCACCTGGACCGGGTCCGGGCAACGCTGGTTGGCTCCGCCACGTTAGCACGCGCCACGTGCCGGAAATCGGCCCCTGGGGCGACGCCCGATAGACTCGTCGCCGCTCACGTCGCCAGGCGTGCAGCCCCGTATGCCCGGACGCCCGAATCGACGACGAAGGACAGGGGGACGCGGTGAGCCTTGCGCAACGCTTCGAGCGCCGTCTCGAGGCGCTGGTCGGCGGCGCGTTCGCCCGGGTCTTCAAAGGCCAGGTCGAACCGGTCGAGATCGGCACGGCGCTGCAGCGCGAGGCCGCCGACAAGCGCAACGTGATGGGCAACGGCCAGGTCCTCTCGCCCAACCGTTACCGCGTGACGCTCTCGCCGTCGGACTACGAACGACTGGTGCCGTGGGAGAACCAGCTCACCAACTCGCTGGCCGAGCTCGTCCAGGAGTACCTGGACGAGAGCAGCTGGCAGACGACGGGCGACATCGAGGTCTACCTGGCACGCGACGACGAGCTGCACACCGGCGTCTTCGGTGTCGCCTCGCGCATGGAGTCCGCCGCTCCCCCGCGCCGGCGCCCGCACGACTCGCTGTCGATGCCGATCGTCCCCGGCGTCCCGCTCGGCGAGTACCCCGAGCCGGCGGGCAACGGCGCCTCGGGTCACCCGCACGGCCAGTTCGCCCCGCCGGCCGAGCCGGCCGCGGTCCCCGGATTCGGGCAGTCCCCCTACGGCGACCCGGCGGCCGGGCAGCAGCCCCACGGCCAGCCCCAGGGTCAGCCGCAGTACGGCCAACAGCAGTACGGCCAACAGCAGTACGGGCAACAGCAGTACGGGCAACCCCAGTACGGCCAGCCGCAGTACGGTCAGCCGCCCTTCGACCAGGGTCAGCAGGGCCAGCCCGGCGGCGGGTACCAACAACCGCCGCCGCCACGCCGGCAGGCCGCGATGCTCATCGTCGACCAGTCGAACCGTCGTTTCGACCTGCGCAGCGGCAGCAACGTCATCGGCCGTGGCACCGACAGCGACCTCCAGCTGCTCGACCAGGGCATCTCCCGCCGTCACGTCGACATCCAGTTCGACGGCAACTTCGCCACCGCCTACGACCTCGGCTCGACGAACGGCACGACCGTCAACGGCCACGAGATCAGCAGCCAGCTGCTGCGCCACGGCGACGTGATCCGCATCGGCCACACCCGCATCGTCTTCCACCAGGAACGCACGTGACGCGCGGGTCGAGACGCCGCGGGGCGATCGCATGAACTCTGCCCTCGCCCTGCAGCTGTTCCGCTTCGGGTTCCTGATCCTGCTGTGGCTGTTCGTGTTCGGCTGCACGCGGGTCATCCGCTCCGACCTGCGCACCAGCGGCCAGTCGCGGGTGGCGACGCCCCCGCCGGCCCGCCGTCGTGGCAAGAACGCTGCCGGTGCTCCCGCCCGCACGCCCGGTCAGCCGACGCAGCTGGTCGTCACCGAGGGCGGCCTCACCGGCACCCGGATCGGGCTCACCGGCGCGCCGGTGCTCATCGGCCGCGCCAACGACTCCACCCTCGTCCTCGAGGACGACTACGCCAGCACCCGGCACGCGCGCATCAGCCTGCAGGACACGCAGTGGGTCGTCGAGGACCTCGGCTCGACCAACGGCACCTACCTCGGCCAGCGCAAGCTCGACGGCCCCGTCCCGCTGGAGGTCGGTGTTCCGCTGCGCATCGGCAAGACCGTCCTGGAACTGCGCTGATGGCAACCGGAATGAGTGCGGACCTGCGCATCGCGGGGTCATCCCGCAACGGAGCGTGCCGCTGATGGCGCTGTACCTCCGCTACGCGGTGCGCTCGGACCTCGGTCTCGTGCGCAACAACAACGAGGACTCCGTCTACGCCGGGCCGCGGCTGCTCGCGATCGCCGACGGGATGGGCGGCCACGCCGCGGGCGAGGTCGCCAGCAAGATCGTCATCGGGACGATGGAGCCGCTGGACGAGGACCGCCGCATCGACGACCTGATGGGCTCGCTGCGCGACACGGTCAACGAGGCCAACCAGGGCATCGCCGACGCCGTGAAGCAGCGCAAGGAGCTCGAGGGCATGGGGACGACCCTCACCGCCCTGCGCTTCGTCGGCGGGCAGGTGGGGCTCGTCCACGTCGGCGACTCGCGCGCCTACCTGCTGCGCAACAACCTGCTCACGCAGATCACCCACGACGACACCTACGTGCAGTACCTCGTCGACAGCGGCAAGCTGACGCCCGACGAGGCCAAGGACCACCCACGCAAGTCGGTGATCCTGCGGGCGCTGCTCGGCACCGAGGTCGAGCCGGACGTCTCCATCCGCGAGGCACGCCACGGCGACCGCTACCTGCTGTGCTCCGACGGACTGTCCGACGTCGTCTCGTCCGAGACCATCCTCGAGACGCTGCGCATCCCCGACGTCCAGGAGTCCGCCGACCGGCTCGTCGAGCTCGCGCTGCGCGGCGGCGGGCCGGACAACGTCACCGTCATCGTCGCCGACGTCATCAACGCCCGCGTCGGTGACGTCATCGACGACGTCCCCGTCATCGCCGGCGCCTTCGTCGACCCGGCGGCGGCGGACGTCCCCGGCGACGCGAGCGCCGCCGAGCGCGCCGCGCAGATGGCCCGGAAGGGCGCGGCCCCGCCGCCGAGCGAGCCGGCCGAGCCCACCCGGCGCCGGCGCTTCCGGTGGAAGCCGTGGTTGATCGGGCTGGCCGTGGTGGCGGTGGTGGTCGCCGCCCTCGGCGGGGCCTACGCGTGGACGCAGACGCAGTACTTCGTCGGCCCGGACGGCAGGGGCAGCGAGGTCGCCATCTTCCGCGGCGTCAACACCGAGTTCGGCCCGCTCAAGTTCTTCACCGTCTACAAGAACACCAACCTCGAGATCGCCGACCTAAACGCGTCGGTCCGCTCCCAGGTCGAGGGCGGGATCGCGGCCGACAGCATCGCCGCCGCGGAGCGCATCGTGACCAACCTCCGCGACAACCGGCTGCCGGTGTGCGTGACGGACACCCCGACCCCCACGCCGACCCCGACGCCCACGGCGAAGTCGAGCGTCAAGTCCAGCGGGAAGTCCAGCGCGGCACCGGGCAGGTCGACCGCCAAGCCGCGGCGCGGCGCGCCGTCCGGCGCCCGGACCACTCCGTCCGCGGGGACGACGACCTCGGCGGCGAGCCCCGCACCCACGGCGTCCACGCCGCGGCCGCGACCCGGGGTGGACTGCCGATGACGGGCACGCTGACCCCGCTGCAGCGCATCCCGACCCGCCGCAACGTCGAGCTGATGCTGTTGGTCTTCGCGGTGCTGATCGTGGTGGCGGCCGAGACCGCGGTCGAGGCCGCGCGCGAGGGCAGGCTCGAGCCGTCGCGCCTGTTGACGTACGCCGCGGTGCCGCTGGCGCTCGGCCTCATCACGCATCTGGTGATCCGCCAGGTGGCGCGCTACGCCGACCCGCTGATGCTGCCGATCGTCGTCCTGCTCAACGGGCTCGGGCTGGTGATGATCCATCGGCTCGACCTCGGTCGCCAGGAACAGTCCCCGAGCGACTTCGCCGCCCAGGCGCCGAAGCAGGTGGTCTGGATCGCGCTGGGGCTGGTGCTGTTCCTCGCCATCCTGCTCGTCGTGCGCGACCACCGCGCGTTGCAGCGTTACGCGTACACGCTGGCCCTGGCCGGGCTGTTCCTGCTCATGCTCCCGGTCGTGCTGCCGGCGCAGTTCAGCGAGATCCCCGAAGCACCCGGCGCCCACATCTGGATCCGCGTCGCGGGCTTCTCGATCCAGCCGGGCGAGATCGCCAAGATCCTGCTGACGATCTTCGGTGCGGCCTACCTCGTCCAGAAGCGGGACGTCCTGGCGCTCGCCGGCCGCCGCGTGCTCGGCATCGACTTCCCGCGCGGGCGCGACTTCGGCCCGCTGCTGCTCGCCTGGCTGGTGTGCATCGCCATCCTGGTGCGGGGCAGCGACCTCGGCACCTCGCTGCTGTTCTTCGGCCTGTTCGTCGTCCTGCTCTACGTCGCGACCGAGCGGGTCAGCTGGGTCATCGTCGGCGTGCTGCTCTTCGCCGGCGGCGCGTACGTCGCGTACCAGATCTTCGGCAAGGTGCAGGAGCGCGTGAGCGTGTGGCTGCACCCGTTCTCGGCGGCCAACGTGTCCCCCGGTTACGACCCGACCTACCAGCTGCGGCAGTCGCTGTTCGGACTCGGCACCGGCGGGATCTTCGGCACCGGTCTCGGTAGCGGCCACCCCGAGCTCGTCCCGCTGCCGGCGACCGACTTCATCATCTCCTCCTTCGGCGAGGAGACAGGCCTGTTCGGGCTCATCGGGCTGCTCACGCTCTACGCCCTGCTGGTGGCGCGCGGGTTCGCCGCCGGCCTCGCGGTGCGCGACGCGTTCGGCAAGCTGCTGGCCTGCGGCCTTGCGTTCCTGTTCGCCCTGCAGCTGTTCGTCGTCGTCTCCGGCGTGACGAGGCTGCTGCCGGCCACCGGCCTCACGACACCGTTCCTGTCCTACGGCGGCAGCTCGATGCTGGGCAGCTGGGCGATCCTCGCCCTGCTCGTCCGGGTCTCCGACGCCGCGCGGCGGCCGGCGACCACGCCCCCGTCCCCGCCACCCACGACGACCGCGATGCAGGAGGCGGTGCCGGCGTGAACAAGCCCATCCGCAAGGTGTCCATCGCGATCGCCGTGCTGTTCCTGGCGCTGTTCGTGAACCTCAACGTGGTGCAGGTGCTGCAGGGCAGCTCCTACCGCAATAACACCGACAACCGCCGGGTGCTGCTCAACGAGTACTCCAACCCACGCGGGCAGATCACCGTCGGCGGCGACGCGGTCGCCGAGTCGGTCGCCACCGACGACCAGCTCAAGTACCTGCGCAAGTACCCCGACGGCCCGGTCTACGCGCCCGCCACCGGCTACTACTCCATCGTCTACGGCAAGGAAGGCATCGAGGACTCCACGAACAGCATCCTGACCGGCAACGACCCGGATCTGTTCGGCACGAAGCTGGCCGACCTGCTCACGGGCCGCGACCCCAAGGGCGGCAGCGTCCAACTCACCCTGAACGCGCGCGCCCAGAAGGCGGCGTACGAGGCGATGGGCAACCGGCGGGGTGCGGTCGTGGCGCTCGACCCCAAGACCGGGGCGATCCTGGCAATGGTCTCGACGCCGTCCTACGACCCGAACAAGCTGTCCGGGCACGACACCGGCGCGATCCAGCGCGCCTGGGAGGCCTACAACAAGAGCACCAAGGACCCACTGCTCAATCGCACCACCAAGCAGGTGTATCCGGCCGGGTCGATGTTCAAGGTCATCGACACCGCCGCGGCGTTGGCCGACGACTCGAAGCTGACGGCCAGCACCCGCCTCGCGGCGCCCAACAGCTACTGGCCGCTCGACACCGAGCGCAAGAGCGCGTGCCCGGCCAACGGCGAGGCGGCATGCGTCGAGAACTTCGACGGCGAGGTGTGCGACAACGGCAAGACCGCGACCCTCGCCCTCGCGCTCGCCAAGTCGTGCAACACGACGTTCTCCAAGCTGGTGGCCGAGGACCTCGGTGGGACGAAGCTGGCGCAGATGGCGCAGAAGTTCGGTCTCGACGCCCCGTACAGCGGCGACGACCCCGGCGACCTGTGTCGGCCGGCGGTGTTCGAGGTGCCGTTGCCGGTGTGCCACTCGACGCCGGGCAGCGAGAGCGACCTCCGCTCGCCCGACACCCTGGCGCAGACCGCCATCGGGCAGCGCGACGTCGGCGTCACCCCGCTGCAGGCGGCGATGCTGTCGGCCGCGGTGGCCAACAACGGCACGCTGATGAAGCCCTACCTCATCAACAAGGAGCTTCGGCCGGACCTCTCCGTGCTGCGCGAGGCCGACCCCGAGCAGCTCAGCCAGGTCCTCACTCCCGAACGCGACGCCGAACTGGTCCAGATGATGGAGGGTGTGGTCGAGAGCTCGCAGGGCACCGGCGGCCCGGCCCGCATCCCGGAGCTGCAGGAGGTCAAGGTCGGCGGCAAGACCGGCACGGCCGACCACGGCGTCCGGGGCAAGGACGGCAAGTTCCCGCCGCCGCACGCCTGGTTCACCGGCTTCGCCCTCGCCAAGGGCGACCCGAAGATCGCGGTGTCGGTGATCATCGAGGACGGCGGGGTCAGCGGCAACGAGACGACCGGCGGCCTGGCCGCCGCGCCGGTGGCGAAGAAGGTCATGTTGGCCTACCTGCGCTCGATCGGTGTCAAGTGACGAGTTCGACGTCGCACCCCCGGGGCGGCGGCAGCATGCGAAACGAGGACCACAGATGACCCAGCCGCGGATCGTCGGCGAGCGCTACGAGCTCGGTGAGCTGATCGGCTACGGCGGCATGGCCGAGGTGCACCGCGGCCGCGACCTGCGCCTCAACCGTGACGTCGCGATCAAGCTGCTGCGCGCCGACCTGGCCCGCGACCCGTCCTTCCTGAACCGGTTCCGGCGCGAGGCGCACTCGGCCGCGGGCCTGAACCATCCGTCGATCGTCGCGGTCTACGACACCGGCGAGGACGCGACCCCTGACGGCTCCACGGCCCCGTTCATCGTCATGGAGTACGTGGAGGGCCGGACCCTGCGCGACATCCTGCGCTCCGAGGGGCCGCTGCCGGCACGTCGCGCCATGGAGATCGTCGCCGACATCGCCAACGCGCTCGAGTTCAGCCATCGCAACGGGATCATCCACCGCGACATCAAGCCGGCCAACGTCATGATCACGCAGGCCGGTGCGGTGAAGGTGATGGACTTCGGCATCGCGCGGGCGGTCGCGGACACGTCGGCGACGGTCACCCAAACGGCGAACGTCATCGGGACCGCGCAGTACCTGTCCCCCGAACAGGCTCGCGGGGAGTCCGTCGACGCGCGTTCGGACGTCTACTCCGCCGGCTGCGTGCTCTACGAGCTCGTGACGGGCGTCCCGCCGTTCCAGGGGGACTCGCCGGTCGCCGTCGCCTACCAGCACGTGCGGGAGAACCCGGTCATGCCGTCGGCACGCAACGCCGACGTGCCGCGGGCGGTCGACTCGATCGTCATGAAGGCGCTCGCCAAGAACCAGCTCAATCGCTACCAGTCCGCCGGCGACATGCGCTCGGACCTGCAGCGAGCCCTCGCCGACCAGCCGGTCACTGCCGAGGCGGTGATGACCGACGCCGAGCGCACCCAGTTCATCGCCCGCACCCCGGCGCCGGCACCCGTGCCCGCACGTCCCGTCGACTACGACGACGACGAGGGCGACCATCGACGCACCGGGCTCATCTGGGCCGCCGTCGTCGTCGCCCTGCTGCTCGTCATCGGCCTCGGCACCTTCCTGATCTTCGGCTCGGACTCGGGCAACGAGAAGAAGATGGTCACGCTCGACTCGGTCATCGGGCAGACCCCCCAGGCCGCGGTGACATCGCTGCGCGAGCAGAACCTGCAGCCACAGCGCGGCGGCGAGTCGCCCGGTCCGTGCAAGGACGACAGCGGCGCCAGCATCACCGTCAACGAGGGCTACGTCTGCCTGACCAGCCCGACGCCGGGGACCGAGCTCCCCGAGGACTCGGTGGTGAAGTACTACACGTACAAGGCCAAGCTCTCGATCGTCCCGCTCGTCGAGGACCGCTCGTTCAAGGACGCCGTCGAGCTGCTGCGCAACGCGAACCTCTCCTACACCCGCAAGTACCGCAACAGCGCGGACAAGCGCGGCACCGTGCTGGAGCAGGGCACGTCGGCCAACGAGGCGGTCAAGCCCGGCACGAAGATCCTGCTCTACGTCTCGAGCGGCACGCTGAAGCTCCCCGATGTCGTGGGCAAGACCCTCGACGACGCGCGCAACGCGATCCCCGACGACTTCGGCGACCCGGAGATCCGCGAGCGCACCACCCGCAAGCAGTCGCAGGACGGCACCGTCGCGGCGCAGGAACCGGGTGCCGGCTCGTACCCGGTCAAGACCAAGATCATCCTCGAGGTCTACCGCTACTCGCGTCCGTCGCCGACCTGCACGACGCCGCCGGCGTCCCCGACGGGGACGCCCACCGGGCGGTCGACCTCGGCCTCCCCCGACCCGTCGGGCACGGCGGCGACCACGCCGTCCCTGCCGGCCTGCACGTCGTCGTCCTCGTCGGGGTCGCCGTCGCGGTGACCCGGCGTCCTCAGCCGCCGTCGAGCGGCAGCCACACCTCGGCGCGCAGGCCCGGGTGGCCGTCGGCGCGGTCGGTCAGCCGCACGCGGCCGCCGTGGTTGCGCACGATGTCACGCACGATCGGCAGCCCGAGCCCGGTGCCGCCGGTGTCGCGCGAACGGGATTCCTGCACCCGGTAGAAGCGGTCGAAGACCCGCTCGCGCTCGCCGACGGGGATGCCGGGGCCGTCGTCCTGGACGCCGAGGCGCACGCCCGGCCGGCCACTCCGCGCCGCCTCGACCAGGTCGACGTCGACGGCCGTGGCGGCGTAGCGCACCGCGTTGTTGACGAGATTGATGACGACGCGACGCAGCGCGTCGGGGTCGCCGTCGACCGCCGGCCCGGGGTGGTCCCCGGAGGGCACGGGGGTCGTCACGGTCACCGGCACCCGCGCCTGGCCGTAGCCGCCGACGACCGTCGTGACCAGCTCGGCCAGGGGGACGGCTTCGCGCCGCAGGGTGCCGGTCTCGTCCAGGCGCGCCAGGGAGAGCAGGTCCTCCACCAGCCGGTCGAGGCGGTCCACGTCGACCAGGACGTCGTCGACGAGCCCCGTCCAGTCGTCCTCCGGCCCGAGCCGCTGGCCCACCTCGAGCTGGACGCGCAACGAGGCGAGCGGCGAGCGGAGCTCGTGCGCGGCATCGCCGACGAAGGTGCGCTGCCGCGAGGTCGCCGAGTCGATGCGGTCGAGCATGGCGTTGAGCGTGACGGCGAGCCGGTGGATCTCGTCCTGGGCACGCGGCACCGGCAACCGCTGCTCGGCGAGCCCCGCGGCGGTGATGTCGGCCGCGCCGTGCCGCAGCGCCGCTACCGGACGCAGGGCCAGGGCGACGGAGGCGTACGTCGCCGCCGCCATCAGCAACACCGCGAGCGGGCCGCCGATGAGCGCGGCACGGGTGAGGATCCGCAGGCTGTCGTCCACCCGGTAGATGTCGGTGAGCACGACGACGGTGCGGCTGCCGACATTGCGCGCGACCGCGCGATACCGCGGTGCCGAGCTGCCCTCGTCCCCGGATGTGAACTCGATGCGGTTGCCCCCGCGCACCTCGGCCAACTGGTCGGGCGTCAGCAGCGACACCGTGCGGTCGGTGCCCTGCGACGCCGCGAGCACCGAGTCGTTGCGGTCGAGCACCTGCACCGCGGCGATGCCGCCGGTCGTCGGCTGCACGACCTTGGGGACGTCTCCGGTACGGACCTGGCGCGCGATGTCGCGCGCCGTCTGCACGGCGTTCTGGTCGAGGACGCGGGTGAGCGCGTAGCGCTGCAGCACCAGCAGCAGGACGGCGCCGGTGATGACGGCGATCGAGAACAGGGCCGTCGCCAGCAGGGTCAGCCGCGCGCGAAGGGACTGGCGGGCCCACCACTCGCGCGGCAGCACGAGGCCGCGGCCGACCAGCCGCGCCGCCTCGCTCGAGTTCATCGCCGGCTCGGGTGCTCGCGGGTCCGGGGCGTCACGCCTCGGCGGTGAGCCGGTACCCCGCTCCGCGCACCGTCTGCAGCGTCTGCCGGCCGAACGGCACGTCGATCTTGCGGCGCAGGTAGCCGACGTACACCTCGACGACGTTGGCGTCGCCGTCGTAGTTGGCGTCCCAGACGTGGTGCAGGATGTCGGCCTTGCTCACGGCGTCGCCGGCGCGGCGCATCAGGAACTCGAGCAGCGAGAACTCACGGGGCGTGAGCTCTACGCCGGTCTCGCCCCGGTGGACGGTGTGCGCGGCGGGGTCGAGCACCAGGTCGCCGACGGTCAGCGACGCGGGCCGCGGCTGCACGCCGCGCCGCAGCAGGGCGCGGATCCGGGCGAGCAGGACGACGAAGGAGAACGGCTTGGTCAGGTAGTCGTCGGCGCCGAGGTCGAGCGCGTCGGCCTCGTCGTACTCGCCGTCCTTGGCCGTCAGCATCAGGATGGGCACCCAGTTCTCGGCCGCGCGCAGCTGCTCGATGATCCGGTAGCCCGAGAGCTCCGGCAGCATGATGTCGAGGATGACGGCGTCGTAGGTCGTCTCCTGGGCCAGGTGCAGCCCGTCGGGACCGGTGTGGGCGACGTCGACGGTGAACCCCTCCGCGCCGAGACCGCGCTGCAGGGCCGAGGCCAACCGGATCTCGTCCTCCACGATCAGCAAGCGCACGCGCGGACCTCCCTCGTATCGGTCGACCTGTGGGTGTGCCGAGGGCACGTCAGCGGTCGGTGGACGCGGTTGTCAGACTGCCAGTGTGGACCTCGACAGCCACGGTCATACCTCAGCCCCACCACAGCGCCGTCTCTTCACCCTTGGCCCGGTGAACGTCCCTCCGGTCGTGCGGCGCCATCCGGCGCTGCGCTGGCTCGCCCCGCTCGCCGTCGTCGGCGTCGCCGGGCTCGCGGCCACCGGCGTCTTCCGGGCCCAGGCGACGTCCGAGTCGCTGCCGGCGACGTCGCCGAAGGCCATCATCGCCGCGGTGCAGTCACCGGAGCACAGCGGCTTCTCCGGCACCGTCGTCTCCCGGCTGTCGCTCGGCCTGCCCGAGCTGCCCTCCTTCGGCGGGGACGACGACGGCTCGTCGCTCGCCTCGCTGCTGACCGGCTCGCACACCCTGCGGGTCTGGTACGGCGGGGCCACCCAGCAGCGCATCGCGCTGCTCGGCGCCACCGACGAGACCGACCTCTTCCGCTCCGGCCGCCAGCTGTGGGAGTGGTCGAGTGCCGACCGGGTCGCGATCCACACGCTGCTGCCGGCCCGTCCCGCCGGCGCCGAGCAGCTGCCCGACCCCGCCACCACCCTGACCCCGTCCGGCGTGGCGAGCGGTGTGCTGCACGACCTCGATCCCACGACGAAGGTGTCGGTCCGCTCGAACGCCCGCGTCGCCAACCGCGACGCCTACGAGCTGGTCCTCGTGCCCCGCACCGCCGCGACGCGGGTCGGCTCCGTGCACATCGCCGTCGACGGCAAGACGAAGGTGCCGCTGGGGGTGCGGGTCTACGCCCGCGGCTCGCGGACGCCCTCGATCGACGTCGCCTACACCAGCATCAGGTTCGAGCGGCCGTCGCGGACGTACTTCTCCTTCACCCCGCCCTCGGGCGCGACCGTGCGCCACGTCGAGCTGGACCGGCACGGCAACGTCGACGCGAGCGGGACGGATCGTGCCGCCCGGCCGAAGCGGCATCGGCTGCAGGTCACGGGCAGCGGCTGGACGAGCGTGTGGAGCGCGCAGGTCGGCCGGGCCAGGGCCGCGAAGCTCACGCACGGCACGGCGCGTCAGCTCTCCACCCCGGTGTCGGGCAGTTGGGGTCGGGGCCGGCTGCTGAGCTCCGATCTGCTGAACGCGCTGGTCATCGACGACGGCCGGGTGTTCGCCGGCGCCGTCGAGCCGGACGCGCTCTTCGCGGCCGCCGCTAAGTAGCCCCGGGGCGGCAGATGACGTCGACGATGACGTCGGCGATCGCGTCGACCGGGCTGACGAAGCGCTTCGGCTCCGCCACCGTCGTCGACGGCCTCGACCTCGCCGTGCCGACCGGCTCGGTGTACGGCTTCCTCGGGCCCAACGGGTCGGGCAAGACGACCACGATCCGGATGCTGCTGGGGCTGGTGCTCCCGAGCTCGGGCACCCACCAGCTGCTGGGGCACGATTTCGCGAGTTCCGGCGCGATGTCCCTGGAACGCGTCGGGGCACTGGTCGAGGGGCCGGCGTTCCATCCGTACCTGTCCGGCCGCGCGAACCTGGCGCGGCTCGACGCCGCCGATCGGACCGCGAGCGCTCGCACCGCCACCGCGCGCATCGGCGAGGCCCTCGACCGGGTCGGGCTGGCCGCCGCGGCGCGCAAGCGCTACCGCGCCTACTCGCTCGGGATGCGGCAACGGCTCGGTATCGCCGCGGCCCTGCTGCGCCCCCGGGACCTGCTCGTCCTCGACGAGCCCACGAACGGTCTCGATCCGCAGGGCACCCGCGAGGTCCGGGCGTTGATCGACGAGCTGTCCCGCGGCGGCACGACGGTCTTCCTGTCCTCCCATCTGCTGAGCGAGATCGAGCACCTGTGCACCGAGGTCGGGGTGATGAGCGTCGGTCGGCTGGTGTGGCAGGGCAGCATGGCCGAGCTGCGCGGCCGGCAGCGCCCCGTGGTGCGGGTCGACACCGGGCAACCCGAGGCCGCCGAGCGGGTGCTGGCCGAGCACGACGTCGGTGACCTGCGACGCTCGGACGGCGCGGTGCACGGCACCGCCGGCGCCGCGCTGCAGCCCGAGCGGCTGGTGGCGGCGCTGGTCGCCGCCGGCGTCGGCGTGCGCGGCTTCCGGGTCGAGGCGCCGAGCCTCGAGGAGCAGTTCGTCGGGTTGACGGGAGAGGGGTTCGATGTCTCCGGTTGAGCTGCGCGCCCCCGCCCGGTTCCTGCGTTCCGAGCTCGGCATGGTCTTCGGCCGCCGCCGCAACGCCGTCCTGCTCTCGGTGCTCGGCCTCGTGCCGGTGCTGATCTGCGTGTCGGTGCGGGCCAGCGGACGGTCCGGCCGGGGCAGCACGATCTTCGGCGGCATCACCGAGAACGGCCTGTTCGCCGCCCTGGCCGCCCTGCTCGTGGCCGGGCCGCTGTTCCTGCCGCTGGTCGTGGCGGTCGTCGCGGGTGACGCCGTCGCCGGCGAGGCGCACTCCGGGACGCTGCGTTACCTGCTGAGCGTGCCGGTCGGTCGGACCCGGCTGCTGGCGGTGAAGTTCGCCGCCGCCGCGGCATGGTGCGTCGCGTGCGTCGCGGTGGTCGCGGTGCTCGGCGTGCTCGCGGGACTCGTGCTGTTCCCCTCCGGGGAGCTGACCCTGCTCTCCGGCCGTGCCGTCTCCTACACCGACGGCCTCGGCCGGCTGGCGCTGGTGTCGGCGTACGTCGCGGCCTCGTTGCTGATGGTGGCGGCGCTCGGGCTGTTCGTGTCGACCATGACCGAGGTGCCGATCGCCGCCATCGCGGCCACGCTCACCCTCACGATCGCGAGCCAGGTCGCCGACGCCGTCCCGCAGCTCGCCGTCATCCAGGGTTGGCTGCCGACCCACCGCTGGCTGCGGTGGGTCGACCTGCTGCGCGACCCCGTCGCCACCGACGGGATGGCGGCCGGCCTGCTCGTGACGCTCGGCTACGTGGCGCTGTTCGTCTCGCTGGCCTGGGCGCGCTTCGGCGGCAAGGACGTCACCAGCTGAGCGGTCGCTACCGGCCGCGGTCGAGGTGGTGGTACTCCTCGTTGGGACGCTGCCCGGTGGCCAGTGCCATCCGGTTGGTGAAGTTGTACATGCTGGCGATCTCGGCGACGTCCCAGATCTCGTGGTCGGTGAGGCCCACGTCGCGCAACCCGACGAGGTCGGCCTCGCTCATCTCGTGCGGACGGGCGGTGAGCTTCTCCGCGTACCCGCAGATGGCGGCGCGCCGCTCGTCGAGCCCGGCGTGCCGCCAGTTCGTCGCGACGTAGTCGGCGGTCAGCTCCGCCTCGGCCGTCCCACCCAGGGCGACCCGGAGCGCGTGCCCGTGGGACACGATGCAGTAGGTGCACCGGTTCCACGCGCTGACGACCACGGCGATCATCTCGCGGTCGGCCGCGTCGAGCCCCGGTGTCGGCTCGTGCAGCAGCTTGTAGTGCCCGAACCAGGCGGAGAGGCGCTCCGGTCGGTAGCTGAAGGCGCGGAACACGTTCGGCACGAAGCCGACCTGTTCGCGAGCCTTCGCGAACAGGCCCCGCAGCCGTTCGGGGAGCTCCGCCTCGTCGGGGACCGGGAAGAACCACGTCGCGCGCGCCATGCCCACGACGGTAGTGCTCGGCTCCCGGTGCCCGTGCCCTTCCCGATAGCATCACGCGGTGACCGAGCAGTCGACGGACGGTGGTGCGACGGGAGCGGACGCCGCCCTCGCGACGCTGCTGCCCCCTCTCGTCCACGAGGCGAGTGCCGCCGTGCTGGTGGTCGACCTGCAGCGGCGCGAGGTCACCTTCGCCAACGACCTGGCCCGGCAGCTGGCCCCCGAGCGCGACCTGCCGATCTCGGTGGACGACTGGTCGCAGGCCGCGGGGCTCGAGGACGTCACCGGCGGCCACCTGCCCGAGGGGCCGACCGAGTCGACCGTCAGCCCGGCGGAGTCCCTGCTGCGGGTGGCGCAGGGCGAGCCGGCGACCGGCGAGGCGATCACCGCGATGCGGGCGACCGCCGCCACCGACGCCCGCGAGGTGCTCTGGGTGCTCGGCCTGCCCCTCGACGGCGCGCCCGCGGCGCTCGCGAACCTGGCGCTGGTCGTGTTCCTGCCCGCGCGCAACGCCCGGCTGGTCGCGGGCGTGCAGGAGTCCGCCGCCGACCTGCGCGACCGCGCCGTGCTCGCGACGCGGGTCTCGTTCACGATCACCGACCCGAACGAGCCCGACGACCCGCTCGTCTGGGTCAACCCGGCGTTCTCGCAGACCACCGGATACACCTTCGACGAGGCGGTCGGGCGCAACTGCCGCTTCCTGCAGGGCGAGGGCACCGATCGCGAGATCATCGACCAGATCCGCGACTGCCTGCGCGAGGAGCGTCCGCTCACCACGACGTTGCTGAACTACCGCAAGGACGGCACGCCCTTCTGGAACGAGCTGTCGATCTCGCCCGTGCGTGACAGCGACGGTGCGGTGACGCACTTCGTCGGCGTGCAGGCCGACGTCACCGGCCGCGTCGAGGCGCAGCAGTCGCGTGACGACGCGTTGTCGCAGGTCGCGCGCGCCGCCGACCGGCTCGCGCTGCTCGCGGACTTCACGTCGCGGATGGCGATGAGCCAGCAGCCCACGCACATCCTGCAGCTGCTGGCCGACGCGCTGGTCCCGCAGGTCGGCACCTGGTGCGCCCTCTACACCCTGGACGACGCCGGGCACGTCTCGCGGCCGTACGTCATGCACGAGCGGGCCGACATCGACCCGGCGGTCGCCGACCTCGTCGAGTCGCTGACCGCGGTGGTGCCCGACCAGCTGCGCGGCAGCAGCCCCATCTGGCCGGTCCTGCGCGGCGAGGTCCGCGACGTGCTCATCCGCGACTACGAGGACACGCCGGCGTCGGAGACGGGGGCGGGCGACGACGAGCGCACCGCACTGCTGCGCCGGCTCGGTACCCGCAGCATCGTCGTGGTCCCCCTGCTCGCCCGCTCGGGGATCCTCGGCTGCGTCGCGCTCGTCGCCGACGAGTCGCGACCCCCGTTCGGCGAGACCGACCTCGCACTGGTCCAGGACCTCGCGGTGCGCGCCGGGCTGATGCTCGAGAACACCCAGCTCTACGCCCGCGAGCGCGCCGCCGCCGCGACGCTGCAGCGCAGTCTGCTGCCGCGACTGCCCCGACTCGACGGCGTCACCATCGCCGCCGAGTACATCCCCGCCGCCGACGAGGCCGCGGTCGGCGGTGACTGGTACGACGTCTTCGCCCTGCGCGGCGGGGCGGGTGTCGGCGTCGTCGTCGGCGACGTCATGGGGCACAACTTCGACTCCGCCGCCCGGATGGGCAAGCTCTCCACCATCGTCCGCTCCTACGGCTGGCCGGGCAGCGAGCCGCAGACCGTGCTCACCGCGGTCGACGAGCTGCTCGAGGGCGGCGGCCTGGACTTCCTGGCCACTTGCGTCTACGCGACGCTCAGCCTCGACGAGCGCGGTGCGCAGCTGCGCTACTCCAGCGCGGGTCACCCACCGGCGATCGTGCGCGGTCCCGACGGCGTGGTGCACGTGCTCGACGCCGCCCGGGGACCCATGATCGGCGTCTCGCGGCTGCTCGCGGACTCGACGCGTCCCGCCGACGCCGTCGTGTCCCTGGAGCGGGGCAGCACCCTCATCTGCTTCACCGACGGCCTCACCGACGCCTTCGGCCCGGAGCCGGACATGGACGAGGGGCTCGCCGAGCTGTGCCGGCTCGCCGCCGCCCTGCCACTGGACGCCTCGCCGCGCCAGCTCATCGAACGGCTGACCGCCGCGGCCGTGCGGCACTCCGACGACGTCGCCGTCGTCGCGATGCGCATCGACTGATCGCCTGCCCGTCGCCGTGGTCGCTGCGGCGCCCCGCGGAACGACCACCCGAGCGGGCAGGGCGGGTGGGGTCAGCCCAGCAGGGTGAGATCCAGCCGGCCGGTGCCGTCGTCGCCGACCGTGACGGGCAGTCCCCAGTCCTGCCGGGCCAGGTAGCACGCGGGATGGTCGGCGTCCGGCGCGTCGTCGCAGGAGGCGGCCTGGGCCGTGACGTGCAGGACGCCGGCGCCCGGCGCGAGCCGCAGCCGGCGCCGCAGGTCGGTGGACTCGCCGGCACCGTCGACGAGCAGTTCCGGTGGCGACGCGGTCACCGCCACCCGGACCGAGGGGCCGTAACGGTCGTCGAGCTTGCGTCCGGGCGGTACCCGGAAGAGCACGGCGAGCTCGACCTCGCCGGCTGCCACGGCGGTCGCCGGGCGCTCGGTGCGCTGCGCCGCGCCGGTGACGACCTCGTCGCCCAGGGGGGTGGCGGTGAGGCGGTGCCCGGCGGACTCCACGACGACGAGCGTGTCGCCGACGAGCAGGGCGGCCGACGGCTCGGCGAGGTCGCGAGCCAGCGTGGTGACGGCGTCGGTCGCCGGGTCGTAGCGCCGGACGGCGCCGTTGTAGGTGTCGAGGACGGCCGGGGAGCCGTCGGGCAACACGGTGACTCCGAGCGGGTGCTGGAAGCGCGCACTCGCCGCCGGGCCGTCCACGTGGCCGAAGTCGAACAGCCCCTCGCCGACCACGGTCCGGACGACGCCGTCGGTGTCGAGATGGCGCAGCGCGGAGGACTCGGCGTCCACGAACCACACCCGCTCGCCGGCCACGGCGAGCCCGGACGGCTGGGCGAGCCAGGTGTCGAGCGCGGCGCCGTCGCGCAGCCCCTCGACGGTGGTGCCGGCGAGCACCTCGGCGGTCCCGGCGACCGGGTCGACGGCCAGCAGCAGGTGGACGCCCGCGGCGGCGACGACGGCACGGTCGGCGGCCGGCCACCAGACGACGTCCCACGGCGAGAGCGCGAGCGGGATCGGGCCGGTGACGGTGAGCTCGTCGGCGAGCAGCGCCGGCAGGTCGAGGGTCGCGATCAGCGCACCGTCGGCGAGGCGGACGCCGCGCAGCACGTGCTGGGCGGTGTCGGCGACCAGGACGTCGTAGTCGGTGAGCCCCGCGGGCAGCAGGGCGAGCCCGTTCGGCTCGGCGAAGGGGGCGCCGCGCTCGCCGGTCCCGATGCGGCGCAGCTCGGTGGTGCCGTCGAGCTCGAGCTCGACCAGCTGGTGGTGGCCGGCGTCGGCGACGAGCAGCGAGTCCCGGTCGCGGCCGGTGCGCTGCGCGGGCAGCAGCACCGCATCGGCGGGGAAGCGCAGCGTTCCCGGGACGGGTGCCGGCGGGCGGTACGGGTCGTCGCCGCGCCGCAGCGTCCCGCGCGCCTCGTGCTCGGGCGCGAGGGTGTCGACGAGGGCGCCCAGGGCCTCGACCTGCCCCTCGCCGGCGGCCTGCGCGACCACGTACCCCTCCGGGTCGATCAGCACCAGCGTGGGCCAGGCGCGCACCGCGTACTGCTGCCACGTCGCGAGGCGCGGGTCGTTGACGACGGGGTGGTGCACCTCGTGGCGCTCGACGGCGGCCGCGAGCGCGGCCGGGTCGGCCTCGTGGGGGAACTTCGGCGAGTGCACGCCGACCACGGTCAGCACCTCGGCGTAGCGGCGCTCGAAGGGGCGCAGCTCGTCCAGCACGTGCAGGCAGTTGCCGCAGCAGAACGTCCAGAAGTCCAGCAGGACGAAGCGGCCCCGCAGGCCGGCGAGGGTCAGTGGCTCGGCTGAGTTGAACCAGTCGCCGGCCACCAGTTCCGGCGCCCGCACCCGCGGGCCTGTTCTCACGGCGTCCACGCCTGATGCAAGCCGCGGGCCGCCCGCGGTAATCCCGCGGACCGTCCCGCGTGGGTCAGCGGCTGTAGAAGCCGCTGCGGGCCGCGGCAGCGACGAGCTCCTGCTGCATGGCCGGCGACGCCTTGTCGAAGGCGCGGTTGAACTCGCGAAGCTGGCGGCGGCGAGCCACCCGGCGGCTGATCTTGTTGGTCATCTCTTCCTCCTTCGTTTGTTAAGTCAATCGGAGGAAGAACGGAATAGATTACGGCAGGATGCCCGAAAGTGGCTAACGTCACCAGGTACTTCACCGCGGTCTCACCGCAGGATCCTCAGAGCAGCGCCAGCCCGGGGTCGGTGAGGATCGTGGCGACGTCGGACAGGAACTGCGAGCCCTGCTGCCCGTCCACGAGCCGGTGGTCGAAGGACAGTCCGAGCTGGGTGACCCACCGTGGCTCGATCCGCTCCTCGGCGCCGCTGCCCACCACCCACGGCATCCGGCGGATCGCGCCGACGGCGAGGATGCCGGCCTCCCCCGGGTTGAGGATGGGGGTGCCGGTGTCGACGCCGAACACGCCGACGTTGGTGATCGTGAACGTGCCGCCGGCCATGTCGGCCGGCGACGTGCGTCCCGCGCGGGCGGTGGCGGTGAGGGCGCCGATGGCCTCGGCCAGCTCCCGCAGCGAGAGGCGGTCGGCGTCCTTGACGTTGGGGACGACGAGCCCGCGGTCGGTCGCAGCCGCGATGCCCAGGTTGACGTAGTGCTTGAGCACGATCTCGCCCGCGGCGTCGTCCCACGTGGCGTTGACCTCGGGCGTGCGCGCTGCGGCGAGGACGACGGCCTTGGCGACGAAGAGCAGCGGCGACACCTTCACGTCCCGGAACTCGCGCCGGGCGGCGACGCGGTCGCGCAGCTCCATCGTCGCGGAGACGTCGACGGTCACGAACTCGGTGACGTGCGGTGCCGTGAACGCGGAGGCGACCATGGCCGCGGCGGTGTGCTTGCGGACGCCCTTCACCGGGATCCGGGTCTCGCGCGCACCGTGACCGGCCCGCGCCGGCGCGGCCGACGCCGCTGCCGCCGGTGCCGGCGGTGTCGACGACGACCCGTTCGCGGCGAGCTGGACGTCGTCGCGCGAGATCGTGCCGTGCGGGCCGGTCGGGGCGACGAGGGTCAGGTCGACGCCGAGCTCCTTCGCCAGCTTGCGCACCGGCGGCTTGGCCAGCGGCCGCAGCGACGTGACCGACTCGACCGGCGCCGGGGGCGCCGGGGGCGCCGGGGGCGCCGGGGGCGCCGGGGGCGCCGGGGGCGCCGGGGGCTCGGCCACCGCCGGGCCGGGGGCGGGGTGCTCGGCGGTGGCCGGCGGCAGGTTGAACGACACCTGCGCGCCGGCGGCGGTGACCGGCGGCGGCTCGGCGCGGCGTCGACGGCGTCGCCCGCCCGAGCTCTCCCGCGGGCCGTAGCCGACCAGGGTCAGCTGCTTGTCCTCGCCGGCCTCGGCGACCACGCCGTCGGCGGCGGTCGGGACGGCGGGAACGAGGTCCTCGGCCGCGGCCGGCGCTGCCGCCGCTGCCCCGTCGCCGACGCCGCCGGTGTCGATCGAGATGATCGGGGTGCCGACCGGCACGGTCTCGCCCTCGACCGCATGCAGCCCGGTGACGACGCCGGCGAACGGCGACGGCAGCTCGACCGCGGCCTTGACCGTCTCGACCTCGGCGATGGTGTCGTTGACCTCGACGGTGTCACCGACCGCGACCAGCCACTTGAGGATGTCGCCCTCGGTGAGCCCCTCGCCGAGATCCGGCAGCTTGAACTGCTCGATGCTCACGCCGCGTCCTCACTTCGTTCCGGGCGACGGCGCGAGGCACGAGGCGCGCTGTGACATTGGTTCGCTCCGCAGGCTTCGCTCACGCTGGTCAGTACTCCAGGATCGTGTCGACGGCGTCCAGGACGCGGTCGAGGTTGGGCAGCCACTCGTGCTCGAGGCGGCTCGGCGGGTAGGGCGTGTCGTAACCCGCGACGCGCAGCACTGGCGCCTCGAGCGAGTAGAACGCCTCCTCGGTGACCTTGGCGGCGATCTCCGCGCCGACGCCGAAGCTCTGCGGCGCCTCGTGCACGACGATCAGCCGGCCCGTCCGCCGCACCGACTCGACGACCGTGGGGACGTCCAGCGGCGAGACCGAGCGCAGGTCGACGACCTCGAGGTCGAGCCCGTCCTCGGCGGCGACCGCGGCGGCCTCGATCAGGGTGGGGACGGTGGGGCCGTAGCCGGCCAGGGTCACCTGCCGGCCGGGGCGGACGACGCGCGCGGAGTACAGCGGTGTCGGCGATCCGGCGATCTCGGCCTTCGCGGCGTGATAGAGCCGCTTGGGCTCGATGAAGACCACCGGGTCGTCGTCGGCGATCGCCTCCTGGATCATCCAGTAGGCGTCGGACGGGTTGCTGCACGCGACGACCTTCAGCCCGGCCGTGTGCGCGAAGTACGTCTCGACCGACTCGCTGTGGTGCTCGACGGCGCCGATGCCGCCACCGGACGGGATGCGGATCGTGATCGGCATCTTGACCTTGCCGGCCGAGCGGTTGTGGAACTTGGCCACCTGGCTGACGATCTGGTCGAAACCGGGGAAGACGAAGCCGTCGAACTGGATCTCGCACACCGGGCGGTACCCGCGGATCGCGAGGCCGACGGCGGTGCCGATGATCGCCGACTCGGCGAGCGGCGTGTCGATCACCCGGGCCTCGCCGAAGTCCTTCTGCAGCCCGTCGGTGATGCGGAAGACGCCGCCGAGCTTGCCGACGTCCTCGCCCATCACGACGACCTTGGGGTCGGCCTCGAGCGCCTTGCGCAGGCCGTCGTTGAGGGCCTTGGCCATCGTCTTCTTCTCGGCGGCGGGCTCGCTCATGCCGACACCTCCGCAAGTCGTCCTGCGTTGCCGGGTGCTCTGTCGACTGGCGACCTTCCGCCCGACTGGCGACCTACAGGTCGCCAGTCGGCGGGTAGGTCGCCAGTCGACGTGGGAAGTCGCCAGTCGGAACCACCGCGGGACGCGCTCATGCCGACACCTCGCTGACGAACTCGACGAAGTCGTCGCGCTGCCCGCGCAGGTCGTCGGGCATCGTGACGTGGACGTGCTCGAAGACCGACTCCGGGGTCGGGTCGGGCAGGGCGCGGCAGCCGGCGCGGACGTGCTCGGCGAGCCCCTTGGCCTCGGCCTCGATGCCGTCGAAGAAGTCGGCGCCGAAACCCGCCTCGCGGCTCAGGTAGGCGCGGACGCGTTCGAGGGGGTCCTTGAGCTTCCAGGTCTCGGCCTCGCTGCCGAGCCGGTAGCGGCGCGGGTCGTCGTTGGTGGTGTGCGGGTTCATCCGGTAGGTGAAGGCCTCGATGAACGTCGGCCCCTGCGCGCTCCGGGCATCGTCGAGCGCCTTGCGGGTGACCGCGAGGCTCGCGAGCACGTCGTTGCCGTCGACGCGGACCCCCGGGAAGCCGAACCCGCTCGCCCGCCGGTAGAGCGGCACCCGGCTCTGCACGCCGACCGGCTCGCTGATCGCCCACTGGTTGTTCTGGCAGAAGAAGACGACCGGCAGGTTGGCCGCGCCCGCCCAGACGAAGGCCTCGTTGACGTCGCCCTGGCTCGACGCGCCGTCGCCGAAGAACGCGATGACCGCGGTGTCGCGGTTCGGGTCGCCGGTGCCGACCGCGCCGTCGCGCACGACGCCCATCGCGTAGCCGGTCGCGTGCAGCGTCTGCGCACCGATGACGATCGTGTACAGGTTGAAGTTGTTCTCGTTGGGGTCCCAGCCGCCGAGGTTGGTGCCGCGGTAGAGCCCCAGCAGCGTGAGCGGGTCGACGTCACGGCACCAGGCCAGGCCGTGCTCGCGGTAGGTCGGGAAGGCCATGTCCTGGGTTCGCAGCGCGCGCCCGGCGCCGATCTGGGCGGCCTCCTGGCCGAGCAGCGACGCCCACAGGCCGAGCTCGCCCTGGCGCTGCAGCGCGATGGCCTCGGTGTCGATCCGGCGCACCATCACGAGGTCGCGGTACAGCGAGCCGATCTCGTCGTCGGTGATGTCCAGCGGGTAGTCCGGGTGCTCGACGCGCTGACCCTCGGGTGTCAGCAGCTGGACGAGGTCCGGCTCCGGGTGCACGGCATGGACGTGTTCACTCACTCGCGACTCCTCGGCTGGGCGACGGCGGCCGGGGTCTTCCGGACGTCCGCCTCGTGCGATCGGGCCTTGACCCGTGCGGTCCGTTGGTACAGGGGTGGCGTACCGGGCGGACTACACAGGGGTTCCTACCATATCCGTGACGGCGGTCACCTCGGCTCCCGAACGCAGGATGCCGGCCGAGTGATCGGTCAGGACACGGCGGCGCGCACGAAATCGCGAGGACGGCATGGTCGACTGGGACAAGCACGAATCGCCGCCGGCCGTGCCGCCGTCGTACCCCGTGCCGCCGTCGTACCCCGTGCCGCCGCCGTACCCCGTCGCGCCGTACGGCTACGGGCCGCCGCCCCGCGGCCTGCTGCCGCCGCACCTCAAGCCGTCGACCAACGTGGGGTGGGCGATCGGAGCGCTGCTGACGTTCTGGCCGCTGGCGATCCCGGCCTTCCTCGCCGCCAACAAGGTGGACGACCTCTGGTTCCGCGGCGACGTGGCCGGTGCCCACAAGGCCTCGGCTGACGCGCGCAGGTTCGGCATCATCGGCGTCGTCGTGGGGTGCGGCCTCGCGGTGGCCGCCCTCGTCTTCGTCTTCGTCGCCCTCACGGTGCTGGTGCACACCGCGGTCTGAGCGCAGAGTGCAGGATCAGGTGAGCTCGGCGGGGAGCGGTTCGGCGTGCACGACCCGCACCCGTGACACCGCGCGGGTCAGGACGACGTAGAGGCGGCGCAGGCCGTCGAGCCGCGACGGTTCGGCGGCGACGATCGCCGCGGGCTCGGCCACCACGACCGAGTCGTACTCGAGTCCCTTGGCCGCCGAGGCCGGCACGACGGTGACCCGCGTGGCGGCATCGTCGGGTCCGTCGTCGGGTCCGTCGTCGAGCAGCCGCGCCGCGACACCGGCGGCCTGCAGGTCCTCAAGCGCGGCGCTCGCCCGCGCGTCGGGGACGATGACGCCGACGGAGCCCGGCGCCGCCAGGCAGTCGCGCACCTCGGCCGCGACGGTGCCGCCGGGGACGAGGCGGAACGCGTCCTCGCCCTGGCGTACCGAGGTCGCGGGCGGGACGCCGGGGGCGATGTGGGGCAGCAGCCGGTTCGCGACGGCGAGCACCTCGCCCGGCACGCGGTACCCCGCGGTCAGCGGCAGCACCGCAGCGGCGTGGCCGAGGTGGTCCAGGGTGCGTGCCCAGTCCCCGGGGGCCCACGGCGTCGTGGCCTGCGCGAGGTCGCCGAGCACGGTCACCGACCCCAGGGGGCAGCGGCGCGCGACGGCGCGGCACTGCATGGCCGAGAGGTCCTGCGCCTCGTCGACGACGGCGTGGACGAAGGTGTCCTGGGGGCGCAGCAACGCGTCGATCTCGTCGAGCAGGACGACGTCGGCCGGCGTCCAACGGATCGTGCGCAGCGAGCGCGGCGCCGGCCGGTGCAGCGCCTCGCGCTCGGCCTCGGACAGGCTCGTGCCGGCGCACCGCGCGAGGAAGTCGGGGTCGTCGTAGAGCCGGGCGAGCAGGGCCGGCGCCGTCAGCTCGGGCCAGACCGAGTCCACCCACTCGCGCACCGGCTGCGAGCGGGCGACCCGTGCCGTCTCGGCGTCGGTGGGCGCGCCGCCGGCGTCCTCGCGCTGCCGGCGGACGTCCTCGGCGGCCTGCATGCGCAGCCGGTCGCGGGCGGCGGCCCACCGCAGGCCCGGCCCCAGCGCTCGGCGGGCGTCGTCGACGTAGCGGCGCAGCCCGTGCGCGTACACCCGGTAGCGCTTCGTCCCCACGACCGCGACGAGGTCCTCGGTGGGTTTGCGCGCGTGCGAGACGACGGCGCGCCGGATCACCTCGGCCAGCCGGGCGTCGCCCTTGAGGACGGCCAGCGCGACGGGCTCGTCGCCGCGCGCCTGGTGCCCGAGCAGCCCGGCGACCGTGGACTGCGTGATCCCGCCCTCGCCGAGCGAGGGCAGCACCTGCGCGATGTAGTGCAGGAAGGCCTGGTTGGGGCCGACGACCAGCACGCCGGAGCGTCGCAACCGCTCCGGGAAGGTGTAGAGGAGGTAGGCGGCGCGGTGCAGGCCGACCGCCGTCTTGCCTGTCCCGGGCGCACCCTGGACGCACAGCGAGGTGTCGAGATCGGCGCGCACGAGCTCGTCCTGGTCGGGCTGGATCGTGGCCACGATGTCGCGCATCGGCCCCACGCGGGGTCGCTCGATCTCGGCGCGCAGCAGCTCGGAGTCCAGCCCGAGCGCCTCGCCGCGGTCGAGCTGCTCGTCCTCGAAGGACGTCAGCCGGCCGTCGGCGAAGCCGAAGCGGCGTCGCAGCCGCACGCCCATCGGCTCGTCGGCGGTCGCGCGGTAGAAGCCGCGCGCGATCGGTGCTCGCCAGTCGATCACCACCGGGTCGCCGGCGTCGTCGCGGACGTGCCGGCGGCCGATGTGCAGCACCTCGGGGCCGCGACGGCCGTCGTCGGGTTCCCGGTCGGTCCGGCCGAAGAACGCGGGGGCGTTGGGGTCGGCGGTGAGGGTGGTCAGCCGCTGCGCCCGCAGCGCGCCGAGCGCGTGGCTGGCGAGCTCGTCGACGCCGTAGTCGGCGATGTGCTCGGCGGTGTCGACCATCGCGAGCAGGCAGCGACGGGCGTGCGCCAGATGCTCGCCCTCGGCGGCGAGTACGGGGTCGGCGGCGGGGTGGGAGGTGGGGGATGCGGGGTCCGGACGCTGGTCGGCAGCCACGATCGGATGACGCTACGGGACGGGGGCAACGGCTTTTCCCGCCCGCGGCTTTCGTCCGCATATGTGGTCCGTATGACGTTCGATCATGAATTCTGTGTGTGTCGAGCTGCTGACGGATCGCTGAGAGGCCGGTTACGATCCGCGCGGCAGGCTGACCGGAACGTCCGCGGGTGCGGCGTTCGACCGGTGCGTCACGAGCGCATCCGACGGTCGTAGAACCCTGTCGCTGGGGATGGCATGGCTTTGATCCGTTCGGGCGGGAGATCCCTGCCCTTGGCCGTTGCGGTGACGACCGCAGCCGTCGTGGCGACCTCCTTCGCCGCGGCCACGACCGCCGGGGCCGCGCCGGCCTCGAAGAAGCCCTCGCCCGGGATCGCGACACCGTCGCACTCGCTGCACGGGAAGACGGCCGGCAAGTCGCTGGGCAGCCTGCCCGCCGGCGTGCCGAAGAAGGGCTCGTACGGCTTCCTGCTCACCCTCGACGCGAAGTCCACCGTCGCGGCCGCCAAGGCCGCGCGGGCGCAGGGCAAGGCCGCCGCCCGGAGCGCCGCGAAGACGCAGAGCGCGAAGATCGCCACGGTGCAGCGCAGCGTCACCGGTGACCTGCCCGACGGCTCGAAGGTCATCTACCGCACGCGCTCCGTGGTCGCGGGCGTCGCGGTCCGCACCGACGTCAAGAACTACGGTGCGCTGCGTGGCATCGACGGCGTGACGGGCGTCTACCCGATCACCCCCAAGAAGCCCACCAACTCCTACGCGGTGCCGCACCAGAACGCGCCGCAGGCGTGGCAGACGTACGGCGACCGTGGCCAGAACGCCACGATCGCCATCATCGACACCGGCATCGACTACACCCACACCGACTTCGGCGGCCCGGGCACGCAGGCCGCCTACGCCCAGGCCGGCTCGAGCGCGCAGCAGGCGAACCCGACCGTCTTGCCGACGGACAAGGTCATCGGCGGCTACGACTTCGCCGGGGACGACTACAACGCCGACCCCACCGCCGATCCGGACGGCTCCTTCCCCTACCAGCCGATCCCGCGGCCGGACAACAACCCGTTGGACTGCAACGGCCACGGCTCGCACGTCGCCGGCACCGCCGCCGGCCAGGGCGTCAACGCCGACGGCTCCACCTACACCGGCACGTACGGCACCGGCACGAGCTTCGACAACTTCAAGATCGGCCCCGGCATGGCGCCCGAGGCCAAGCTGTACGCGTTCCGCGTCTTCGGCTGCGAGGGCAGCACCGACCTCACCGGTGCCGCCATCGAGGCGGCCATCGACCCGAACGGCGACGGCGACCCGGCCGACCACGTCGACGTCGCGAACCTGTCGCTGGGCTCGGACTTCGCGCCGCCCGGTGACGCCGACACGGTGCTGGTCCAGAAGGCCACCGACGCCGGCGTGACCATGGCCATCGCCTCGGGCAACAACGGCGACCTCTACGACACCGGCGGCTCGCCGGGCAACGCGCCGTCCGCGCTCACCGTGGCGGCCAGCCAGGACGCCTCGGCCGTCGTCGACTCGCTGAACGTCACCGCGCCCGCGCCGGCCAAGTACCCGGCCGAGCGCTCGATCGCCTACGACTGGGCGAACGACCCCGACCTGGCCGGCGACGTCGCCCGGCTGACCGACCCGACGAACCTCACCGGCTGCAAGGCGCTGAACGCCGCCGACGCGGCGGCCGTCAACGGCAAGATCGCCTTCGTCAACTGGCACGACGCGGCGCCCGAGTGCGGGTCGGTCGCGCGCAGCGGCAACCTCGCCGCGGCCGGCGCCACCGGGTTCATCTTCGGTAGCGACGCGGAGAGCTTCTCCGCCGGCATAACCGGCAGCGCCAAGATCCCGGGCGTCCTCGTCGCGCAGTCGGGTGCCACGGCGATCCGCAACCAGCTCGCGGCCGGCACGACCGTCACCATCGGCTCGACGACGGCCAACGGCACCAAGCAGGAGGACGAGTCGCTCAACGAGACCCTCGCGGACTTCTCGTCGCGCGGCGTGCGGGGCAAGGACGGCGTCAAACCCGACGTCACCGCGGTCGGCTCGACGGTGTTCTCCGCCGCCGACGGCACCGGCACCGAGGGCGTCAACGAGAGCGGTACCTCGATGGCCACGCCGATGACCGCCGGCCTCGCCGGGTTGGTCACCTCGCAGCACCCGGAGTGGTCGGCCGAGCAGGTCAAGGCCGACATCATGAACACCGCCGGCCAGGACCTCTACACCGGCACCAACCACACCGGCGACACCTACGCCCCCAACCGGGTCGGCGCGGGCCGGATCGACGCGAAGGCCGCGCTCGACAACACCGTGCTCGCCTACACCACCGGCACCGGGGTTCCGACCGGCACGGTGAGCGCGTCGTTCGGTCCGCTGGAGGTCACGAAGGACACCCAGCTGCAGAAGACGATCACGGTCCAGAACACCGGCGCGGCGGCGGCGACGTACGACGTCGACTTCGACGACCGCACGATCATCCCGGGCGCCGAGTACTCGGTCTCGCCCGCGACGGTCACCGTCGCGGCCGGCGAGACCTCGACGGTCACCGTGACGCTGACGCTCACCCGCAACCAGCTGACCAAGACGATCGACCCGACCGTCAGCCGGGAGCAGGCGGGCGTGCCGCGCGAGTACGTGGCGGACGCCAGTGGTCTGGTCACGCTGACGCCGACCTCGGGCAACGTCCCGGGGCTGCGGGTGCCGGTCTACGCCGCACCGCGGCCGACGTCGACGATGACGCAGGCCAAGTCGGTGACGCTGCCGAGCGGGCAGGTGGCCACCGCCGAGCTGCCGTTCACCGGTGACCGCGTCAACCAGGGCAGCGGCGCCACCAAGGTGCAGTCGCTGGTCGCCGGCTTCGAGCTGCAGGCGACGAGCGGCAAGGCGCCGACGTGCTCGGCGACGGTGACCACGGGTTGCGTGCACTCGGCGGAAGAACTCGGGGCCGACCTCAAGTACGTGGGGACGACCTCGAACGCGCCGCAGCTGATCGCGAACGACGAGGACCCGTTGGCCTCCGAGGGCAACGGCCTCGCCTACTTCGCGGTCTCCATGCAGGGGCCGTGGCGCACGCCGGCGGGCTACCAGGACGCCGAGGTCTACATCGACAGCACCGGCGACGGGAAGGCCGACGTCGTCACCTACAGCACGCGGTTGCCGAGCGGGGCCGACCAGACCGACGTCCTCGTCGCCCAGACGGTCGACCTGAACACCGGCAAGACCCTCGACGTCGAGGGTCTGGACGCCCGGCTGGGCGACACCGACGCCGCGCTGTTCGACAGCGACACCCTCGTGCTCCCGGTCGGGCTGCAGTACCTGCCCGGCCTGAGCTCGACCAAGTCGCGGATCAGCTACTCGGTGCTCACCTTCACCGGGTCGTCGTCGGGTCCGGTCGACCAGGTCGGCGACGTCGGTTCCGACAACACGCTGGTGGGCGCGAAGACGATGGACGTGCTCAACCCGGGTGTCGCCGTGTACGGCTCGTACAACGGCGACACCGACCCGCTGCTCTACGTCGACTCGCCGAACACGTTCGTCAAGATCCGGCGGGACGCCAAGGCCTACGCGGCCGACGGTGCGCAGGGCGCGTTGCTGGTCCACTTCCACAACGCGGTCGGCAACAAGGCGCAGCTGGTGTCCTTCGCCAAGACGAAGAGCACCGTCGGGCTCACCATGACCCCGAACCCCGCCACGCACGGCAAGAAGCTCAGCGGCGTGGTGACGGTGACGGCGAGCAACGGGGTGGCCCCCACCGGCACCGTCACGCTCAAGCGCGTGACCGGTGGCGGGGCGCCGGCCACCGTCGCGACCGGCAAGCTGGTCAACGGCAAGGTGACCCTGGGATACACGCCGAAGAACGCCGGCACGTACAAGTACCAGGCGAGCTACTCCGGTGACTCGCTGTACGCCGCCGGGAACTCCGCGGCGGTGTCGGTCAAGATCAAGTAAGCACCGGCACGGCCACACGCCGCCGTCGGGTCCTCGGACCCGGCGGCGGCGTTCGTGCGTCGGGGGGTCGGTCGGTCAGACTGACGGTCATGAGCGTGATCAGGACGATCTCGAGCCGCGAGGTGTTCCGCAGCGACTGGCTGCGGCTGCGCGAGGACGAGGTCGAGTTCCCCAACGGCAGTCGTGGCCGGTACGCCGTCGTCGACAAGCAGGACTTCGTGCTGGTGCTCGCCCGGGAGGACGACGGCTTCTGGCTCGTCGAGCAGTACCGCTACCCGATCGGGCGACGGGAGTGGGAGTTCGTGCAGGGCGGCTGGCCCGCCGGCGGGTCGGGCACGCCACGGGAGCTGGCCGAGGCGGAGCTGCGCGAGGAGACCGGGCACCGGGCCGGCTCGCTCACCCACCTCGGCCGGCTGCACGCGGCGGTGGGGTTCTGCTCGCAGGGTTACGACGTCTTCCTCGCGACCGATCTCGTCGCGGGGGAGCCCGAGCGCGAGGCCACCGAGTCCGACATGGTCGCGCGCTGGCACTCCGACCACGACGTCACCGCGATGGTGCGTGACGGTCGGCTGGCCGACGCGCACAGCGTCGCCGCGTTCGGCCTCTGGCGCACCGTCGCCGAGGGGTGACGGCGCGCGGACGCGTGGGCCGTCGGGCTCAGCGCACGACGACGCGCTGCGTGACCACCGATGCCTGGTGTCGCGAGTCGCGCACCGTGAGCGTGACGGTGTAGGTGCCCTTCTTCTTGTAGGTGTGGTGCACCGAGCCCTTGGTGCTGGTCGTGGTGCGGCGATCGCCCCACTTCCAGGTGAGCTTGGTGACCTTCGTGCGCGGCAGCGGTTCGCGCACGATCGCCCGGTACGACCGGGACTTCTTCGCCCGCACGGGTGACGAGTGCTTGATAGCGACGGCGGGATCGGTGCGCTTGAACAGCTTCGTCGCCCGGGGCGTCCCGACACCGGTGGGGCCGTCGAACCCGGTCGTGGCGTTGCACTCGCGGTCCCGTGCCGCCGGGACGGCCTCCCCGTCGCGCGCGAAGCTGCAGTCCAGCAGCCCGGCCTCGTTGTCGTAGATGTTGTTGGGGTTGCGCCGGTCGACGTTCGCGTAAGCGTGCGACGTGGACGTGTAGTCGGCGACGGCGCTGCTGCACGCGGCCGTGGTGTCGGTGCCGCAGAAGCCGTTGCCGCCGACCTTGACGTCGTAGCGGGTCGAGGCGTGCGCGGCGGCATTGCCGTAGAGGGCGGTCGCCGGGTAGCGGGACCCGCGGGGGCCGCCGGCGAGCGCGTACATCCCGGCGGCCAGCGGCGCGGACAGCGACGTGCCGCCGACGGTGACCCACCCCTTCGAGCCGTAGCTGTCGTAGACGTCGAAGCCGGTCATTGGGTCGGCGAGCAGCGCGACGTCGGTCGCGAGCCGGCGGCCCTTGCAGCCGGCGCTCGCGTAGCCGGCCGCGTGGGCCTGCCACGACGGTGCCGTGTAGTACTTGCTGCAGCCGCCGCCCGAGGCGCCCATGGCCGAACGGCGCAGGTGCCCGGTGGCGTCGTGCGCACCGTTGCCGTTCCACACCGTCTCGCTCGTGCGGTGGTTGCGACTGTCGAGGCGGAGCGTCGTGCCGCCCACGGCGACGACGGTCGGCGAGGAGGACGGGAACGACGCCGCGTCGTCACCGTCCACCAGGCCGTTGCGGGCGCTCGTGTAGTTCGTCCAGTCCCAGCCGTACCACCCGCTGTCGCCGGTCGAGGCGATGACGGCGACCCCGGGGTGGTCGAACGCCTTGCGGGTGCGGGTCGAGACCTTGTGCTCGGGCGCGCCGAAGGAGTTGGTCACGATGTCGGCGCCGAGGCGCACCGCGGTGTTCTCCGCGTTCGCGAGATCGGAGTCGTACGGGCCGTCGGCCTCGACGAGCAGGATGCGGCACGTGTTGCACACCGCGCGGACGGCCTGCGTGTCGAGGGCGACCTCGCCGGCGGCGTCCTTGTCGCGCTTCGGCAGGGGCGAGGCCTTGCCGCGCTCGTTGACCTTGCGGAAGGACCGGCTGGTCTCGCTCGGCAGGCCGTAGTGGTGGTCGAAGCGGTTGAGGTCGTGCAACACCGTCGGCGCGTCGTGCCAGAGCACGATGCCCACCGTGAGGGAGCGCCGGTTCACCTTCGGGTCGAAGCCGTAGGCGCCGGCCAGCGCCTTGGGCGCGTAGCCGCCCTTCGGGCCGTGGGAGGCGGTAGGCCGGTAGGCGTGGGCCCCGGCCGTGCCGCGTGCGACGTCCACCCGCTCGAGTGCGAAGCAGCGCATCGCGCTGGGGTCGCTCGGCGTCGCGCACAGCGGGCGGACCACCGCGTACCGGGTCGCCGTGCCCGATGACGCCGACGACGCCGCTGAGGGCGCGGCCCCGCTCGCGGTCGGGGCGATCGCGCTGAGCGCGGTCGCGCCCAGCAGGGCGGCGACGGCGGCGACGACGACGCGGGCAGGGGTCGTTCGCATGGACAGCCTTCGGGTTCGAGGGGTCGGGGCGCTCAGTGTGGCCGGTGGGTCCGACCGTTCCGAACTCACCCACCATGCTTAACGCCAGCCTAACAGCGGGCGGGTGCGGCGTACAGGACGAAAGGCCCGGCCGACCGGCCGGGCCCCTCGTGATCGTCCTGACGCGGCGGGTCAGCCGTCCAACCGCTGGCGCAGGGCCGCCAGCTCGTCGCGCATCGTGCTCGGCAGCGCGGCGCCGATCTTGTCGAACCACTCCTCGATGAGCGGCAGCTCGGCCCGCCACTCCTCGACGTCGACCGCCAGCGAGGCGCGCAGGTGCTCGTCGCTCATGTCGAGGCCGTCGGTGTCGATCGCCTCGGGGGTCGGCACACGTCCGATCGGGGTGTCGACCGCGGCGGCGGTGCCGGCGATGCGCTCGAGGGCCCACTTGATGACGCGGATGTTCTCGCCGAACCCGGGCCAGGTGAACGCGCCGTTCTCGTCGCGCCGGAACCAGTTGACGTAGAAGATCTTCGGCAGCTTGTCGGCGTCGGCGCCCTTCCCCGTCGCGATCCAATGGGCGAAGTAGTCCCCGGCGTTGTAGCCGATGAAGGGCAGCATGGCCATCGGGTCGCGGCGGACGACGCCGACCGCGCCGGTGGCGGCGGCCGTCGTCTCCGACGACAGCGTGGCGCCCATGAACACGCCGTGCTGCCAGTCGCGGGCCTCGGTCACCAGCGGCACGGTGTCGCGGCGGCGACCGCCGAAGAAGATGGCGTCGAGCGGCACGCCCTTCGGGTCGTCCCACTCCGGCGCGCGGGTGTCGCACTGGTGGATCGGCGTGCAGTAGCGCGAGTTCGGGTGGGCCGCGAGCTCCGAGCCCTCGGGCGACCAGTCCTGCTGCTTCCAGCTGGTGAGGTGGTCCGGCGCCTCGCCGATGCCCTCCCACCAGATGTCGCCGTCGTCGGTCAGGGCGACGTTGGTGAAGATCGAACCGCCCTTCTCGATCGTGCGCATCGCGTTGGGGTTCGTGTGGTAGTCCGTGCCCGGCGCGACGCCGAAGAAGCCGTTCTCGGGGTTGACGGCGTAGAAGCGGCCGTCCTCGCCGATCCGGATCCAGGCGATGTCGTCACCGATGGTCTCGACCTTCCAGCCCGGCAGCGTCGGCTCGAGCATGGCCAGGTTGGTCTTGCCGCACGCCGACGGGAACGCCGCGGCGATGTACTTCTCGACGCCCTCGGGGCTCGTGACCTTCGCGATGAGCATGTGCTCGGCGAGCCAGCCCTCGTCGCGCGCCTTCACCGAGGCGATGCGCAGCGAGTAACACTTCTTGCCCAGCAGCGCGTTGCCGCCGTAGCCCGAGCCGTAGGACCAGATCAACCGCTCCTCGGGGAAGTGCACGATGTACTTCGTGTCGTTGCACGGCCACGCGGCGTCCTTGGCGCCCGCCTCGAGCGGCGCGCCGATGGAGTGCAGCCCGGGCACGAACGTCTGCTCGACGCCGTCCTTGGTGAACAGCTCCAACGCCTTGCTCCCCAGGCGGGTCATGATGTGCATCGACGCGACGACGTAGGCGGAGTCGGTGATCTCGGCACCCAGCATCGGCTCGTCCGCGTCGAGCGGTCCCATGCAGTAGGGCAGGACGTACATGGTGCGGCCGCGCATCGAGTCGCGGAAGCGCTCGACCATGATCGCCTTCATGTCGTCGGGGTCCATCCAGTTGTTGGTGGCCCCCGCGTCCTTGGGGTCGCGGCTGCAGATGAAGGTGCGGTCCTCGACCCGCGCGACGTCGGTCGGGTCGGAGGCGCACCAGAACGAGTTCGGCTTCTTCGCGTCGTTCAGTCGCACGAAGGTGCCGTTGTCGACGAGCAGATCGGTGATGCGCGTCCACTCCTCGGGCGAACCGTCCACCCACTCGATGCGGGCCGGCTGCGTGAGCTCGGCCGTCTCGCGGACCCAGGTGAGCAGACCCTGATGGGTCGTGGGCGCGGAATCGAGTCCGGGGATGGTCGTTGCCGTCATGCGAGATCTCCTAGGCGTCGACAGCGGTGAGCAACCGGGCGCGCGCCGACCCGGGAGGGCCGGCGCGGCAGCGGAGGAATTCCCGGACTCTAACGGCCGGGAACGCTTTCACACTGTGTCGAACGGGTGCGTGACTCCTCACATCACACGACGGCCGGTGTCACGAATCCCTTGCAAGGCAGGCGATCCAGCATCACGAGTGCAGTCGGAGCCCCTTCGTGATCTTGTCGGCGTCCTTGCGGTCGCAGCGGAAGGCGAGGCCGGCCAGCGAGAGGTCGTCGTGTCTCACCGCGGCGACCGCGGCGCGGTTCTCCCCGTCGTTGCCGGTGCCGAACAGCTCGTCGGTGAAGACGCTGGGCACGGCGCCGCGCGACAGGGCGCGGGTCATCGTCCGGCGCAGCTCGTCGGCGCTCGCGGCGAAGACCAGGGTCGGCTGCCCGAACATCGGCAGGTACCGCGTGCCGTCCGCGTCGCGGTAGGGCTTCCCGATCGACTCCGGGGCCGTCGCGGCGATGCCGCTCACGAGGAACGCCGTCATGTTCAGCTTCTGCCAGGTGGCGAGGTCGTCGCGCACCGCGACGACGAGCTTCGTGTCGGCGCGCGGGGTGACCGTTGATTCGGACATAGGGACGAACGCTAGCCGTTGGTTGGGCAACGGGACTGCTGTCCCGAACTTCGTTCGGCCCTCGGGCACAATCCACGGTCATGGACGAACTCGATTCGGCGCTGGTGCGCGAACTGCAGGTCGACGGTCGACGCAGCAACCGCGACCTGGCGGCGACGGTGGGTGTGGCGCCCTCGACCGCGCTCGAGCGCACCCGTGCCCTGTGGCGCAACGGCGTGCTCGTCGGGGTGCACGCAGAGGCCGATCTCGGCCGGCTGGGCCGGCCGGTGCAGGCGATGATCACGGTGCGGCTGCGGCCGCAGTCACGTGCGGTCGTGCAGGGTTTCCGCGACTTCGTGCTCACGCTGCCGCAGGTGCTGCAGGTCTTCGTCACCACGGGCAGCGAGGACCTGCTCGTACACGTCGCCGTCCCCTCCACCGACGCGCTGCGCGACTTCGTCCTCGACGCGTTGACCAAGCGCCGCGAGGTCGCCGGTCTGCGCACCGAGGTCGTGTACGAGCACGTGCGCAACCCCGTCGTGGAGCGGTTGGGGTGACCGCCCCTCGCGCTTGCCCCTCGGTGTGGTCGCGTTCCTGCGCCCGGGAGCGGCCACACGGAGGGGCAAGCGGGAGGAGATGCTCAGGACGCCGGGCTGACCGTCGACATGTTGAAGTCCGGGATGCGCAGCGGCGGCATGGCGGTGCGGCGGAAGTAGTCGCTCCACTCGCGCGACAGGGTGGGCACGGTGGCACCTACCTCGCTCGTCCGCCGCAGCAGGTCGAGCGGCGACTCGTTCCAGCGGAAGTTGTTCACCGCGCCGCGGACCTCGCCGTCCTCGACGAGGAAGACGCCGTCGCGGGTGAGACCGGTCAGCAGCAGATTCTGCGGGTCGACCTCGCGGATGTACCACATGCTCGTCACCAGCAGGCCGCGTTCGGTGCGCGCGACCATGTCCTCCAGCGAGGCCGTTCCGTCGGCGGACTCGAGCAGCAGGTTGTCGATCACGGGGCGCGGCTCGGTCCCGGTGCGGGTCGCCCACGCGCGGGTCCGGATCAGCTCGCCCAGCACGCCACCGTCGAGCCAGGACGTCGCGCCGAGCGGGTGGCCGTTGTCGAAGACCGACTGCAGTCCCGCGCTCGACGACGTCGCGATCTCGAAGGGGGCGCAGCCCAACCCCGGGGCGGACGGATCGGAGTGCAGCCGCAGCGGCAGCTCGGTGAGGCGCTCCCCGAGCCGGCTCTGCCCGGCCGGGCCTGCGAAGGCGCTGCGCCCTTCCTCGGCGTCGCGCGCCGACGCGCTCCAGTAGGCGTAGATCATCAGGTCGGCGACCGACGTGGGCGGGAGCAGCGTCTCGTACCGGCCGGGGTCCAGGTCGAGACGGCGGCGCCCCCACTGCAGCCGCTGCTCGAGCTCCGCCGTCGCCGTCTCGACGTCGATGTCGAGGAAGTCGTTGGTGTAGCGCCCCGACCACGTGGAGCCGGTGAGGTCGGCGGTCTTGCCGTTGAGCTCGAGGCGTCCCGAGGGCTGGTCGAAGCGCCGGCGCAGCCCGGTGGACGTCGCGAGGAAGTAGGAGGTCAGCTCGTGCTCGGCGAAGCCGTAGAGCAGCCGGTCGGCCGCGCGCCAGGAGGGCAGGACGCGGCCGAGCGCGGCGGCGAAGGGTTCGAAGACCGCGACCGAGGTCTCGGCCGGGTCGGCGTCCCAGTCGTCGTCGTGCCGGTAGGGGTCGACGAGCGGCGCGGCGTCGTCGGCCGGCTCGGCGTCCCGTGCGGCGAGCTCGGCGGCGTGGACGAGCTCGGTCACGTCGTCGACGGTGGTCACCGCGCGGGTCACGACACCGGCGGACGTCCCGCCCGCCTTGTCGACGGTGGCGACGACGGTCAGCGAGCGTGACCGCATCTCACCGTTGGTGGTTAGCGCGTTCGCGGCCCAGCGGAGGTTCGTCTCGCTGTGGTCGGCGGCGAGGACCACGCAGCCGTCGGCGGTGCACGCCGCGAGCGCGGCCTCGACCAGCTCCTGTGGTGCGGTCACGGTCAGCGTCCCCCCTCGGCCCGCGTGTTGAGGACGTTGATGCCGCGGAACAGTGCGGCGGGCGCACCGTGCGACACCGCCCCCACCTGGCCGGGCTGGCCCTTGCCGCAGTTGAGCGCGCCGCCGAGCAGATAGGTCTGCGGCCCGCCCACGGCGGCCATGGCGCCCCAGAAGTCGGTCGTCGTCGCCTGGTACGCGACGTCGCGGAGCTGGCCGACCACCCGGCCGTTCTCGATGCGGTGGAACTGCTGGCCGGTGAACTGGAAGTTGAACCGCTGCATGTCGATCGACCAGGAGCGGTCGCCCTTCACGAGGATGCCGTGCTCGACGCCGCCGACGAGCTCGTCCAGTGACGGCCCGTCTGGCGCCGGCTGCAGGGAGACGTTGGCCATCCGCTGCAGCGGGATGTGCCCGGCCGAGTCGGCGAACGCGCAGCCGTTGGACCGTGCGGACCCGAGCGCGGCGGCGTTCGCCGCGGCCATCTGCCGGTTGAGCTGGTAGCCCACGAGCACGCCGTCGCGCACGATGTCGAACTGCTGGCCGGCCACGCCCTCGTCGTCGTAGCCGATGGTGGACAGCCCGTGCTCGACCGTCCGGTCGCCGGTGACGTTCATGAGCGGGTTGCCGTACTGCAGCGTCCCGAGCTGGTCGAGCGTGGCGAAACTGGTGCCGGCGTAGGCGGCCTCGTACCCCAGCGCGCGGTCGAGTTCGGTGGCGTGCCCTATCGACTCGTGGATCGTCAGCCACAGGTTGGTCGGGTCGATGACCAGGTCGTAGCGACCGGGCTCGACGCTCGGCGCCTTCACGTGCTCGCGCAGCAGGCCGGGCAGCTCGTCGATCTCGGCGTCGAAGTCCCACCCCGTGCCGGTCAGGTGCTCCCAACCCCGCCCGACGGGCGGCGCCAGCGTGCGCATGGAGAAGAACCCGCCGCCGGCCCGGTCGACGTGCACCGCGGTGAGCTCCGCCTCGAGCCGGATGCGCTGCTGCGTGGTGACGGTGCCGGCGGTGTCGGCGTAGAACTTGTTCTCCAGCACCTGCAGCACCGAGGCGTCCGCGTGGTCGACCCCGTCGGCGGCCAGCAGCCGTTCGCTGAGCTCGGCCAGCCGCCCGATGCGGTCGGCGTCGGGGACGGTGAACGGGTCGACGTCGTAGGCCGACACCCACGTGACGTCGGCGTAGACCTCCTCCGGCGCGAGCTCGACCGGCTCGGCCCGCAGCGGCCGGCTGACCCGTGCCGTGGCGACCGCCCGCTCGGCGAGCTGCCGTGCGCCCTCGGCCGTCCGGGTCACGCCGGCGGCGAACCCCCACGTGCCGTCGTGGACCACGCGCACGGCGAGGCCGACGTCCTCGCTGTCGCCGAGCGAGTCGACCCGGGCGTCGCGCAGGCGCAGCGACCCGGTGCGGATGCGTTCGAGGCGGAAGTCGGCGTGCTCGGCACCGAGCTCCTGGGCCCGCGTCAGCGCGTCGGCGGCGAGTCCGCGCAGCGGCATGGCCTCGAAGGACGGGTCGATGTCCGGCATGAGCCGAACGTACCCGGCTGCAGCACATCCGCTCGGGCAGACTGACGCGGTGACCACCCCCGTCCGCGTCGTGTTCGTCTGCTCGGGCAACATCTGCCGCTCCCCCACCGCCGAGGTCGTGCTCGCCGCGCAGGCGGCGGCCTCGGGACGCGGTGAGCTCGTCCGGGTCGCCAGCGCGGGAACGGGCGGCTGGCACGTCGGCGACGACATGGACCGCCGGTCGCGCCGGACGCTCGAGGCGGCGGGGTACGCGTGGCCGCGGCACCGGGCGCGGCAGTTCGGACCGGCGGACTTCGCCGACCACGACCTCGTCGTGGCGCTGGACTCGGGTCATCGCGCCGAGCTGTGCGACCTCGCCGACGAGACGGCTGACCCGTCGTCGTCGCGCGCGAAGGTCGTCCTGCTGCGCGAGTTCGACCCCGAGGCGAGCGACACCGACCGCGATGTCGCCGATCCGTACTGCGGCGGATCCGGCGGGTTCACCGAGGTGCTCGCGCAGATCGAGCGCAGCTGCGCCCGGCTGCTCGATGCGGTCACGCGGGACGGCGTCGTTCCGCGTCAGCAGACCGACTTGCCGCCCTTGTAGCCCTTGATGAAGGACTGGATGCGCTGCAGGCCCGTGGTGTCGCGAGCGCCGAACGCGCTGTCCTGCGGCACTTCGTCGAGCAGCGCGGCCACGCCCTCGTCGAGGTCGGCGGGCGAGAGCAGGAAGCCGCCCGGCGGGTCCTCGACGTTGATGTCCTTGGCGTACGCGCCGGTGTAGCAGATGCCCGCCTGCAGCGCGGCGGCGCCGTCCAGGCTGCGGCTGAACAGCTGGTGGCGCACCGCGAAACCCCACCCGATGGAGAACATCGTGCCGAGCGCGAAGTCGGCCGGCTGATTCGACAGCAGCGTGACGTTGCCGTTCTGCCGGTCCACGTCGACGTCGGGCAGGCTGTTGTAGGTGCGTTGCGCCAGTGCGGTGCTGAAGTAGACGGTGTTGTCGTCCGGGCAGTAACCGAACTCGGTCGACGCGTCCGCCCCGCACTTCGGGTGGGCGGCCTGGGCGATCTTCACCGGCTTGAACGTCTTGCCGATGCTCTGCGCGGCGGAGGTCCAGAAGCGGTTGAGGTCCTTCACGAACGGGTTGTTCGCGCTGGTGTCCACGACCTTCGCGAACGCGGTGTTGCCGCCGGACGCCTCGTCCTCCGGCGAGTTGTACGGCCGTTCGGTGAAGGTGCGCGACGAGAAGTAGCCGTCGCTGTAGCAGTACGTGACGCCCTTGTCGAAGCCGTCGGCCACCGCCGACAACCGGTCGAAGCCGTTGCCGTGCGAGATGTCGTCGATGTTCTCGGGCGTGCTGTCGCGGCCGTTGAGGAAGCCCTCCAGCGCGTCGTCGACCTTCGCCAGCGTGATGTCGCGAAAGTGCGGGGCCCGCTGCTGGGTGGCGGCCTTCGCCCACGCGCCGGCGGCGCAGTCGGCCTGCGACTCCGTGTAGATGGTCTTCGGGTCGTCGTCGAAGACGCCGAGCCGCTCCTGGACCGCGTGCCCGAACTCGTGGGCGAAGATGAGCGCGACGACGAAGTCGCCGTACTTCTTGGCCAGCTCGGCGAACAGGTGCTTCGGCGCGCGGTCCCACACGATCGAGTCGTCGAGGCGGCAGTAGGCGGCGTTGTCGACGAGGAAGCCGATGGAGCGCTCGGCGCACGCGTTGTCCTCGACCGGCTGACCGTCGGCGCTGCGGTTCTCGGCGACCTTCAACCCGTCGACCGAGTACAGCCCACCCTTGATCGGCTCGAGCTGCTTGCCGCCGGACACCTTCGGGTACGAGGTGCGCCAGAACGACTCGATGTCGGCGAGCGCGTTCTGGGCGACGCGGTCGAAGCTGCTGGTCGAGTCGACGCCCTTGACGCTGAGCTTCGCGTCCGGCGCGTTGGCCAGCGTGGGCGTACCGTCCACGACCGCGTTGCAGCCGGTGAGGGCCAGCGCGGTCACCGCCGCGAGCGACGCCATCCTGATCAACCGGCTGAATCGCGTTCGCACGGCGTTCCCTTCTGCGCAGCTGTCCGGGCAGTGTAAACGGCTCAGCGCGGCGTACGCCCTCCGCGCGACCCATTTGGAACACTGGACCGATGGGGCGGCACTCGGCACCGGACGACGACGTCGCGAGCGACGTCCTGACCCGGCCCGCGGACGACACGCCGCGGCCGCACCCCGGCCGGCACTCCCGGCCGGGGGCCGACGACACGGCAGCCGACGCCACCGACGACACGGCCGAGGCGCGCGACGAGCTCCAAGCCCGGCCCGAGGACCACCCCGGCGACGACTCCGACGACGACGGTGGCCCGCACACCGGTGGTCTCGACCTGATCGAGGACGCGCTCTCCCGCGGGCGCCCGCGTCCGGCGCGCGACTCCGACGGGCAGGCCGACGGGCACGCCGACGAGCCGGTGGCGAGCGACGAGACCGTCCAGATCGCCGCGATCGCCGATCCGGTGCTCGACCGGCGCGTTCCCGAGGCCGAGACCGCGCAGCTGCGCGCGGTCACGGACGCGTCGCCGCCGCAGGCGACGGGCGGGGCCACGGCGGCGCAGACACCGGCGCAGGGCGCCGAGCACACCGAGCACACCGGGCACGCCGACGCGCCCCCGCAGGTCTCCGACGTGGCCCTGCTGCGCGGGGACTCCGCGCTACGCGCCCGGGTCGCCGCGGCCGTCGTCGCGCCCTTCGTCCTCTACGTGCTCGTGCTCATCGTGCTCGACGAGTTCGAGCCCCGCACGGCGCTGATCTGGATCTGGCTGCCGCTGGTGACCGCCGGCGTCGTCGCGGGGCTGCTGCTCGACCTCGCCCACCGTCGTGCGGTGGCCCGCGTCCCCGAGGTCGACCGGAGCGACGGGTAGGGCGTCACGTCGAGCGGTGCGCTGCCAGTTCGCTGCGTCGGGGCGGGTTCGCGCCGGCGCGCGAGCACGTGATCCCGGCGACGAGTGCGGCGTGGACGAGGACGGCCCCGAGCACGTCGTCACCGGCCGCGCCGGCCGCGCCGGGACGTACCAGGTCGCGGTCGCAGAGCGCGTCGAGCAGGCCGCTCATGAACGCGTCACCCGCGCCGACGGTGTCGGCGACCTCGATCGGCAGGATCGGCCGCCGTACCTCCCCGTCGGCGGTGTGCGCGACCGACCCCTCGCCGCCGCGGGTGACCACCACGAGCTCGGGGCCGAGCTCCAACCACGACCGCGCGATCTCGTCGGCGTCGGCGTCGGGGTAGAGCCAGGCGATGTCCTCGTCGCTGGTCTTCACCACGTGGGCGAGCGGCAGCGCCCGCTCGATCCGGGCGCGAGCCGCGGTGCGATTCGGCTGCAGGTGCGGCCGCACGTTGGGGTCGTAGCTGACGAGGACCTGCTCGCGCAGCGCCGCCACCCGTCGCAGCACCGCGTCGTCCCCGGGCGGCAGCCAGGACGCCAGCGAACCGAAGTGCAGCGCCGCCAGTCCGTGTGTGGGCACGGCGGCGAGCTCGGCGTCGGTCCAGCGGAAGTCCGCGGTGCCGTCGACGCCGAAGCGGTACCGCGCGCTCCCGTCGGACTCGGCGGCGAGCTCCACCAACGCGACGGTCGTCGTCTCGTGGGCGTCGACCGACAGCGAGAGGTCCACGCCGGAGCGCTCGGCGTGCCGCCGCAGGATCGTCCCGAGCGGATCGTGCGACAGCCGGCCCACGAACGAGACGGGTCGCTCCAGGCGGGCGAGTCCGATGGCCACGTTGTAGGGGCTGCCGCCGGGGCGGGCCAGCCGTGGGTCGTCGTCGCCGGTCTCGACGACGTCGATGAGCGCCTCGCCCAGCACCGCGATCGTGCCGTCCGTCACGTCTGCCACGACGCGACCCTACGGCGGGTGGGCTCAGCCGCGATACGGGCCGAGCGGGACGGAGCGGCCGCCGGCGCGGAACAGCGAGCTGGGCAGGTCGTGCCCGACGGCGCGCTCGGTGACGCGGGCGGCCGCGACGACCGCCGCGAGATCCACACCGGACTCGATGCCGGCGTCCTCGCTCCAGTAGACGAGCTCCTCGGTGGCGATGTTGCCGCTGGCCCCGGGCGCGAACGGGCAGCCGCCCAGACCGCCGACGCTCGCGTCCAACTGCCGGACGCCGGCCAGCAGGACGGCGAGCGCGTTGGCCTGGCCGGTGCCGCGGGTGTCGTGGAAGTGCGCCCCGACCTCGACACCGGGCGCGGCGGCCCGCACGGCCTCGATCAGCTCGACCGCCCGGCGCGGGGTGACCGTGCCGATCGTGTCGCCGAGGCAGAGCCGGTCGGCGCCGTGGCCGAACGCGGCGCGGACGACGTCCAGCGTGCGCTCCGGCGGCGTGGGCCCGTCGAAGGGGCAGTCCCAGGCGGTCGCCACGATGACCTCCACGCTGCCGCCGGCATCGTGCGCGAGATCGACGATCTCGCCGATCGCCGCGCTGGCCGCGGCGGTGTCACGCCCGGCGTTGGCCCGGCTGTGGGAGTCGGCCGCGGACACCACGTACTCGAGGTCGGCGATGCCGGCGTCGATCGCGCGTACCGCGCCCCGGGTGTTCGCGACCAGGGCCGAGAACGCGACGTCCGGCCACTGGTCGAGGTGTTTGGCCACCTCGTCGGCATCGGCGAGCGCGGGCACCGCCCGCGGCGAGACAAAGCTCGTCACCTCGACCCGCCGCACCCCGGTGGCCACGATCGCCTCGAGCATCCGCAGCTTGTCGGCGAGCGGCACCGGTTCCTCGAGCTGCAGCCCGTCGCGCATGCCGACCTCGCGGATGTCGATGCGGTCGGGAAGTGCGAGCACCGTCATGGCACGAGTATCCGCCTCCGGCCAACGGCACCATCACCACCGTGCGCAGCTACTGCTACGACGACAACGGCAACCGCACAAGCCGCGATGCCTCCTCGAGTACTACCGACTGTGCGACCGCCAATCCGACCTCCAGCTTCGACGGTGCCAATCAGCAACTAACCGGGCCCGACGGCGCCAACTCCGACTTCGCCTACGACCTCGACGGTAACGAGACCAGCGCGGCCAGCAAGCCCCTGACCAACGCCTACACCCGCGCCACCGGCTGGAGCGACAACCAGCAGGCCACCACCGTCGCCGTCAACGGTGACCCCGCCGCGAGTAGCAGCTATCTCGGCGCCAGCCAGGACACTCTGCTCAGCGCCGGCAAGTCCGCCACCAGCAGCGACACCCTGCGCAACACGAACCTCGGCGTCACCCGCGTCACCGGCCTCGTCAACGGCGCCACCAGCACCGACATGACCGTCACCCGAGACCCCGACGGCCTCATCCTGTCCCTGCGCGACTCCAGCGGTGACCGTTACTACCCGCTGTCCGACAACCAGCACAGCGTCCTGCGCATCGTCAACGCCACCGGCAACGCCGTCGACTCCTACAGCTACGACCCCTTCGGCGTCCGCACCGTCAACACCAACGCCTACCCCCAGCCCTTCGGCTACACCGGCGAATACACCAACCCCACCACCGGCCTCGTCCACCTCGGCGCCCGCTGGTACGACCCCAGCCAAGGCCGCTTCACCTCCACCGACCCCGAAACCCACCCCGGCGACATCAACCAAACCAGCCCCTACCCCTACGCCGGCAACGACCCCATCAACCACACCGACCCCACTGGCCATAGCTTCTTCAGTGCAGTAGGCGACTTTGTGGGGACCGTCGGCACCTTCGCGGGCACCGGCGCCGCCGTAGGCGGGACGATTGGCCTATTTGTTGGCGGGCCACCAGGAGCCGCGACCGGAGCAGTTATCGGCGGCGCCGTCGGTACCATCGCAGGCGTGGCTTATGGGATTGCGGACATCTTCGTTGACTAGCGCATCGGACACGACGGGTATCCCGACCTTGCGCGTTCGGTCCGACCGGTGGCTAGGGGTGCTTCCGCTCCACCGAGTGCTCGTGGACGGAATTGAAGTTGGGCGTCTCAGCCGTCGGCGGCAACTCTCCGTTCGCGTCGCGCCGGGGGCGCACACGTTGCGCATTGCGTTTCGAACTAGGCAGACGGACAGTCTCGAATTCGTAGCGTCGCCGTTTCAAACCATTAGCATCGTCCTGCAATTTCACGCGCCGATGGTGCTTAGTCTTAAGCACGGAGCCAGCCTGATAGTAGAGTCGGGTCACGGGGAGTAAAGGAAACTGGGGGTCAATGCACGCTCTCGAACGGGCGTGATGCAGGGATAGGTGACTTCTGACTTCTGGTGCTGCTGCGCTGGGAGAGAGGACGTCGCTGTGCCTGCTCCGTATCCGCAAGAGTCGTCTTCGGCTTAATTGTGAGCCAGCATCCGATCTATATGCTTCTGGATTCGCTTGCAGTTCTGCTTGGCGCCTGCGCCTTGATGCGCAACCCCGATAAGTCGGACGATCCGGGTTGAGGCCCGACATCAATATGCTGCGGACGTTTCACCCGGCCACGGCCCGCTGTAGTCGTGGATGCACCACAAAGACGGGCATGACACGCCGATAATAGATATCATGTCAAGCTGACGATCGAGTACCAGCAGGGTTGGCCGCGCATCATCCTTGTCGCGTGCTCAATTGCCGCGGTCACACCTAACGCTGCTGACGCGAGCCGCCGCCCTGGCGCGGAGGCCGTTTGTAGGGTCCTGCGCCCTTCCCTCGGAGGCCGGTTTCATTCGCCGCCGAGCGCTGCGGCGGGGCCGGCCGAAGTGGCGCGCCGCTGGTCGACAGGCCGGCGACGTCGGCCGCGCTGCGGGCAGAAGAGGGTGTCGATCGACCAGGGCCGCCGGCAGTCGTCGCCGGACTCGGCGTCGCCGGTGGGACGGTGCTCAGCCGGTCGGCCGCGGCACGGGCGGCGGCGGCCTGGTGAGCGCGGTCCTGCGTGGCGCGCAGGTCGGCGACCGCCGAGGTGAGAGAGGCCAGTGCGATCGACAGTGCAGCAGCCTGGGCGGCGGGTGCTGGTTGCCGGCGGTGAGCAGAGTGACCATGCGGGCGGTGGCGCGTAGCGCGGTGCCGGTGTCGGTGCGGCGTGGGGTGCGGAGGTCGACCTCGCGGCCGGCGCGGTCGAACGCGTCCGCCGCGTCGGTCAGGGCCCGCCGGCGTCGCCCTCGAGGCCGGCGGCTGCGGCAGCGAGCGTGTCGCTGGCCGCCCCCGCCGCGTCCGCGGCCGCGGCGGGATCGGTGGCAGCGTCGGCGTGGATGCGCTCCGCAGGCTCGCGCACGATCCTCTCAACTTCGCGCCACGCCTGCTCGGCGGCGGGCCCGTCGAGCCGCGGCCGCGCCGCGCGGCCGGACGCCGCGCGGGCGGTCTGCGTCACCGGCGGCGTCACTGGCTCGGCCGCCGGCGGCGGTACCGGTGCCGGCGCCGCCGGCCTGCCGCTCCGTCGTCTCGATCAGTCCCCAGCGGGCGTGCAGCTTCGGCCAGGACAGGTCGGGCGCGAGTTTGCCGCCGCCGAAGCGGACGGGCTCGCCAGCCGCGTTGGTCCAGTCGTTGAGGCTGACGCTGTAGCCGGTGATCTGGTCCGGCTGCTGCGTGGACATCCGCGGCCAGACGGTCACGCCATCGCCGGCCAGCCGCGTCGTGAACTCGTCGAAGTCGTGGCTGGATGCGACGGCGGCCTGCACCTTGCGGCGCAGCTCGTCCCGCGGCGAGACGCGACGGCCGGCGCGCTCGGCGGTCCCGTGCTCCTTGACCCTGGCCGGGCGGGGGCGGTCTTGTCATGCTGCTCGGCAGTCGAGCGCCGCCCTAACTTGTCCCCGAACCGCTCGGCCGGCTGCCTGAGCCGCGCGTAGTCGCCCCACGCGCGCGCCAACCACTCGCCCTCGCGGGGCGACGACGCGGTGTTCCATCGCCGCAGCGCACGCCCCTGCACCGCTCGTCATCGGACGCCGTCCGGTCCTGCGTCGTTGCGCAGACCAACTCGGCCGTAACCCGGAGCGGCGCGGGCGCTGCGCGATCACGCCCACCTACTCCCGTCGACGCCACTGCCCGACCCTGGTCGCGAGGTTGGCTAGGTCCTCGAACAGCGCCGAATTCGGGACCATTGGCCGCTGCCGCAGTCCCGTACCGCGCCCACACTGGCGGCCAGTCGGGTTGGTCGGGGGACGGCTCGGCGAGGCGGTGGATGCGTGCGGCAGGAGGACACGCATCCGCCGTCCCACGTGGTGGGTGGGTAGACCGGTACCCGTGAGCGAGCACGACGATCCCCACCGGTTGGAGCGTTTCGTCGATGCGCAGGACGATGCGACGTACGCGCAGGTCCTCGTCGAGCTGCGGGCCGGGCGCAAGCGCAGCCACTGGATGTGGTTCGTCTTCCCCCAGCTCGCCGGCCTCGGCCGGAGCCCGACCGCGCAGCACTTCGCGATCGCGTCGCTGGACGAGGCGCGTGCCTACATCGCACACCCGCTGCTCGGTCCCCGGCTCGCGGAGTGCGCGCAGCTGGTGGCGGCGTCCGCCACGAGCGATGCGCAGACCTTCTTCGGCGGCATCGACGCGGTGAAGCTGCGGTCGTCGATGACCCTGTTCGACCTGGTCGCCGACGCGGCGGTGTTCGGCGATGTGCTCGCCCGCTACTTCCACGGGGAACGGGACCCGCAGACGCTGCGCCTCGCGGGCGCCGACCCCACCTAGAGCCGCGGTGGTCAGCCGGCGGTGGGCCGGCGACGCCACCACCGACGTGGCGGGTCGGCCGGTCGCGGGGCCACGGCTGCCGCGGCGGCCGCCGCCTCGCGACGGCGGGCCAGGATCTCGTCACGATCCTGGCGCCAGCGGGCGATCACGTCCTCGACGTCCACCCGCTTGACCCGGAACGGCGGCCCCACCTGGGGCGCCGCCCACGCCTTGTCGATCCGGGTGTTGAGGTCGGCGACGACCGCCCGTGCCGTCGACTCGCTGCGCTCGGCCAGCAGCCGGACCGGGAGGTCCTCCACCTCCTTGGCGATCGCGAGCGCGGGGGGCAGCAGACCGCTGATATCCGCGTTCTCCCGCCGCAGGTAGTTCGCGACCCAGTCGAGCTCGTGGCGGGCACGGTCGAGATCGGGCAGCGGCTTGCCGGCGCCGGCCAGGTTGTCGAACGCGCCCGACGCCTCGGCGGCGCGAATCTGCTGCTCCACCCAGCCGGGGAACGAGAGGTGGGCAGGCTTGCGACCCGTCACGGCGCCGCCGGCTCAGCCGTTCGGGCGGTCCCGGTAGGGATCCTGCTCGATCGGCCGGCCGGTGTTCGGGTCGACGGCCGGCTGCGCCTGCGCATTCGGGTCCGCGGAGTGGTGTCCGGAATAGGCCGACGAACCGGCGGCGTCGCGAGGCGGGTAGCCCTGCGACGGCTGCTGCCCGTACCCGTGCTCGCGCGCCTGCCCGGGCGGCGGGTAGTCCTGGCCGCGCCCGGCGTCGCCGTCGCGGACGTCGTCACGGCGGTCGTCACGGACGTCCTCGCGACGGTCGTCGCGGCCGTCGTGGTCGCGGTCGTGATTGCGGTGCAGCAGGCCGTGCCGGTGACCGTCGTCGTCGCGGTCGTCCCGGCGGTCGTCGTCACGGAGCCGGCGGTCGTCGTCGTCACGGAGCCGGCGGTCGTCCTCGTCGCGGAGCCGACGGTCGTCCTCGTCGCGGCGGCGGCGTTCCTCGGCCTCGAGCGCGGCGCGGCGCTCGCCCTCGACGCGGGCGGCCTCGGCCTCGGCCTCGGCCCGCCGCTCGGCGGCGCGGACGTCGCGCACGCTGTGGGTGGAGAGCCGGCCAAGCGCGACGGCGGCGACGAAGATGACGGCGGCGCCGATGGCCCAGAAGTACAGCAGACCCTGGACGTCGGCCTTGAGGCTCGTGGGGTCGGCGTCCGGCGAACCGATGGCCACGCCGATGTGCTGTGCCAGCGCGGGAACCACGACGAGCCACGCGCCCGCGACGACGCCGAGCCACGCCGCGAACAGCGTCAGGGCGCGGCTGGCGCTGAGCAGCAGGATCAACCCGGCGAAGACTGCGACGGCGCCGGGCAGGAGCTCGTACAGGCCGCGACCCGACGTCCAATGGAACGAATCGTCGGGACTCGGATTGAATCCGAAGTTGAACCACGGCCCGATGAAGGGGATGAGCGCTGCCCACGCGCCCAGGATGATGAGCAGGATGCCGCTGAGGGCGCCGCGGCTGCGCGCGACGCGGCGTCGGCCGGCCTTGAGGTTGATGTCGTTCTCGGCAGCAGTCATGGCGACCTCCCGTGTCGTCTTCCGTGCCTGTTTGCCCGGGACGACGCTGTGCGAAACCCGGATGAACTCACCTGGTGTACGTCGTCACGTCCACGGCGACCGTGACCGTCGTCGGATCGGGCAGCGCACGGACCCGGGCGGCGAGCTCGTCGGGGGAGACGTGGGCGCCGGTCGGTCCCATGCCGACGAGGGCGGCGAGCTGGGCGTGGTCCAGCCGCAGCTCGTACCGCACGTGGTCGGCGGCGGCGCTGGCGAAGCGGGCGAACGTGCTCGCCTGCCGCTGTTGCTTGTGCGGGTCGACGCGGAGCATGCCGAGTGGTGCGACCACCTCGTGCAGATGCGCGGCGGTCGGAGCGGCGACGACCGTCCGGCCGGCCGCGGCCAGCACCCGGTCGAGCTCGGCGGCGTTGCGCGGCCCGAAGACCGAGAGCACCCGCGAGACCGACGCGTCGGCCAGCGGCAGCCTGCCCCACGCGTCCGCGCCGATCGCCGCGGCCCGGGGGTGGGCCCGTGCCGCCCGTCGCAGCGCCGGGCCCGAGGCGTCGAGGCACACCCCGGACGACGCCGGGTCCCGTGCCAGCACGGCGGCGAGGTAGTGCCCCGTCCCGCCGGCGAGGTCGAGCACCAGACCGTCCGCCGGCGACGCGGCAGCCACCACCGCGGCGGTGACGCCGTCGAGCAGGCCCGCGGCGAGGACGGCGCTGCGGGCCGCGACCATCGCGGCGGAGTCGCCGGTGGCGACGCCCCTGCCGGAGAGCAGGTTGACGTAGCCCTGCCGGGCCACGTCGTACGAGTGCCCCGTGACGCAGCGCAGCCGGGGCCCGTCGCGGTGCAGGGAGCCGTCGCACAGCGGGCAGCGCAGGGCGGGCAGGACGCGGTCCAGCGCCGGGGGCTGCGCCACAGTCACCCGGCGAGCCTAGGGCGGCGCCCTACTCGGGGTCGGCGACGGCCTGCTGACCACCCACGACGAGCGCGGCGTCGTCGGGAACGGTCCGCTTGACCACCGCGAGGGCGATCGGCCCGAGCTCGTAGTGGTGGACGGCGGTGCCGAGGAAGCCGATGCCCCGGCCCTGGTACTCGACCGGGGTCCCGGCCGGCGGCAGCTCGTCGGACTCGCCCGCGAGATGGAGCAGCACCAGCCGGCGCGGCGGCCGGCCGAGGTTGTGCACGCGCGCGACGGTCTCCTGGCCGCGGTAGCAGCCCTTCTGCAGGTGCACGGCGCGACCGATCCAGCCGACCTCGTGCGGGATCGTGCGGTGGTCGGTCTCGGCGCCGGCCCGGGGGTGGCGGCCGGCGACCCGCAGCGCCTCGAACGCCCACAGTCCGGCGGGTGCGGCGCCGGCGGCCACCAGCGCGTCGAACACCGCCGTGCGGCGCGCGCGGGGGACGAGCAGGTCGGCGGCGTCATCGGTCGGCCACGACATCCGGCGGACGAACCCACCGCCGTCCAGCGCGATCGCGCGGCCGGCGGTCTCGGGGACCGGGAAGCCCGCCGCCGCGAGGAGTGCGGCGGTCGCCGGTCCGACGACGGACAGCACCGCCCAGTCCGCGGAGACGTCCGCGGGCTCGACCCGCTTCATGAAGACCATCTTCGTCAGGTACTCGAGCGAGGCGACGCCGTCGCCCGGCTCGGTGTCGAGCCAGACCGTGCCGCCGAGCTCGGTGACCTGCCAGTGCTGCTCCACGTGGCCGTGCGGCGAGAGCACCAGCGCCTCGGTGGCGTCGCCGTCGCGCAGGTCCGAGACGTGCTGCGAGCAGATGGAGTGCAGCCAACCCAGCCGATCGGTCCCGGGGACGACGAGGACGTCACGGTTGCTGCGGTCGACCACGGCGACGGTGGTGTCGGCGCGGCGCTGCTCGCGCAGGGGGTCGCCGTAGTGCCAGGAGACGTCGGCGTCGCGGCCGGTGGCGGGGACGGCGGTGGTGCTCGTGTCGGTCATCGTGGGTGTCAGCGTCCGATCGCGCTCGATTGTTCCGTCGTCGGCGGCGGCGGTGTGGCGGTGCAGTCGCGGCACCGGCCGAAGACGGTGAAGTGCGAGCGGTCCAGGACGAAGCCGTTGCGGCGGCGCAGCTGGTCGGCCAGGTCGTCCACCAGCCCGGGAGCGGCGTCCACGACCGCCCCGCAGGTGTGGCAGACGATGTGGACGTGGTCGTCCTCGGCGGGCCGGTACGACGGCGCGCCGTGCGTCAGGTGCGCGTGGCGCACGAAGCCGAGCTCCTCGAGCAGCTCGAGGGTGCGGTAGACCGTCACGGGGTCGACGCCGTCGACGGTGTCGGCGAGCTGCTCGGGGGTGGCGTGGCCGAGCCGGCGCACCGCGGCGAGCACCTGCTCGCGCTGCGGCGTCATCCGCAGTCCCCTGGCGCGCAGCGTCGCGGCGAGATCGGAGGTGTCGATCTCGGGCCGCGGGCCGGACGGACGGGGCACGGCTCCATCCTAGGTAGCCTGACCGCGTGTCGGCAGACCCTGCGCCCGCCCCCGTCCTCGCCGTCCTCGGCCGTGGTGTCGTCGCCGCCGACGCCCCCGTCGTGCGCGCCGACGACGACGGGCTCGTCCGTGGTGACGGCTGCTTCGAGGGCTGCCGCGTACGCGTCGCCGCCGACGGCGGCCGGGCCGTCGACAAGCTCGATGCGCACGTCGCCCGCTTCGCGCGCTCGGCCGCCGCCCTCGAGATCGACTTCGACGAGCCGGCGTGGCGCGACCTCGTCGCCACCGCGGTGGCCGCGTGGCCGGGGACGGGGGAGGCGGCGCTCAAGCTCGTCCTCACCCGCGGCGTGGACGGCCGTCCCACCGGCTTCGCGCGCGTCAGCGCGATGGCGGCCGAGAGCCTGCGCCAGCGCCGTGACGGGCTGCGCGTCGTCACCCTGGCACGCGGCTTGGCCGCGGACGCGTTCGAGGCCTCGCCCTGGCTGCTCGGCGGCGTGAAGACGCTGTCCTACGCGGTGAACATGGCCGCCCACCGCGAGGCCGTGCGGCGCGGCGCCGACGACGTCGTCTTCGTCAGCGGGGACGGTGCGGTGCTCGAGGCGCCCACCGCGTCGGTCGTGTGGGCGCTCGGACGGACGCTGCACACCACCCCGCTCGGGCCCACCGGCATCCTCGCCGGCACCACGCAGCAGCTGCTCTTCGAGCGCGCGTCGGCGGCGGGGTGGCGCACCTCGTACACCCTCGCCGGCGTCGACGACCTGCACGCGGCGGACGCGGTTTGGCTCGTCAGCAGCGTGCGGGGCCCGGTGGACGTCGTCGACCTCGACGGCAAGTCACGGGAACGGCAGCCGGCGCTGGACGGCGAGATCCGGCAGCTGTGCGGCTTTCCCCCCGGCGCCTGAGCCGTCCCGGAACCGGCCGCGCTGCGCGTCGCGAAACGGCGTTGCCGCCTCGTCCGTCCCGGTCGTACCGTGGACGTACACGAGGAAGGAGGTGGTCCGGAGTTGAAGACTTTCAGGACACGTGAGGTGGCGGTCCGCTAACCGCTGCACGACCAACGGACCAGCGTGGGCACTGCCCCCTGCCGCGTGTGCGGCGGCGAGCACTACCCGGATCGCTACCCGGCCCCCGAGTCGTCGGCCCGTCCAGCCGACCCGGTCATCCGACCGGCCCGACTCGGGGGTCGTTCATGCCTGCGGCCCGGCGCCCTCAGACGAGATGGACGAGGCCGTAGATCGGCCGCGTGTACCAGGTGACCATGCCCTGCTCGGCGAGGAACGCCATGATCTTCTCGCCCATCCACCGGCGTGACTCGGCGTAGTGCTCGTTGTCGCGGGCGGCGCGGACGGCCTCGTCGCGGTCGAGCCCGATGTTCGCGTACACCTCGGGGCTGATGATCGACGACGTCACGAAGGCCGCGACGAGGGCGGAGAGCACGTTGGCCACGACCTTGGCCACCGGGCCGATGTCGGCCATCTGCCGGGCGACCTCCTCGCGCGCGAAGCGCACGTGGCGGGCCTCCTCGACGACGTGGATGCGGTTGACCATCCGCACGAGCGGATGCACCGACTCGTCGTTGACCGTCTCGCGCTGCAGCCGGTCCAGGATCTCCTCGGCCACCAGCACCGGCGCGAACAGCGTCGGGCCCTTCGCGGTGGCCTTGTACAGCCGCGCCAGCTGGTGCACCGAGCGCCGCACCCGGTAGGTGGGGGCACCGACCCGTTCGACGGCCTTGGCGAACATCATGATGTGGCGGGTCTCGTCACCGATCTCGGCGAGCGCGTACTGCGTGCGCGGATCCTGCGGATCCTGGTGGTAGGCCCACCGGGTCAGCAGCTGGATCAGGATGAGCTCGAACCACAGCCCGGTCGACGCGATGCTCGCGAGCTCCTGCCGGGACAGCTCGAGGCGCTGCTGCTCGCTCATCCGCTCCCACAGCTCGGTGCCGAACAGCGACACCCGCTCGTAGGGCAGGAACTTCATCCCCGCGAACTGACCGTCGACGGGGGCGTCCCAGTCGATGTCGAGCTCGGGGCTGTAGCTGTTGCGCGACGTGGAGCCGAGCAGCCGGGTGGCGGTCTTGCGGACGCTGTCGACGCTGCGCAGGGGGGCGCTGGCGGTCATGGCGCTCTCCGATCGGTGTGACGGGGTGCACAGATGAAGGTGTAACAAGGTGTACTACCTACCGGTGTCCTTGACAAGGCGTCGCACCTAAATCGGCGGACAACTAGGCTGGCGGCGTGGCTGCGGGATCCGATCCGATCGTGGGTGCCTCCCGCGACGGTCGCTCGACGCGGTGGGACCCGCACCGGCGCGAACGCCGGCAGGCGATCATCACGGCCGCGATCGCCGCGATCGAGGAGTACGGGCCCGAGGTCTTGACGGCCCGGATCGCCGAGCAGGCCGGCGTGCCGCGTACCCACGTCTACCGCCACTTCGACGGCAAGCGAGCGCTCGACCTCGCCGTGTCCGCGCACATCGGCAACGAGATCGGCGAGCACATCCGTGGCGGCCTGGCCGTCGGCGGCTCGGCGCGCGACATCATCGGCGCCGCGATCGGCCAGCACCTGCGCTGGGTCGAGGAGCACCCCAACCTGTACCGCTTCGTCGCGCAGCACGCATATGCCGTCCGCGCCAAGGACTCCCGCTCGGCCGTCGACGCCAAGGCGGCCTTCGCCGCCGAGCTCAGCGTCCTCGTCGAGCGCTACCTGCGCGCCCTCGGGGTCGACGCCGCGGCGGCCGAGCGCGTCATCGTGGGCGTGGTCGGGCTCGTCGACGCCACCGCCGCATGGTGGCTCGAGGGTGGTGGGACGCCGGTCCGGGCCGTCCTCACGGCCGAGCTCACCGGGCGGGTGTGGCTGCTGATCGACTCGGTCGGGCGCGACCTCGGCTTCGAGCTCGACCCCGACCGGCCGTTGCCCGACCTGCCCTAGGTGCGGCGCAGCCGGCCGTTGAGGTGCGGCGCGAACGGCTGCCCGGCCGGGGCCAGCTCGGTCGCGTACCCGAGCTCGTCGCCACGGACGGCGTAGAGCCGTCGCTCGCCGTCGACGTCCTTGGCGCTGGGGGCGTGCTCGGCCGACACGGTGGCGAGCTCCCAGCGCTGGTCGCCGGCGGTACCGGCCAGCACGAGGGCCTGCCCGGTGTGGGACGCGAGCACCAGCTCGACGTCGTCCGGCCCCGGCCCGGGGCGCCAGAAGCCGGTCTCGCGCCACGCCTGGCGGACGACCGTGCCGTCGGCGTCCAGGAGCCAGGAGCGTGACTCGTACGCGAGGAACGGACGGCCGTCGTGCGCGACCGTCACCTGCTGGCCGAAGGCGAACTCCTCGCCGGAGGACGCCACCACGCCGACGCCCTCGCCGCGCCACACGCCGACGAGCGGCAGCAGCGCGAGCAGCGCGTCGTGCACGGGCACGCCCACGCGCAGATCGGTGGTGTCGGGGACAGGCTCGCTCATCGCGGGTCGGCGAACTGCCTGCGCACGACCTGGACGCCGGCCGCCGCGATCGCGACGAACGCGAGCACCAGCAGCACGAAGAAGACGGTCTCCACGGTCGCGGACGCTACCCGCCCGGCAGGATGGCCCCATGACGACGCCCCGGCCGCTCCGTCCCCTCGTCGTGAAGTGCACGACCGGCGCCGAGGCACCCGAGCGCTGCGCCCAGGCCTTCACGGTCGCCGCCACCGCCGTCGCCGCCGGCGGCGAGGTGTCGCTGTGGCTCACCGGGGACGCGGTGTGGCTCGCCGTGCCCGGCCGTGCCGAGGGCTTCGAGCTGCCGCACTCCGCGCCGATCGCCGACCTGCGCGACGCGGTCCTCGCCGCCGGCACGCTGACGGTCTGCACCCAGTGCGCCGCGCGCCGCGACCTCGCCGAGGCGGACCTCGTCCCCGGCACCGTCGTCCGCGGCAGCGCCAGCTTCGTCGACGAGATCCTGCGTCCGGACGCCCAGGCCCTCGTCTATTAACCACTTTTGGCGGCTGAGCGCAGCATGCTGCGCTCAGCCGCCAAGAGCGGATGGGTGGGGGTCAGGACAGGCCGAGCGAGGCCTCCACGAGCCCGGGCTCGAGGGCGTGGACGTCCTTCTTGGCCTTGCCGTCCTTGTGCAGGACCGACAGCGTCCACCTGCCGGGCGCGGCGAAGAAGCGGAAGTCGCCGGTCGCCGACGTCACGACCTCGGCGGTGAACTCGCCGGTGCCGTCGAGCAGCCGCACGTAGGCACCCGCAACGGGGGCCTCGCCGGCGGAGACGACGCCGTAGATCACGGTCTCTTTGGTGAGGTCGATGCCCGCGGGCAGCGTCGGGGTCTGTGCCGGTGCGCCGCACATGTCAGACGCCCTTCTCGATCGGGACGCCCACGAGCGAGCCGTACTCGGTCCAGGAGCCGTCGTAGTTCTTGACGTTCTGGTGACCGAGCAGCTCGTGCAGCGCGAACCAGGTGTGGCTCGACCGCTCGCCGATGCGGCAGTAGGCGATGGTGTCGCGGCCGTCGTCCAGGCCCTCGTCGGCGTAGAGCTTGGCCAGCTCGTCGTTGGACTTGAAGGTGCCGTCCTCGTTCGCGGCCTTGGACCACGGGACGTTGAGCGCCGTGGGGATGTGACCGCCGCGCTGGCTCTGCTCCTGCGGCAGGTGCGCCGGGGCGAGCAGCTTGCCCGAGAACTCGTCGGGCGAGCGGACGTCGACCAGGTTCTTCTTGCCGATCGCGTCGACGGTCTCGTCGCGGAAGGCGCGGATGGCGAGGTCCTGGTCCTGCGCGCTGTACTGCGTGGCGGTCCGGGACACGGCGTCCTTGGACAGCTCGCGGCCGTCGAGCTCCCACTTCTTGCGCCCGCCGTCGAGCAGCTTGACGTCGGAGTGGCCGTAGAGCTTGAAGTACCAGTACGCGTATGCGGCGAACCAGTTGTTGTTGCCGCCGTAGAGGACGACGGTGTCGTCGTTGCCGATGCCCTTGTCCGACAGCAGCTTCTCGAACTGCTCCTTGTCGACGAAGTCGCGCCGGACCTGGTCCTGCAGTTCGGTCTTCCAGTCGAGCTTGACGGCACCGCTGATGTGGCCGCCGTCGTAGGCCGACGTGTCCTCGTCGACCTCGACGAAGACGACGCCGTCGGTGTTCAGGTTCTGCTCGGCCCAATCGGCCGAGACGAGCACGTCTTCACGGCTCATGGTCACTCCTTGAAGAGGTTGTAGGGCATGCACGAGAGCGTTCGGCACACATCGGTGCCGGGGCCGTCCTGGGACGGCGCGGCGGGGCGTCGGTGACGCGGGCCGGGTCGCGAGTCGTCGCGACGGGCGTCAGCCGATCAGGCGGGCCGACACAGGCAGCTGCCCACACGGCACAGGTCGACCGTGCGGCGGGAGGTGAGCAGGAGCCTCACCGAGCTGGTCATACCGGCGAGCCTAGCTGCCCCCGCGGAACCCGCGCTACCTGGCTGTAACACAGCTCGCGGTCACCTGTCGGGACGTGCGTCCCGTGCAGTGGGACGGACGGGAGGAAGCGGACGACCGGGCACCGGCTCGACCGCCAACCGGCGGAAGACGACCGCGTCGGCCGACGCGAGCACGACGAGGCCGTCGTCCTCGGGGCGCAGCTCGTCGAGACGCAGCCCGTACGGCAGCACCGGCATGGCGATCGGCACGTCCAGCGAGGGCAGCAGCGGGCCGAGGACGATCGAGGGAACGTTGATGCCGGCCACCGAGACGCCGCGCACCTGCAACCAGACCGCGTTGCCCTCGGCCAGGGTGAGCACGGCGCGGCCGGTGACCCGCGCGAGCTGGCTGATGCCCGGCACGGGCAGGGCGGCCGTCGCCAGCACCCGCCCCCGGGACGGCCGCAGCTCGAGCCCCGGGATCCGCGCCGCACGGGCGAGCTCGTCGTAGGGCAGCACCAGCCGGCCCTCGATGTGCTCGCACGGCACCTCCTCGGTGCGGCCACCGAGCAGGTCGCGCAGCGGCAGGTAGACGTTGCGCAGCTGGGCGTCCAGGGCGACGCCGTTCATCTCGCCGATCCGCAGCCCGGTGCCGGCCACGTGCACGGCGCGGTAGCGGCCGCGCAGCGCCTGGGTGAGGAAGGGGCGGCCGTGCACGCGGACCACCGGCGGCCGGCCCAGCGGCACCGCGAGGTGCGCGGCCGCGCGCCGCTCGGCCAGCGCGACGCACTGCCGGTCGAGCAGCATCACGGCACCGGCGAGCAGCACGAGCGCGACGACGACCGTCGCGACGCCCAGGACGGTCATGGCCCGACGCCGTCGCGCCGGGTCGCCGCGCCCGTCAGGACCGGATCGCCAGGCACAGCAGGAAGGCCGCCGGCGCGAGCACGCACACCGGCAGCAGCGCCGTATAGACCGGTCGGCCGAGGCGGGCGAGCCACGACGTCCCGCGGGGTGTCGTGTGCGCGACGAAGGTCGCGGCGATCGCGAGCAACCCGGCCAGCGCACCGACCGCCGCGCCGAGGAACACCGCCCGGCCGTCGCCGAAGTCGCGGACGTCGCGCAGCGCGAGGTACGCGGCCGCGGCGCCGACCGCGGCCGCGGCGACCAGCCCGAGCACGCCCCGGGGGACCGCGGGGTCGAAGCGCGGCACCGACACCACGACGTCGACCAGGCAGCCGACGAGGACGGCGGCGAACGCGGCACCGACGACGGCGGCGCTCACCCTGCCCTCGATGCCCGTTCCGAGCCGGGCGCTGCCGGTGAACTCGTGCCGCAGCTGCACCCACGCGCTCACCGACACCTGCGCGAGCACCAGCAGCGCCACCGCGGACAGCGACGAGACGAGCTGTACCCGTGCGGCGCCGCGCAACAGCTGGTGGACGAAGGCGACCGGTACCGCGAGCGCCAGCACCGCGACGAGCGGCCCCAGGCGGTCCTGCGGGTAGAGCGAGACGGCGACGTCGGCGCCCGCGGCCGCGAGGGCGCCGACCACGACCCCGCCGCGCCGACCCGGCATTCCGGTGCCGAGCACCCAGCCGAGCCCGAAGAGCGTCTGCACGGCCACGACCGCGACGAGCAGTGCCGTCGCTCCGCCGTATGCGGCGGCGGTCGCGCCCGCCCCGACGACCAGGGCCACGGCGGCGACGGCGAGCAGGTCGCGACCCGCAGCGGCCGTCGTGGCGGGCGAGGGGGACGACGGGGCGTCGGCCGCCGGCGCCGTCCCCACGTCAGTCACGGCTGCCATGGTGGCAGACCGGCGCGGCGAGGGCGTCGCCCAGCCAGGCGCCGATGCGGTGCACGAGGTCGTCGGACGTCGCGAGCTCGGCGTGACCCATGCCCGGCTCGATCCACACCGCGGCGTCCGGCGCCGCCGCCGCGAGCGCGTCGACGTGGCGGCGGGGGAAGTAGCGGTCGGCGTCGCCGTGCACGACGAGCAGCGGTGTCGGGCCGATGGCCGGGGCGACCTCGGCCGGTGACTCGGGGACGACCGGCCAGCCCCCGGCGGCGACGCGGGTGCGCCGCCACAGCCGGGTGACGGTGCGGCCCGTCCGCTTCTCGAACATCCAGTGGGCGAAGCGCATCGACCGGGTGCCCCGTTCGAACCAGAGCCCGGGTGCGCTCACGCTCACGACGGCGTCGGCGTCGCCGCCCAGACCGGCGTGCCGCAGCACCGCCGACCCGCCCATCGACCAGCCGAGCACCGCCACCCGCTCGTACCCCGCGCCCCGCAGCCAGGTGACGCCCGCGGCCACGTCGTGGATCTCCTCGGCGCCGGCCGTACCCAGCCCGCCGGACCGGCCGTGACCGCGGAGGTCCAGCGCGAGGACGCCGTAGCGCTCGTCGGCCAGGCCGCGCACGATGCGTTCGATCTCCCGGTTCCGAGCCCATCCGGTGAAGCCGTGCGCCACGACGCAGCCGATGTGGCGATCGGCGGCGGGCCAGTGGTCGGCGACGATCCGGACGCCGTCGCGGGTGGTCATGACGACGGGGGACGGGACGGCCACCCTGCCATTGTCGCCGGTCAGCCGACGCCTTCGGCGGTGGGCAGCGAGTCGCGCAGCACGCGCTTGAGCAGCTTGCCCGACGCATTGCGCGGCAGCTCGGCGACGAGGTGCACGTGCTTGGGCACCTTGAACCCCGCGAGGCTCTCCCGCGCGTGCGTGACGATCTCCTCGGGGGTGACCTCGTCCTTGACGACGACGAACGCGGTGACGGCCTCGATCCACCGCTCGTCGGGCGTCCCGATCACCGCGACCTCGGCGACCGCGGGGTGGGTGTAGATGGCGTCCTCGACCTCGCGCGACGCGACGAGCACGCCGCCGGTGTTGATGACGTCCTTGATGCGGTCGACGACGGTGATGTAGCCCTCGTCGTCGGCGCGCACCAGGTCACCGGAGCGGAACCAGCCGTCCCGGAACGCCGCGGCGGTCTCGTCGGGCTTGTCCCAGTAGCCCTCGCACAGCTGCGGCGAGCGGTACACGACCTCGCCGAGCTCCCCGGCCGGGACGTCGGTGCCGTCCTCGGGGGAGACCACGCGCAGCTCGACGAAGAGCACCGCCCGGCCGCAGGACTCCGGCCGCTCGGCGTGCTCGGCCGGCCCGAGGACGGTGGCGAGCGGCCCGATCTCGGACTGCCCGAAGCAGTTGTGGAAGCCGAGCTCCGGCAGCGCCGCCTGCAGCCGCTGCAGCACCGGCTGGGGCATGATCGACGCCCCGTAGAACGCCTTCGTCAGCGAGCCGAGGTCGCGGGTGGCGAAGTCGGGGTGCTGGGACAGCGGCACCCACACCGTCGGCGCGAGGAACAGCGCGCCGATGCGGTCGGCCTCGACCCGGCGCAGGATCTCGGGAATGTCCGGCGTCTCGAGCAGGTGGTTGGTCGCGCCGACCGCCAGGTAGGGCAGCAGGAAGACGTGCAGCTGCGCGGAGTGGTAGAGCGGCATGGAGTGCAGCGGCGCGTCGTCGGCGGCGAGCCCGAGCGCGACGACCGAGGACAGGTACTCGTGCACCAGCGCGCGGTGGGTCATCATCGCGCCCTTCGGGCGTGACGTCGTTCCCGACGTGTAGAGCAGCTGGACGAGGTCGGTGTCGGTGACCTCCACGGCGAGGGACGGGACGTCACCGGTGCGGGCCCGGGCCAGCAGCGAGTCGGGTGCGTCGCGCAGCGGCACCGTCCGGGTGACCGACGCGCCGCAGCCGGCGACCCGGTCGGCCAGGGACGGGTCGGTGAGCACCACGGTGCTGCCCGACTGCTCGAGCAGGTACGCGAGCTCGCCGCCGGTGAGGGCGTAGTTGACGGGGACGTGGACGAGGCCGGCCCGCGCGCACGCGAGGAACGCGATCAGGTAGGCGTCGGAGTTGCGGCCGTACGCCGCGACCCGCGCGCCGCGCCCGAGGCCGAGGCCGAGCAGCACCGCCGCCGCCCGCGTCACGGCGTCGTCGAGCTCGCGATAGGTCCACGACCGGTCCTCGAAGACGAGCGCGCTGCGGTCGCCGACGCGTCGCGCGCTGCGGCGCAGGACGTCGTCGACGGTGCTGGAACGGGTGGCGGTCACGGGCTGCGTCCTCCGGGCTCGAGCGACCCGCCGCGGGTGGCGGGGGCATCGGCGCCAGCATCGCGGGCCCGCCACCCGCGCGACAAGCGCCCCCGACCCCGGTGCTGTGTTTCCGGCGTGTAACGCCCGTATTTCGGGGGCTGTAGGGGCGAACGGCCGGCCGCCGGCCGGTAACGGTCGGGTAGTCTGAAAGCGTTTTGCGGGGGCAATGGCGCACCCGACCACCCGGCGAACGACACGACCGGAGGCGAGCGTGGAGCTCATCCTGCTGACCGGAGCCGTCCAGCCCACCACCGAGGTGCTGCCCGCGCTCGGCCTGTTGCCGCACCAGGTGACGGTCCTGCCGCAGGACGCCGGTGCCCTGGTCGACCGCGCCCTCGGCGACGCGGTCCTGGTCGACGCCCGGCGCGACCTGATGTCGGCCCGCGCGTTCGTCCGGCTGCTCACCGCGATGGGCACGGCGGTCCCCATCCTCGTCGTCCTCACCGAGGGCGGCCTCATCGCGGTGTCGGGCGAGTGGGCCGTCGACGACTTCGTCCTCGACACCGCCGGCCCCGCCGAGCTGGACGCCCGCCTGCGCCTCGCCGCGGAGCGTCGCGCCGCCGCGACCGACGAGGTCGACGGGCGCCTCGAGATCGGCGAGCTCACCATCGACGAGGGCACCTACTCGGCGAAGCTCGCGGGGGTCGCGCTCGACCTCACCTACAAGGAGTTCGAGCTGCTGAAGTTCCTCGCCCAGCACCCCGGCCGGGTCTTCACCCGCTCGCACCTGGTGCAGGAGGTGTGGGGCTACGACTACTTCGGCGGTACCCGCACCGTCGACGTCCACGTCCGGCGGCTGCGTGCGAAGCTCGGCGGTGAGTACGAGGCCATGATCGGCACCGTGCGCAACGTCGGCTACAAGTTCGTGCGGCCCGCCGAGCTCGGGGCGCGTCGCGACTCCGGTGCCGACGACCTCGCCGAGCTGGACGGCCTGCCCGCTCCCCGCTGACCCGGCCCGCCGGGCGGCCCGGCCGCGCGCACTAGCGTCGCCGGTATGCCGATCGACACGACCGTCCCCGATCCCGAGACCGGGCAGGCGGTGCTCGCCCTCGCCGACTCGGTCGAGCAGAAGGACGGCGCGCCGCCGCTGTCGGACCGGGCGCGTACCCATCTGCGCTCGGCCGGGGTCGAGCACCTCGTCGTCCGTGCCGGCGACGAGGTGCGCGCGTACGGGCAGCTCGACGGCGACGAGCTCGAGCTCGTCGCCGCCGACGGCGCGGCCGCCGACGCCGTCCTCGACGCGGTCGACCGTCCGGTTGCCGTCTGGTCGCACGGCACCCACAGCCGGCTGATCGACGTCTTCGCGGCCCGGGGCTACGAGCGGCGCCGCGAACTGTTCCAGCTGCGCCGGCCCGGCGAGATCCCGCTGCCCGCCGACCCGCCGCTGGCGGACGGGATCACCGTCCGCTGCTTCGACGCCGGCCGCGACGAGGACGCCTGGCTGGCGCTGAACGCCGCCGCGTTCGCGAACCACCCCGAGCAGGGACGGCTGACCCTCGAGGACCTGCGCGCCCGCGAGGCCGAACCGTGGTTCGACCCGGCCGGGTTCCTGCTCGCCGAGCGCGACGGCGAGCTGCTCGGCTTCCACTGGACCAAGATCCACCCCGACGGTGCGGGCGAGGTCTACGTGCTCGGGATCGCGCCGGGCGGACAGCGCCTCGGGCTCGGCCGCGGCCTGCTCGTGCGCGGCCTGCGCCACCTCGCCGGTCGGGGCTGCCCGTACGTCCTGCTCTACGTCGACGGCGACAATCCGAGCGCCGTCCGGCTGTACGAGCGCGAGGCGTTCGCCCGCCACGACGTGGACGTCCAATGGCGCACCGGATGACCGTCGGCCGTACGCACGCCATCGCGAGCTCGTTCATCTGAGGTTCAGATGTCCGGTTTGCGGGGGCTACCGGACGGCGTCACGTCATTCACTGCTCGTTCACCTTGGCCACCCCGCCGCGCCATGTCGCGAACTTAGCGTCCGGAGCGGAAACGACATCCGACCAAGGAGAACCGATCGTGAAGTTCAATCGTGCGGGCGTCGCCGCCGGCCTGCTCGCCACCACCGTGGCGCTCGCGGCCTGCGGCAGCGACGCGAGCGGTTCCGGCAGCAGCGACACTGCTGGCAGCACCACCGGCGCGACCACCTCCGGCAGCAGCAGCACCGGCGGCGGCGCCGCCGCGGCCTGCTCGACCGGCACCCTCAACGGCGAGGGCTCGACCGCACAGACCAACGCGGTCACCGAGTGGACCAACGCCTACCAGAAGGCGTGTACCGGCGCGAAGATCAACTACAACCCGACGGGCTCCGGCGCCGGCATCAGCCAGTTCAACGCCGGCCAGGTCGACTTCGCGGGCTCGGACTCCCCGCTGAGCAAGGACGCGGGCGAGGTCGCGGCGGCGCAGAAGCGCTGCAAGAGCGCGCCCCTCGACCTGCCCATGGTCGTCGGCCCCATCGCCATCGGCTACAAGCTCGACGGCGTCGACAAGCTCGTGCTGACGCCCGACCTGCTGGCCAAGATCTTCACCGGCAAGATCACGAAGTGGAACGACCCGGCCATCACGGCGAAGAACTCCGGCGCCAAGCTGCCGAGCAGCGCGATCAACGTGATCTTCCGCTCGGACGCCTCCGGCACCACCCAGAACTTCGAGAAGTACCTCGCCGCCACGGCGCCGAGCGACTTCACCGCCGAGCCGGCCAAGGACAACGCCGCCAAGGTGTTCAAGGGCCAGGGCAAGGCCAAGTCGCAGGGCGTGGCCGCCGCGGTCGCCGCGACCGAGGGCTCGATCGGCTACGCCGAGTACTCGTTCGCCGTCGACAGCAGCCTCGCCACCGCCCAGATCGACAGCGGCTCCGGCCCGGTCGAGATCTCGAAGGACACCGCGAGCGCGGCCGCCGGCGAGGCGAAGGTCGCCGGCACCGGTGACGACCTGAGCCTCCAGCTCAACTACAAGCCGTCCTCGGCCAAGGCCTACCCGATCATCCTGGTGACCTACGAGATCGCCTGCACCAAGTACAGCGACTCGGCCAAGGGCACGTTCGTGAAGAACTTTCTGAACTACACGATCGGCGCCGGCCAGGACGTGCTGGCCTCCAAGGGCTACGCGCCCATCCCCACCGAGCTCGCCACCAAGGTCAAGGCGTCGATCGCCAAGATCAGCTGACGACTCACCTCTGGTCCCCGTCGGGTGCTCGCGCGAGCACCCGACGGGGACTCGGTGCGAAGGACTGACAGCCAGTGACAGAGCGAGACACGATGACCGAACGCGCAGGCCGGACCGGCTCCGACACACCGGGCGAGCCGCTGCCGCCGCCACGGGTCGGCGGCGAATCGGTGCTCGACCAGCCAGCGGACGCCGGGGCCGCCATGGCCCCCGTGGCCGTGGCGTCGAGCGACCCGCTCGCCCATGGACCGGCCGACAGCACGCCCGTCGCCGGGGGCGGCACCACCGCGGCCGGCGGCAAGGTGCGGATCGGCGATCGCATCTTCGCGGGCCTGACCGCCGGCGCGTCCGGGGTCGTCATCGTGCTCGTGGTGCTGATCGGCACCTTCCTCGCCATCAAGTCGGTGCCGTCGATCCTCGACGACAAGGACAACTTCCTCACCTCGACGAATTGGCAGACGACACCGGGCAACCTGCGCTTCGGCATCGCGCCGCTGCTCTGGGTGACGGTGATCATCTCGCTCATCGCGCTCGTCATCGCCGTGCCCGTCGCCATCGGCGTGGCCCTGTTCATCACGCAGTACGCGCCGCGCCGCCTCGCGAAGCCGGTGGCGTACGTGCTCGACCTGCTCGCCGCGATCCCCTCGATCGTCTACGGCATCTGGGGCGCGTTCGTGCTCGCCCCCAAGCTGGAGCCGGTGCAGCGAGTCCTCGCCGACATCCCGCTGCCGCTCTTCCATAGCGCCCAGGCGCGCGGCACGATCTTCGACGGCGGTGTCGTCCTCGCCGTGATGATCTTGCCGATCATCACCGCCATCAGCCGCGACGTCTTCGAGCGGACGCCCCGCGCCAACGTGGAGGCCGCGCTCGCGCTGGGCGCCACCAAGTGGGAGATGATCCGCATGGCGGTGATCCCCTACGGCCGCGCGGGCGTCGTCAGCGGCTCCATGCTGGGTCTCGGCCGGGCCCTCGGCGAGACCATCGCCGTCTACCTCATCGTCTCGACGGCGAGCCCGCCGTTCCGCTTCACGATCTTCACCGGCGGCGACACCTTCGCCTCGAAGATCGCCAACGGCTCGGCCGAGTTCAACAACCCCGAGACCACCGGCGTCTACATCGCCGCCGGCCTGGTCCTGTTCGTGCTGACCTTCGTCGTCAACTCGGCGGCGCGCGCCGTCGTCAACCGGAAGGCGGTGCAGTGATGACCGCGATCGCGAGCCCGCCCGCCGCGCCCACGTTCGCCAAGGCCCGTGGCAGCCGGCGTGTCAAGAACAACGTCGCGACCACGCTCGTCTGGCTCGCGTTCGCCGCCGCGATGGTGCCGCTGGTGTGGCTGCTCGTCACGGTGATCGGGAAGGGCTACTCCGTCCTGGCCGCCGCCGACTGGTGGACGTCGGACCAGACCGGCATCAGCCAGGCCATGAAGGGCGGCGGCATCTCGGCCGCCATCATCGGGACGGCCGAGCAGGTCGCGCTGTGCACCGTCATCTCGGTGCCGATCGGCATCCTGGTCGGCGTCTACCTCGTCGAGTACGGCGGCCGCGGTCTCTTCGCGCGGGTCACCACCTTCATGGTGGACATCCTCACCGGCATCCCGTCCATCGTCGCCGCGCTGTTCATCTACGCGCTGTTCATCACCACGCTCGGCGGCGTTCGTGCTGGCTGGATGGTCTCGCTCGCGCTCGTGATCCTGATGATCCCGGTGCTCGTCCGCACCACGGAGGAGATGCTCAAGCTCGTCCCCAACGAGCTGCGCGAGGCGTCCTACGCACTGGGGATCCCGAAGTGGAAGACCATCGCACGGGTCGTGATCCCGACCGCGCTCACCGGCCTGATCACCGGTGTCGTGCTGGGCATCGCCCGCGTCGCCGGTGAGACGGCGCCGCTGCTGATCCTCGTCGGGTACGCGAAGGGTGCGAACGCGAACCTCTTCGGTGGCTTCCAGAGCTCGCTGCCCGGATTCATCAACGACCAGTTCCTGAACTACAACACCTCGTCCGGTGCGACGGCCTACCACCTCGACGCCAACGGCAACCGGGTCGCGGGCGCCGTCGCCAACTACGCCCCGGAGCGGATGTGGGGGGCGGCGCTGTCGCTCATCCTCATCGTGCTCGCCCTCAACCTCGTCGCGCGGCTCATCGGCCGGCGCACCAAGATCGCCGCCTGAGCGGCCGGATTCCGGAGACGACCGACATGGCCAAGCGCCTCGAGGCCAAGAACCTCGACATCTACTACGGCAAGTTCCTCGCCGTCAGCGACGTCAACTTCACCATCGCGCCGCGGTCGGTGACCGCGTTCATCGGCCCGTCGGGCTGCGGCAAGTCGACGGTGCTGCGCACCCTGAACCGCATGCACGAGGTGATCGCCGGCGCGAGCGTCAAGGGCAACGTCCTGCTCGACGGCGAGAACATCTACGCCAGCGAGGTCGACCCCGTCGACGTCCGCCGGACCATCGGCATGGTGTTCCAGCGCCCGAACCCGTTCCCGACCATGTCGATCTACGACAACGTCGTGGCCGGCCTGAAGCTCAACAGCAAGCGGATGAACAAGGCCTCGACCGACGCCGTCGTCGAGAAGTCCCTGCGCGGTGCGAACCTGTGGGACGAGGTCAAGGACCGCCTCGACAAGCCGGGCGCCGGGCTCTCGGGCGGGCAGCAGCAGCGGTTGTGCATCGCGCGGGCCATCGCCGTCGAACCGCAGGTGCTGCTGATGGACGAGCCCTGCTCGGCCCTCGACCCGATCTCCACGCTCGCGATCGAGGACCTGATCCAGGAGCTCAAGGAGACGTACACGATCGTGATCGTCACCCATAACATGCAGCAGGCCGCGCGCGTCTCGGACCGCACCGCGTTCTTCAACCTCGCGGGCATCGGCAAGCCGGGGCAGCTCGTCGAGATGGACGACACCGAGCGCATCTTCGCCAACCCGTCGGACCGGCGGACGGAGGACTACATCTCGGGCCGCTTCGGCTGAGCCGGCGGCGGGCGTGTCACATTCCGCGGTGAGTTGGTGTCGTATGCGGCAACAACCCACCGCAGGAGGATCCGATGGCCCGCATCTCGCTCGACCCGCCCCGCAGCCCCTCGATGAAGCTGGGCGAGTGGTACTCCCGCCGCCGCTTCGGCGACGTCCTGGACCCCGCCCGGGCGATGGGGCACAACCGGCGCGTGTTCCGGACGTACGTCAAGGCCGAGATGTCGGCGCAGAAGTGGTCGGCGCTCCCGGCGCCGGTGGGCACACTCGCCGTCATGGCGTCTGCGGCGGCGATCGGCTGCGAATGGTGCATGGACTTCGGCTACTGGATCGGGATGAACGAGGGCATCGACCCGCAGAAGGTGCGATCGGTTCCCCGCTGGCGCGAGAGTGACGTCTACGCGCCGGTGGAGCGTGCGGCGATGGAGTACGCCGAGGCGATGAGCACGACGCCGCTGACGGTCACCGACGAGCACGTCGCGCGGCTGCGCGAGTTCCTCGACGAGGCGCAGCTGGTCGAGCTCACCGCCACCGTTGCGCTGGAGAACCAGCGGGCCCGCTTCAACACCGCGCTGGGGCTGCCCAGCCAGGGCTTCAGCGACCGGTGCGAGCTGCGGCCGGTGCCGTGACCGAGCCGTTCGACGCGCACCGGCGGCTGCTGTTCCGGGTCGCCTACGACCTGCTCGGATCGGTCGCCGACGCCGAGGACGTCGTCCAGGACACCTGGTTGCGGTGGTCGGCGGCCGATCGTTCGCCGGTGCGTGACCCCCGCGCCTACCTCGTGCGGACGGTCACCAACCAGGCGCTCAACCGGTTGCGGACCGCGGCGGCCACGCGCGAGACGTACCTCGGCCCGTGGCTGCCCGAGCCGCTCGTCGAGCCCGACCCCGCCGACGACGTCACCGACCGGCTGGACCGGGAGCAGGACGTGTCGCTGGCGCTGCTCGTGGTGCTCGAGACCCTCTCCCCGGCCGAGCGGGCGGTGTTCGTGCTGCGCGAGGTGTTCGGGATGTCGCACGACGAGGTGGCCGCCGCGCTCGACCGCACGCCCGCGGCGGTGCGGCAGCTGGCGCACCGCGCCCGTGAGCACGTGCAGGCGCGTCGACCGCGTTTCGAGGCGGACGCGGCGCAGCAGCGGCGCGTGACCGAGCAGTTCCTCGCCGCGTGCGCGACCGGCGACCTCGCCCGGCTGCTCGCTCTGCTGGCGCCGGACGTCACGCTGGTGAGCGACGGCGGTGGCGTCGTCAGCGCGGCCCGCCGGCCGGTGCTGGGCGCGGACAAGGTCGCGCGGTTCCTGCTCGGCGTCGCCGCCGGCGTCCCGGCCGAGAGCCAGCGGCTGGTGCGGGTCAACGGGCGGCTCGGCCTCGCCGGCTTCGCACCGGACGGCGCCACCGGCTACCGCGCCGAGCACGTCACGCTGCTCGACGTCGTCGACGGCCGCATCGGCGCCGTGCTCGTGGTCCGCAATCCTGCCAAGCTGATGCGCGTGACGCCCTGACACGCCTACACTCCGCTCGTGGTCGAGACCATCCATTACGACGTCGTCGTCATCGGCTCGGGGTTCGGTGGCAGCGTCACGGCGCTGCGGCTGAGCGAGAAGGGCTACCGCGTCGGTGTGCTCGAGGCCGGTCGCCGGTTCACGAACGACACCCTGCCCAAGACATCGTGGCGGGCGCGTGACTACCTCTGGGCTCCCAAACTGGGGATGACCGGCATCCAGCGCATCCACCTGCTCAAGGACTGCCTGATCATGGCCGGCGCAGGGGTCGGCGGCGGCTCGCTCAACTACGCCAACACCCTCTACGAGCCGCTGCAGCCGTTCTACGACGACCCGCAGTGGGCGCACATCACCGACTGGCGCGACGAGCTCGCGCCGCACTACGCGCAGGCCAAGCGCATGCTCGGCGTCGTCACCAACCCGACGACGACGCCGTGTGACGTCGAGATGCAGCGCCTCGCCGAGCAGTTCGGTCGCGCCGACACCTACACCCCCACACCGGTGGGGGTGTTCTTCGGCCGCGACGGCCGGACCGAGCCGGGTGTCACCGTGCCCGACCCGTTCTTCGGCGGCGCCGGGCCCGATCGCACCGGCTGCATCCAGTGCGGCGAGTGCATGACCGGCTGCCGCCACGGCGCGAAGAACACGCTCATGACGAACTACCTGTACCTCGCCGAGAAGCAGGGCGCGGTGATCCACCCCCTGACGACCGTCACCGACGTGCGGCCGCGCCGCTCGCGCGGGTACGAGGTGCGCACGGAGCGCACCGGTCGGTGGTTCGGCAAGCGCGGGACGACCTTCACCGCCGACCAGGTCGTGTTCGCCGCCGGCACCTACAACACCCAGAAGCTGCTGCACCGGCTGCGGGAGACGAGCCTGCCCGACATCTCGCCGAGACTGGGTTACCTGACGCGGACCAACTCCGAGGCGATCCTCGGCGTCCGCATCCCCAAGCCCGAGCGCGACTACACCGCCGGCGTCGCGATCACCTCGTCGTGGCACCCGGACGAGAACACCCACATCGAGCCGTGCCGCTACGGCAAGGGCAGCAACGCGATGGGGTTGCTCAACGCGCCGATGACCGAGGGCGGCCCTCGTCGCACCCGGTGGTTGCAGCTGGTCGCGATGATGGCCCGGCACCCGTCGCGGGCGCTGATGCTCGTCCCGCGCAAGTGGTCGGAGCGGGTGATCATCCTGTTGGTGATGCAGTCGCTGAACAACTCGATCACCGTGTCGCGGCGCCGTTCGCGCTTCGGAGCCGGGCGGCTGACGAGCGTGCAGGGCGAGGGCGAGCCGAACCCCACGTGGATCCCGGTCGCCAATCGCGCCGCCGACCAGCTCGCCGAGAACGTCGGGGGCATGGCCGGCGGCACCTGGGGCGACCTGATGAACATCCCGATGACCGCGCACTTCATCGGCGGCTGCTCCATCGGCGACTCGGCGCAGACCGGCGTCATCGATGCGTACCACCGGCTCTACGGCTACGACGGCCTGCACGTGGTGGACGGTTCGACGCTCACCGCGAACCTGGGAGTGAACCCCTCGTTGTCGATCACCGCCCAGGCGGAGCGGGCGATGTCGCTGTGGCCGAACGCGGGCGAGACGGACGGCCGCCCCGCCCGGGGCGAACCGTACGAACGGCTCGAACCGGTAGCCCCGCAGCGGCCCGCCGTTCGGCGCGACGCACCCGCCGCGTTGCGGTACGGTGCGCATTACCCGGGAGTAACCGGGCCCCGTACCGCGTAACAACACCGAGCGTGCGTCGTTACACAGCACGTATCCGTCCGACAGCGTCGGCTCGGTGGGGATGCACGAAAGTCGTTCGAGTCGGTTGTGCCGGCGGATCGCCGGCCGGAGTGAATGAGGGCCCCGAATGTCCCTGGTGCAACGCAGCACCCCACGTCCCGTTCGCCGCAGTCGGCGGGGGCGGCTCGTCGCCGCGACCGCGGCGGTCGGGCTCGCGAGCACCGCGATCGTCGCGGCCGGCGGCGGTACCGCCTCGGCCGCCGACCTCCCCAACGCGCAGGCCGTCGGCCGTTTCCTCGACGGGGCGGCCGGCGGCAATCCCATCCAGAGCCTGGCCGACCTGCAGGACGCCCGGGCCAAGGCCCCCGGTGACACGTCCGACCAGAACCCGTTGGACGTCAAGGCGCTCAACGCGATCGACCTGCCGCTCACCAACGCGGTCAGCATCCCGAGCAAGCCCGCGGTCGACGCCGGTGTCGTCAACCAGGTCGCCACCGCCAACCTCAACGGCAAGTCCCTCGGTGCCGCCGGCGCCGTGGCCGACGACGGCGGCGCCAGCCTCGGCGACGACAACGACGGCGCGCCCCAGTCCGCGACGATCAACCTGACCGGAGCCGCGCTCGGCGACGTCACGATCCCGGGCGTCCCCGCGCTGCCGGACCTCGGTCTCGGTGCCCTGCCCGGGGCGTCCCCGGCCGCGCTCGGTGGTGTCACCGGGTCCGTCGGCGCGGTCTACGCCCAGGTCGGCACCCGCAAGGGCGGCGACGTGATCACGCCGTCCTCCGGCATCGCCAGCCTGAACCTGTCGCTGGAGTCGCCCGCCCTCGGAGCGCTGCTCACGCAGCTCAAGGGTGCGCTGTCGGGCTCGAGCCTGAGCAGCCTGCCGATTGCCGGCATCACCGGGCTCCCCACCGGCTTCACCCTGCCTGCCGGCTGCACGCTCACCGACCCGACGCCGAAGACGCTCGACTTCAAGAACGGCGTGACGATCGACGTCCCCGACGCGACGATCGCCGTCAACCTGAAGAAGTTGTTGTCGACCGTGCTCGGCAAGGACATCTCGAACCTGTCGACGTCGAACTTCGACCTCGTGGCCTTCCTGGTCAAGAACCTGCCGACGATCCTGTCCAAGGGCCTGACCGCGGCGGTCACCGGCATCACGGACGAGCTGAAGGGTCAGTTCACCGCGTGCTCGAAGCTCGTGACCGACGCATCCGCACTGAGTGGCCTCACGGCAGTCATCGACGCGATCAACGCCGCGCTGGCCACCGGTCAGAAGCAGCTGCTCGGCGCCATCGACGACATCTCCGACCAGCTCGGTGCCGCGGGCGGCACCAGCGCGCTGGGTCAGCTCGCCGACGGACTGCAGAACCTGCTCGACATCGGCCTGAACGTGCAGTCCGGGCCGGGTCACGAGCCGAAGGACTCGACCTACTCCTACGAGTCCAACCTCGAGGCCACGCCGAACCAGTCGACGGAGGTCGTCGAGAACCAGACGCTCGTCCGCGCGATCGAGATCAACGTCCTCGACGCCGACGGCGTGGCGCCGTCCAGCGCGAGCATCACCGAGCTGACCGGCACCGGCGCCGCCCGGGCCGTCCGCCCGCTGGCGCTGGCCCCCGGCGACGGCGTGCTCAACGTGGCGCTCGCCAACGCCGCTGCCGGCCCGAGCCAGGCCCCGGTCACCGAGCCGACCACGACCGCGCCGACCACCGACCCGGCCACCGTCGTCCCGGCGACCAACATCCCGACCGGTATCCCGGCCGGTGCCGCGGGCGAGTCCGACGGCGGCCTGCCCGTCCTGCCGCTCGTCGCGATCCTGGCCCTGCTCTTCGTCGGTGGCGGCGCCTTCTGGCAGCTGCGGCTGCGCGGCGGTCGCCTCCACTGAGGACGAGGTAGTACGCGAGCCGCTCTCGGCCCGCTCGCCGGATTGCCCGGCGGGCGGGCCGAAGTGGTTAACTCGACGGGAGCGAGCGCACGTCGGCGGGGGACGCGGACGTCGTGCCGCGGCGGCGGTGTGTGGGGCATCGGCGCGATGCGAGGGGGTTTCGTCGATGACCGATCACAGCGTGCCGTGGGGCGGACAGGCCGGCGGACGGATCGGACACCATGCGTCCACGCTGCTGAGCGTCGCCGTCGTGGCCGTGGTCGCGGTAGGGCTCTTCCCGCCGCCCGGCCTGCTCGCGGTCACCGTGCCGGTCGCCCTGTTCGCCTTCGTCATCGCGATGTTCCTGCTGATGCGCCAGCACGACCGCTCGCTGTGCGAGCACTGCATGCTGTCCATGCCGCTCGACGCGGCCGAGCGGGCCGCTCGTGTGCACCGGCGGTTCTGGGTCGCCCACAGTGGCTCGGAGCCGCGCATCCTGCTGCCGTACCTCGCCGTCCTCGTCGGCTCGAACTTCGCGACCACGCCCTACGGCCGCGCGCTGTGGGCCGTCGTCCAGCTGTCGTTGATTTACCTGCTGCTGGCCAGCGCCACGCACCGCCGGCTGCAGCCGTGGTGCCCGTGGTGCCGCGGCGGTGGCGGCGGCTCGGACGTCGACGAGACGCCGCCGGTGCTGCCGCACGACGACCGGCAGCTGACCTGAGCGCGGCAGCGGTCGCGTTGAGCGACGAGGGCCTGGCCTTCGTCGCCGCGCGGCACCTCGCCACGTTGACGACGCTGCGTCGCGACGGGACGCCGCACGTCACCCCCGTCGGGTTCACGTGGGACGCCGACACCGCGGTGGCGCGCGTGATCTGCAGCGGCACCAGCCAGAAGGCCCGCAACGTCGCGCAGCGAGGCCTTGCCGCGCTGTGCCAGGTCGAGGGCCGTCGATGGCTCACGTGGGAGGGCACGGCGACGCTGCGCGACGAGGCGGAACGGGTGCGCGACGCCGAGCGGCGGTACGCGCAGCGCTACCGCGTGCCACGTGAGAACCCGCGACGGGTGGTGCTCGAGATCGCGGTCACCCGCGTGCTGGGCAGCGCCGCGCTCCTCGCGCCGCCGCGCTGATCAGAGCTGGTCGTCCTCGGGTCGGCGGGTGAGGCGGCCGCGCTCGTCGTCGAGCTCGCGCTTGCGACGCTCCTGGTACTGCCGTCGCTGCTCCTCGGCGCGAGCGCGCACCTGGGCGAGGAACGCGTCGTCGTCGTCCGGGTTCTGCGGGACGTGGCGGCCGGGCCGGTCGTACTCGGGGTAGGCGCGCGACGTGCGCGTGGGGGCCGACCGCGGGCCGCTGGCCGGCCACGGGCGTCCCGCGATCAACCAGGCGAGCGCGCCGATGTCGAACAGCAGCACGACGATGAGCACCCACGGGAGCTTGGGCAGGTTGCGCATGCTCGACTCATCGGTGGTGATGACGTCGATGACGCAGAACAACCACAGACCGAAGAGGATCAGCCCGAGCAGGCCGTCGGCGTAGAGCACAGCGAGATCGTGGCACATCCACAGGCGATGCGCAGCACCGATCCCGACGGCCGATCCGCGGGGTCGCTCGTGACCTCGCTCGCTGCGGGCCGCTTTCGGCGCGCCGCGTGCCGGGCGCGCGGCTAGGGTCCGGACACATGGTCCATCTCCACCACGACGGCATCGCCGAGGCGCCGGTCGCGGTCGCCTTCGCCTACATCGACGACCCCGCGCACGTCCCCACCTGGATGTTCGGGGTGGAGAGGTTCGAGGTGCGCGACCCCGCGACCCCTCGCGGCCTCGGCGCCGTCTTCGACGCGACGTTCCACGTCAAGCCGGTGAAGCTGGCGTCGCGCGTCGAGATCACCCAGTGGGAGCAGGACCGGCTCATCGCCCTGACGTCGATCAAGGGGTTCAGCAACTCGTCGGTCTGGCGCTTCGAGCCCGACGGCCCCGACCGGACGAAGATCTCGGTCGAGTTCAGCTACGACCTGCCCGGCGGCATCGCGGGCAAGGCGCTCGGCCGGGCGGTCGAGCCGGTGGTGGCGATGAGTGTGCGGCACAGCGACGCCGCGCTGCGCAAGCACATCGCCGAGCACCACCGCGCCCAGCGGGGCTGAGCGCCGCGACCCGGAGACGCACACAGCCCCCGCGGCGGCGGGGGCTGTGCTCTGTGCGCCCGGCAGGACTCGAACCTGCAACCTCTTGATCCGTAGTCAAGTGCTCTATCCGTTGAGCTACGGGCGCATCGTGCGAACAGACCGAAGTCTATCCGGCGGAGGCTCCGGGATTCGAACCCGGGATGGGCGGTTAGCCCAAACCGCATTAGCAGTGCGGCGCCATAGACCAGACTAGGCGAAGCCTCCAAGCGGCTCGAAGGGTCTCGAAGCCACCAGCGCATGAGCCTACAAGGACGGGCCGGCCGACCGCGAGACGGCCCGTCCCCTCCCCGTCCGCCGACCCACCCCGCACCCGACCTGGTGATCGACATTCGGTTACCGCTGTTGGAGCGACGGCAAGTGGATGTCGATCACCGAGAGTGGGGGTGGGTGGGCCGGACCGGATGCGGTGGCGAGGCAGCCGGCGGCGGTCGGGCGAGTGCTCAGCCGGTGACGGTGATGGGCGTGCCGCCCGAGACGAGTCGCCAGTCGATCGTGGAGAACAGGCTCGGGTCGACGGTCTTGTGGTCGGTCACCCACTGGATGAGCAGCTGGGTGATCGCGACCTGCGCGTTGTAGAGCACCGGCGCCGTCGTGACGCCCGGGAAGTTGCCGCCGCCGGACGCGCGGTAGTTGTTGATCGCGATGACGAACTGGTCGCCGTCGGCGACGGGAGTGCCGCCGTAGGCGAGGTTCAGGATCCGCGAGCCTGCGGGCTGGGCGACGTCGATGTCGTAGGTCAGCGGGGCGTCGAAGCCGCCCATGATGTCGTAGTTGTAGTCGGGGGTGCCGCCGGGCGCGGTCGGGGTGACGGCGTTGGTGAGCTGGTCGGCGGTGAACGGGCCCGTCCCGCTGACCTGCTTGAAGTACCGCGCCGAGAACTCCAGGTAGGCACGCACCTGCGCGCCGGTGAACTGGATGGCCTCGAGCGTGTTGTCGTAGATGTAGAGCCCGGCGATGTCGCGGACCGTGACGTTGCCCTTCGGGATCGCGGCGAGCTTGTTGAAGGGCGCGGCGATGGAGAGCACCGGCAGCGTCGTCCCGGTCGCCTTCTTGACCGCCTCGGCCTGCACGTAGTTGATGAAGTCGATGGCCGGCGTGTCCTCGTAGCGCGAGGTCGCGGCGCTCAGCGCGGCGGTGGACGTCCCGATGACGCTGTTCACGTACGTCCGCGTCTTGTCGTGGGCGGCCTTGCTCACCGCGAGGACGGCAGGGTCGGCGTCGACGGTGTTCGAGTTGAGCAGGGTCGAGGTCGCCGAGGTGACCTGCCAACCCGTGGCCTCGGCGTAGGAGATGTCGAGGTCCATGACGGCGAGTCGCATGCCCCAGTAGTAGGGCTCGCACAGCAGCACGTTCTTGCCGGTCTTGCTGTTGACGACGTAGCGCTGCGGGATCTCGACGTGCGCGTGCCCGACGAGGATCGCGTCTATCCCCGGCACCTGCTGCGCGAGCAGGGTGGAGGCGTTCTCAGGCCAGGGCAGCGCGTCGCCGTAGGACGACGAGGTGTCGGCGCCGGAGTGGCAGGCCACGACGACGATGTCGGCGCCGGCCGCCTTGACGCGCGGGATGACCCGCTTCGCCTGCTCGACGATGCCGTTGAAGGTGATCTTGCCGTCGAGGTTCGCCTTGTCCCAGATGGCGCAGCCCGGCGTCACGAAGCCGACGATGCCGACGTTGACGTAGTCGCCGGGGCGCTTCGTGCTGTCGGTCAGCGTCGCGATCTTGACCTTCTTGATCACGTACTCGGGGAACGCCGCGGCGCGGGTCTTCCAGTCGAGCGCGTTCGCGCCGAGCAGCGGGTGGTGCAGCTGCGACTGGAACTTGCGCAGCAGCGGGACGCCGTAGTTGAACTCGTGGTTGCCCAGGCACGCCGCGTCGTAACCGATCTCGTTCATCGCGGCGGCCATCGGATGCGTCGGCGCCTTCGGCCCGGTGATGGGGTCGATCGCGGCGTAGTAGTAGGTGAGCGGCGTGCCCTGGATGGTGTCGCCCGCGTCGAGCGTGAGCGTGTGGGCGCGTTCCTCGCGCACGGCCTTGATGAGCGTGGCGACCTTGGCGACGCCGACGTCGTTGTGCGCGGTGTCGTCGTACTCGGCGTCCTTGTAGTAGTCCCAGTTGTAGATGTGGCCGTGAAGGTCCGTGCTGCCCAGGACGGTGACCCGGGCGGTGCGGGACGGGGTCGGCGCGGCGGCGGCGGTACCGCCGGTGGCGCCGAGGAACGCCGCGCCGGCGCCACCGACGACGGCGCCGGCGAGCAGGGAACGGCGGGAGATGGTGCGATCGATCACGGGATTCGGTCCGTTTCGCGTGAGGGGGGCGGTCGCTGGGAGCGCCGGTGACCTTGTGGGCGAACGCACCATAACCCGCCAAGACGGCTATCCGGCGGACACCAGCGGAATCATGATCTGCTCGATGATGGCGGCGACATCGGCGTCCGAGACCGTCCTGTCCTGCAGGAACATGTGATGGGCGATGACGGCCGGCAGCACGTCGGCGACGAGCGGGGTCGCGGCCTCGGGCCGGACCTCGCCGCGGCGCACCCCGCGTTCGAGCAGCGCGAGCATGGCGGCGCGCCGGGGGGCCTGGAAGCGGTCGTCGACGAGCGCGGCGAGTGCGGGGTCGGTGACGGCCTCGAGCTTGACCGCGCGCAGCACCCGGCCGGCCGGGCTCGCGAGGACCTGCACGATGAGACCGCCCACCGTGCGCAACGCGTCGGCGGTGGTGACGTCGCCACCGAACATCTCGCCGATGGCGAGGCTGCGGTCGTCCGGGCCGGGCAGGTGGGTGACGAGCGCATCCGTGACGAGCTCCTGCCGGCTCGGCCAGCGCCGGTAGATACTCGCCTTGCCGGTGCGTGCGCGGGCGGCGACGCCCTCGACCGCGAACGCCGCGTAGCCGACGTCGACGAGCTCGGCGTAGGCGGCGTCGAGGATGGCACGCTCGAGGGCGGCGCCCCGTCGGCGCTGCGGCGCTGCAGGCGTCGGCACGGTCTCCCGATGACTTCGCGTAATAGACGGTTGCGTTCACTAACGCGGCGACCTTACGGTACGCGGCGGGGGACGTCCACGTCGCCGCCGAAGGAGCTCACCGTGACCGACACCGAGGCGCCCGGCGCCGCGCAGGCCCGCGCGCGCCGGGGCGCGGCGCACCCGGCCCTGACGCTGCTCGTCATCGCCGGCGCGCAGATGATGGTGGTGCTCGACGGGACCATCGTGAACATCGCGCTGCCGTCGATGGGCTCGTACTTCGACAAGAGCCAGACCGACATGACCTGGGCCCTGAACGCCTACACGCTCGCCTTCGGTGGGCTGCTGCTGCTCGGCGGGCGCATGGGCGACGTCCTGGGTCGGCGCCGCATGTTCGTCGTCGGGTTGGGCCTGTTCACGCTCGGCAGCTTCCTCGCCGGGGTCGCACCGAACTTCGCGATGCTGCTGGTCGGCCGCGCGATCCAGGGCGTCGGCGGGGCGATCGCGTCGCCCACCGCGCTCTCGCTCATCACGACCGAGTTCGAGGAGGGCGAGGCGCGCACCCGCGCCATCGGCGTCTACGCGGCGGTGTCGGGTGCCGGTGCCGCGCTCGGCCTGCTGCTCGGCGGTGTGCTGACGAACTACCTCAGCTGGCGCTGGGTGCTGTTCGTCAACGTCCCCATCGGCATCGCGCTCATGATCGGCGCGGCCGGGGTGCTGCACCACTCCGAGCGGCTGCGGGGGCGCTTCGACGTCGTGGGCGCGCTGCTGTCCGTCGCGGGGATGGTCGCGATGGTCTACGGCTTCATCCACGTCGCGCACAGCGGGTGGAGCAACGCCGAGACCGTCGTGACGTTCGTGGCGGCCGTGGTCCTGCTCGTCTTCTTCGTCTACTTCGAGGCCAGGATCGTCGCCGACCCGATGATGCCCATGCGCATCTTCGAGAACCGCAGCCGCAGCGGGGCCTACCTCGTGATGTTCGTGGTCGGCGCCGCGATGTTCGGCATGTTCTACTTCGTCACCTTCTTCGTGCAGGGCGTGCGCGAGTACAGCGCGCTCAAGACCGGCTTCTCGTTCCTGCCGGTCGCGGCGATGATCGGCGTGGTGTCGCAGGTGGTGGCGAAGGCGCTGGGGCGTACCGGCCCGAAGCCGCTCATCGTCACCGGCACGCTGCTGCTCACCGCCTCGCTGGTGTGGTTCGCGCAGGTGGACTCCGACTCGAGCTACGCGGGCACGCTGCTGCCGGGCATGATCGTGCTCGCGGTGGCGATGGGATTCCTGTTCGTACCGCTGACGTCGGCCGCGGTCTCCAAGGTCGCGCACACCGACGCCGGCCTGGCGTCGGCGCTGCTCAACGTCGGCCAGCAGGTCGGTGGTGCCCTCGGCCTCTCGGTGATGACGACGGTGTTCGGCACGGCCGGACGCAACTACGCCAACTCGCACGCCGACGGCCTGCGCGCGGCGCTCGAGCGCTCGACCGGCGGCGACCGCCAGCTCGCCGGCGCCATCGCCGGGCGGGTCTCGCGGGCCGGCAACAACGGCCTGCAGCAGCAGGACATCCGCGACTTCGTCGCCTCGCTCCCGCAGGCGCAACAGGGGCGTGCCGCGGCGTTCTTCGGCGGCCCGTATCGCGAGTTCAGCCGGGGGCTGCTCGCGCACGCGTCGGGTCAGGGCTTCCTGATGGGCGCGGGTTTCGGCGTCGCCGCCGTCCTCGCCGCGGTGTTCCTCATCAACGTCAAGCGCGCCGACGTGCCCGCCGACGCGCCGGTGGGCGTGGCCGGCTGATCCCCGTCACGGCCGCGGTCGGGTCGCGCCGGTGCTCAGCACTCGATGACGTTGACGGCGAGCCCGCCTCGCGCCGTCTCCTTGTACTTGACCGACATGTCGCGGCCGGTGTCGCGCATCGTCCTGATGACCTTGTCCAGGCTGACGACGTGGGTGCCGTCGCCGCTCAACGCGATCCGCGCCGCGTTGATGGCCTTCACCGCCGCCATGGCGTTGCGCTCGATGCAGGGCACCTGGACGAGGCCGCCGACGGGGTCGCAGGTCAACCCGAGGTTGTGCTCCATGCCGATCTCGGCCGCGTTCTCGACCTGCTCGGGCGTGCCGCCCAGGGCCTCGCACAGCGCGCCGGCGGCCATCGAGCAGGCCGAGCCGACCTCGCCCTGGCAGCCGACCTCGGCGCCCGAGATCGACGCGTTCTCCTTGTACAGCACGCCGATCGCGCCGGCGCACAGCAGGAAGCGCACGATGCCGTCGTCCGACGCCGACGGGCAGAACCGCACGTAGTAGTGCAGGACCGCGGGCAGCACACCGGCCGCGCCGTTGGTCGGGGCGGTGACGATCCGGCCGCCGGCGGCGTTCTCCTCGTTCACCGCGAGCGCGAAGAGGTCGACCCAGTCCATGACCCGCAGCGGGTCGGTGGCGAACGGGTCGGCGCACAGCCGCCGGTACAGCTCGGGCGCCCGCCGGCGTACCTTCAGCCCGCCCGGCAGCGTGCCCTCGTTCGTCCAGCCGTGGCGGACGCACTCGGCCATCACCTGCCAGATGTGCAGCAGGCCGGCGCGGACCTCGTCGGTGCTGCGCCAGGCGGTCTCGTTCGCGAGCATGACGCTGCTGATCGACAACCCGGTCTCGCGGCAGCGGTCGAGCAGCTCGACACCGCTCCGGAAGGGGAACGCCAGCGGGGTCTCGTCGGCCACGATCCGGTCGGCGCCGGCCGCGTCCTCGTCGACGACGAAGCCGCCCCCGACGGAGTAGTAGACGCGTTCGCGCTGCACCTCGCCGGCAGGCCCCCAGGCGGTGAAGCGCATGCCGTTGGGATGGAAGGGCAGCGAGGTGCGCCGGTGCATCACCAGATCGTCCGGGCCGAAGGCGACCGGGTGCTTGTCGAGCAGCGGCAGCCGTCCGGACTCGCGGACGGCCGCGACGCGGGCCGGGCCCGCGGCGGTGTCGACGGTCTCGGGCGCCTCGCCGAGCAGGCCCAGCACGACCGCGTTCTCGCTGCCGTGCCCGTGCCCGGTCGCGCCGAGCGAGCCGAACAGCTCCACGTGCACGCGCTCGACCAGGGGCAGCAGGCCGTCGTCGGACAGGCCGCGTGCGAACGTCAGCGCGGCCCGCATCGGCCCCACGGTGTGGGACGACGACGGCCCGATACCGACCGTGAACAGGTCGAACACGCTGATGGCCACGGGCCCATGATGCGCTCCCACCCGGCGCGTGGTCGATCCCGCGGCGAGTGGTCGCGCGAACCGTGACCACGGGGCGTCCGCGACGACCGCTCGGCGAACCGGACGGTCAGGGAGCGATGGCCCGGGCGGCGCGGCGGCGGGCGCGGGCCAGCAGCGTGGCCGCGGCGCCGGTGCCCGCGGCCCGGGCCCGGCCGACCCGGGTCAGCTCGATCATCATCTGGCCGCCGGGGTGCCCCCAGTCGCCGAGATAGCGGAACCGCCAGGGCGCGAATGCCGCCGCCCACCGCAGGTCGCTGCGGTAGTACCAGAACACGTTGCGTTCGGTGAGCTGCGGCTTGCGACCCTGCTGGGCGACGATGCGATCGGGCCGGGTGCCGGCCGGCTGCTCGTAGAACGTCACGTAGCACCGGCCGCCGGGATTCATCACCTGCGCGACGCGGTAGAGGCAGAGCCGGACGTGGTTCAGCGACACGTGGCTGAAGATCGACTGCGCGATCGCCACGTCGAAGCCGACGCCGAAGTCGGCGTTGAAGCGGTCGTTGACGCGCAGGTTGGCCAGCGGCAGCTTCGCGCGCTGCGCGTCGTCCAGCTCGCGCACGTAGCCGGCCCGGACGAGGTCGGCGTTGGCGTCGATGCCCCAGTAGTGGGCGGGGTCGAGGTAGTCGACGAGGTGACGTCCCGCGCGCAGACTGCCGCAGCCGACGTCGAGGAAGCGATGGTGCGGTTGCAGCCCGCGGCCGCGCAGGAACTCCAGCTGCGCCTCGCCGTGCGAGTCGAAGCGGCCACCCACGAAGCGGCGGTGGGCGCCGGCCTCGAGCTGCTCGTCGGTGAAGGTGATGCCGCTGTAGTCGGGCGTCGTCGCACGGGTCTCGACGAGCTGCGGGATGTCGATCGGGGGGCGCTCCTCGGTCATCGGCTGACCGTAACGGCTAGGGTCGGCGCATCGTGAACAGCCCACTCGTCCGCCGGTCGCCCACGCACGCCGGCACCGTCCTCGCCAACGTCGAGGTCACCCCGCGGATGCGACGGGTCACCGTGCGGGCCGAGTCGATGCGCGGTGTCGTCATCACCCCGGCGCAGGACGTCGAGCTGCACCTGCGCGAGGACTCCGGGCGCCGCGTGAAGCGCCGCTACACGATCCGCGCCGGCCGGCCGGACGACGGCGAGCTCGATCTCGACGTGCTGCTGCACGGTGCGAGTCCCGGCTCGCACTGGGGACGGTCGGCCCGCCCCGGTGACGACGTCGCCTTCCAGGGGCCGCGGGGCAAGCTCGAGCTCCGCCCGGCCCCGCACCACCTGCTGCTCGGCGACGAGTCGGCGCTGCCGGCCATCGCGACCGTCTGCGCCGCGCTGCCCGAGGGCGAGACCGCCACCGCCCTGATCGAGGTCGACGACGCCCGGGACGAGCAGCCGGTGTCGGCGGCCCGCCTGCGGTGGGTGCATCGCGCCGGCGCCGAGCCGGGCACGCCCGACCTGCTGCGCGACGCTTTGGCCGACGTCGAGGTGCCGCCGGGCAGTCGCGCGTACCTGCTGGGCGAGAGCCGGGCGATGATCGCGCTGCGCCCCCTCGTGGAGGGCCGCGGCGTCGTGCACGACGACGTCTTCGTGAAGGGCTACTGGAATCACGCCCGACCGGATCGGATCGCGGGCCGGCCGCCCCGCTAGAGGATGGGTTCGGGCCGGTACGCGGCAGCGTCCGGCTCACCGGCGAGCAGTTCGTCCACCGCCGCGACCACCCCGGCTACCTGCGAACGCGCCGCACCGGTGAACGAGAGCGGGTCGGCCAGCGCGCCGCGCAGCGTGTCGGCCGGGAGCGCCAGCCGGGAGTCGGCGGCGAAGCGCTCGACGAGATCGTTGCGCTCGGTGCCCTTCTCGCGCATCTCCAGCGCGACCGCCACCGCGTTCTCCTTGATCGCCTCGTGGGCCGTCTCGCGCCCGACCCCGGCTCGGACGGCCGCCATGAGCACCTTGGTGGTGGCCAGGAACGGCAGGTAGCGATCGAGCTCGCGCTCGATGACCGCGGGGTAGGCGCCGAACTCGTCGAGGACCGTGAGCGTCGTCTCCAACAGGCCGTCCAGCGCGAAGAACGAGTCCGGCAGCGCCACCCGGCGCACGACGGAGCACGAGACGTCCCCCTCGTTCCACTGGTCACCCGCGAGCTCACCAGTCATTGACGCGAAACCGCGCAAAATCACGGCGAACCCGTTGATTCGCTCGGCCGAGCGGGTGTTCATCTTGTGCGGCATCGCGGACGAGCCGACCTGTCCCGGCTTGAACCCCTCGGTGACGAGCTCGTTGCCGGCCATGAGCCGGATGGTCTTCGCGAACGAGGACGGTGCGGCGGCGAGCTGGACGAGGGCGGACAGCACGTCCCAGTCGAGGGACCGGGGGTAGACCTGGCCGACGCTGGTGAGGGTGTGCTCGAAGCCGAGGTGGTTCGCCACCCGGCGCTCGAGCTCCTCGAGAGCCGCCGTGTCGCCGCCGAGCAGGTCGAGCATGTCCTGCGCCGTCCCCACCGGGCCCTTGATGCCGCGCAGCGGGTAGCGCGCGATCAGGTCGTCGACCCGGCGCACCGCGACCAGCAGTTCGTCGGCGGCGGTGGCGAAGCGCTTGCCCAACGTCGTCGCCTGCGCGGCGACGTTGTGCGAGCGTCCCGCCATCACGAGCGCGTCGTACTCGGCCGCCCGCCGCGCGAGGCGGGAGAGCACCGCGAGCGCCTTCGTCCGCACCAGCTGCAGGGACGAACGCACCTGCAGCTGCTCGACGTTCTCGGTGAGATCGCGGCTGGTCATGCCCTTGTGGGCCTGCTCGTGGCCGGCGAGCGCCGCGAACTCCTCGATGCGCGCCTTGACGTCGTGCCGGGTGACGCGTTCGCGCGCGGCGATCGAGTCGAGGTCGACGGCGTCCACGCCGCGATCGGTCACGGCCTGGTACGCCTCGATGGCGCCGGCCGGGACGTCGACCCCAAGCTCGGCCTGCGCACGGAGCACGGCGAGCCACAGCTGCCGTTCCAGGACGACCTTGTGCGCCGGGGACCAGAGCGTGGCCATGGCGGTGGAGGCGTAGCGGCCGGCGAGGACGTCGGGGATCGCGGGTTTCACCGTCCCATTGTCCCGCTCACCGGGTGGCGAGCAGCCGGGTGTCCAGGACGAGCCGCTGGATGGCGGCGAAGTCGCTCGCGCTCGTCGCGCCCGGCCGGGCGCGGACGGTGATCTTCACGTAGCGCCCGGCGAGATCCTGCTCGATCGACACCGAGTGGGCGGTGCGGCTCACCGAATCGCGCACCGTGCGCCGCGGACCGACCACGACGGTGATGGTGCGGTGGCCGAGCCGGGCGTTGTAGAAGCGCTGCGAGATCGAGCCGTCGTCGGCGAAGTTGACCCCGAAGCCGGTGATCGTGGCGCCGGGGAATGCCGCGACGATGGCGTGTTGCGGACGGTGGCTGTCCTCGTCGAGGGCGAACGTCCGCTCACTGCTCGGGATGGGCGCGATCGACAGTTGCGGCAGCGTGGCCTCCGTGCTTCGGGTGGCATCGGCACGGGTCGCGTCGGTGCGGTCGTGCGAGCGGGTGAGGACGCCGACCGTCACGGCCGCCAGGACGCCGACGCCCCCGAGGACGAGCGCGAGCCTCGTGCGCCGCGACAGCGTTCGTGGTGTGACGGGGCCGGGGTCCTGGACCGGGGCTTCGTCGCCCTCGGCGTCGAGCCAGACGATGCCCGCGTCGCGGTCGTCGTACGGGTCGTGGGCCACCGCTCCAGCCTAGGGCGCGGCCACCTCACCGGCGACCGCGCGCGCGGCGATGTCGCCGCGGTGGTGCCCGTGCGGCAGGTCGACGCGGGCGACGAGGGCGTAGGCGGCGTCCCGGGCGTCGCCGAGCGTGTCCCCCGCGGCGGTGACCGACAGCACCCGGCCACCGGTGGCGACGACCGCGCCGTCGTCGCGCACCCGCGTGCCGGCGTGGATCACGCCGGGCTGGTCGGCGCCGGTGACGACGTCGCCCGTTCGCGGCGCCGCGGGGTAGCCGCCGGCGGCGAGGACGACCGTGACCGCCGCGCCCGGCCGCCACCGCAGCGGTGGGTGGTCGGCCAGGGTGCCGGTGGCGGCTGCCCGCAGCAGGCCGCCGAGCGGGGTCTCCAGGAGGGCGAGCACCACCTGCGTCTCGGGATCGCCGAAGCGGGCGTTGAACTCCACCACGCGCGGGCCCTGGGCGGTCAGCGCCAGCCCCACGTACAGCAGGCCGGCGAACGGCGTCCCGCGGCGGGCCAGCTCGGCGATCGTCGGCTGTGCGACGGTGCGCACGATCTCGTCGGCGAAGCCGGCCGGCAGCCACGGCAGCGGGGCGTACGCGCCCATGCCGCCGGTGTTGGGCCCGGTGTCGCCGTCGCCGACGCGCTTGAAGTCCTGCGCGGGCAGTAGCGGGACGACGGTCGTCCCGTCGGTGACGCAGAACAGCGAGACCTCCGGCCCGTCGAGGTACTCCTCGACGAGGACCTGCTCGCAGGCCGCGGCGTGTGCGAGGGCGGCGGTCCGGTCGGTGGTGACGACGACGCCCTTGCCGGCCGCGAGGCCGTCGTCCTTGACGACGTGGGGCGGCCCGAACGCGTCCAGCGCGGCCTCGGCCTCGGCCGCCGTCGTGACGGCGCGACTCGCCGCGGTCGGCACGCCCGCCGCCTTCATGATCTCCTTGGCGAACGCTTTGCTGCCCTCGAGCTCGGCGGCGGCGGCGGACGGCCCGAAGCAGTCGATGCCGGCCGCGCGCACCGCGTCCGCGACCCCGGCGACGAGGGGGGCCTCCGGGCCGATCACGACGAGGTCGGCCCCCAGCTCGGTGGCCAGCGCGGCGACCGCCGCGGGGTTCGTGGCGTCGACGCCACGCTGCTCGGCGACCGCCGCGGTGCCGGCGTTGCCGGGTGCGCAGACCAGCGACGTCACCGCGGCGTCGGCGGCCAGGGAGAGGCACAGGGCGTGTTCGCGGGCTCCGGATCCGACGACGAGGACTCGCACCGCGCGAGCCTAGCGACTGGCGAGGCGCACGCGCCGACTGGCGACCTAGGCCCCGTCGGCTGGCGACCTGGGCCTGTCGACCGGCGAGGCGCACGCGCCGACTGGCGACCTGCGGGCCGACTGGCGAGCTACAGCTCGCCAGTCGGCACCAAAGTCGCCAGTCGAGTGAGGAAGTCGCCAGTCGAGTGAGGAAGTCACCAGTCAACGTTGGGTGCGCTCGCGAGCACGTCTCCGGGAGACGTTCCCGGTCAGCGCAGCAGCTCGCGCACCGCGATCGTCTCGTCGCGGCCCGGACCGACCCCGATCGCGGAGATCGGCGCCTTGATCATCGTCTCGAGCGCCTCGACGTACTCGCGGCAGGTGCGAGGCAGGTCGTCGAGCGTCTTGGCCGTCGAGATGTCCTCGTCCCAGCCCGGGTAGGTCTCGTAGATCGGGACGGCGCGGTCGAAGTCGGCCTGGTTCATCGGCAGCTCGTCGTAGCGGACGCCGTCGACGTCGTACGCGACGCAGACCGGGATCTCGGCCAGTCCGGTGAGCACGTCGAGCTTGGTGAGGACGAAGTCGGTGACGCCGTTGACGCGCGTCGCGTACCGGCCCACGACGGCGTCGAACCAGCCGCAGCGGCGCGGTCGGCCCGTCGTGGTGCCGAACTCGGCGCCGTTGGTGCGCAGGAACTCGCCCGCGTCGTCGTGCAGCTCGGTGGGGAACGGCCCTTCGCCGACACGCGTGGTGTACGCCTTGATCACGGCGATGACGCTGCTGATGCGCGTGGGCGGGATGCCGCTGCCCGTGCAGGCCCCCCCGGCCGTCGCGTTGGACGAGGTGACGAACGGGTAGGTGCCGTGATCGACGTCCAGCAGCGTGGCCTGACCGGCCTCGAGGACGACGGTCTCGCCGCGATCGAGCATCTGCTGCAGCAGCAACGAGGTGTCGGTGACCATCGGCTGCAGCCGGTCGGCGTAGGACGAGAGCTCGGCGACGACGGTCTCGACGTCGAACGCCTTGCGGTTGTAGAGCTTGACCAGCACCTGGTTCTTGTTGTTGAGCGCGCCGGCGACCTTGGCGCGCAGCACCTCGGTGTCGAAGAGGTCCTGCACCCGGATGCCGATGCGGGCCATCTTGTCGGCGTACGTCGGGCCGATGCCGCGCCCGGTCGTCCCGATCCTGGACTTGCCGAGGAAACGCTCGGTGACCTGGTCGAGCGTGCGGTTGTACGGCGCGATGACGTGCGCCGACCCGCTGAGCTTGAGTGCCGACGTGTCGACGCCACGGGCCTCGAGGCCGTCGATCTCCTCGAACAGCACCCCGAGGTCGACGACGACGCCGTTGCCGATGATGGGGACGCAGCCGGGCGTGAGGATGCCGGACGGCAGCAGGTGCAGGGCGTACTTCTGCCGCTGCTCACCGCTGCCGATGACGATGGTGTGCCCGGCGTTGTTGCCGCCGTTGAACTTGACGACGCCGTCGATGCGGCTGCCGAGCAGGTCGGTGGCCTTGCCCTTGCCTTCGTCGCCCCACTGGGCGCCGACCAGCACGATTGCGGGCAACGGTCTTCTCCTCACGTCGGTGCCGGGTCGCGGTGGGCCCCGAGCAGCGTAGACGACCACGTCCCCGGGCCACGACCGCGCGACGTACCGTTCCGGCGTGACCATCCTGCCCGCGTCGCTGCCGAGCGTGAGCGTGGCGGGTCGGACCATCGCCGGCGACGACCTGCGCGAGGCCGCCGGGGCGGTGGCGGACCGGGTCGCGGGGGCAGGGGTGGCGGCGGTCGAGGCGACGGCGTCGCTCGAGACGGTGGTGGCCGTCGTGGGGTGCCTGCTGGCCGGCGTCCCCGTCGTGCCCGTCCCGCCGGACTCCGGCCCGCGCGAGCGGGAACACCTGCTGACCGACTCCGGCGCCGAGCTCGTTCTCGGCGGCGAGGCGTCCGGCGCCGTGCCCGTCGACGTCGCGGCCCGCTCGACGTCCTCGTGGGCGGAGCCGGCCGAGGGCACCGCGCTGATCATGTACACGTCCGGGACGACGGGGCCGCCGAAGGGCGCGGTGCTGTCGCGTCGCGCGGTCGCCGCCTGCCTGGACGGCCTGCGTGACGCCTGGGCGTGGACGCCGGACGACACGCTCGTGCACGGGCTGCCGCTGTTCCACGTGCACGGTCTCGTGCTCGGGGTGCTGGGCGCGCTGCGGGCGGGGTCGCCGCTGGTGCACACCGGCCGGCCCACCCCCGCCGCGTACGCGGGCGCGGGCGGCACGCTGTACTTCGGCGTCCCGACGGTGTGGGGACGGATCGCCGCGGATCCCGGGGCCGCGGCGGCGCTGCGGGCGGCCCGGCTGCTCGTGTCCGGCAGCGCGGCCCTGCCCGCCCCGGTGTTCGACGCGCTCGCCGCCGGCGCCGGCCAGGGCCCGGTGGAGCGCTACGGCATGACCGAGACGCTCATCACGCTCGCGGGTCGGGTGGACGGCCCGCGGCACGCCGGGCGCGTGGGCGTCGCGCTGCCCGGCGTGGGGACGCGGCTCGTGGGCGCGGGCGACGACGGCATCGGCGAGCTGCAGGTACGGGGCGCGACCCTGTTCGACGGATACCGCAACCGGCCGCCCGCGCTCGACGCCGACGGCTGGTTCGACACCGGTGACTCCGCCCGCGAGACGGCCGAGGGCTGGCAGCTCGTGGGGCGGACCCGCGACGACCTCATCAAGACCGGCGGCTACCGGCTCGGCGCCGGCGAGGTCGAGGCGGCATTGCTCGACCACCCGGCCGTCGCCGAGTGCGCGGTCGTCGGGGTCGCCGACGACGACCTCGGGCAGCGCGTCGTCGCCTACGTGGTCGGCATCGGGGACGCGGTCTCGGGGCAGACGCTGATCGACCACGTCGCGACCCAGCTGTCGGTGCACAAGCGGCCGCGCGAGGTGCGCTTCGTCGCCTCGCTGCCGCGCAACGCCATGGGCAAGATCCAGAAGTCGCGCCTCGCCTGACGCCGCGTCCTGCCCCTCGGTGTGGTCGCGATCCGGGCGGGCGGAGCGACCACACCGGAGGGCAGGTGGTCAGCCGAGGGCGGTGACGGCGTCCGGATCGCTGTCGGCGAGCAGCTGGGCGCAGCGCTGCGCCTCGTCGGTCTCGCCGATCTCGCCGGCGGCGCGGCCGAGCAGGTGGATCGCGCGCAGGACGCCCCGGTTCGGCTCGTGCTCCCACGGCACCGGGCCCTGACCCTTCCAGCCGGCGCGCCGCAGCGCGTCCAGACCGCGGTGGTAGCCGGTGCGCGCGTAGGCGTACCCCTCGACGGCGCGGCCGTGCTCCAGCGCCTCCCCCGCGAGCGTGGCCCAGGCCGCGGAGGACGTGGGGAAGGCCGCAGCGACCGAGGCCGGGTCGTCCCCGGCGGCCAGGCGCGCGACGGCCGGGTCCTCGGGGAGCTTGGTCGGCGGGGCCATCAGGTTGCCGAAGTGCGTCATGCGGTCCTCACGGGGTCTCGAATCGACTGGGTCTCGAATCGACTGGCGACATCCTGCGCCGACTGGCGAGCTACCGGCCGACTGGCGAGCTACAGCTCGCCAGTCGGCCGAAAGGTCGCCAGTCGACGAGGAAGGTCGCCAGTCAACGGTAGAGCGGTCAGCCGCCAGTGGCCGACGTGCCGGCCGACTGCAGGGCCTCGCAGGCCTCGACGACGCGCTGCGCCATGCCGGACTCGGCCAGCTTGAGGTAGGAGCGCGGGTCGTAGGCCTTCTTGTTCCCGACCTCACCGTCGACCTTCAGCACGCCGTCGTAGTTCGTGAACATGTGCCCCGCGATCTCGCGGGTGAACGCGTACTGGGTGTCGGTGTCGACGTTCATCTTCACGACGCCGTACGAGACGGCCTCGCGGATCTCGTCGAGCGTCGAGCCCGACCCGCCGTGGAAGACGAGGTCGAACGGCGCACCGCGGCCGACCGTGCCGCCGACCTCGTCCTGCAGCTCCTTCAGGATCGCGGGACGGAGCTTGACGTTGCCGGGCTTGTAGACGCCGTGCACGTTGCCGAACGTCGCGGCGAGCAGGTAGCGCCCGCGCTCGCCGGTGCCCAGCTTCTCGGCGGTCAGCAGCGCGTCGCCGGGCGTGGTGTAGAGCTTCTCGTTGTTCGGCCCACCGCCGTGGACGCCGTCCTCCTCGCCGCCGACGACGCCGATCTCGAGCTCGAGCACGATGTGCGCCCGGGCCGCTCGCGCCAGCAGGTCCGCCGCGATGTCGAGGTTCTCCTCGAGCTCGATCGCCGAGCCGTCCCACATGTGGGACTGGAACAGCGGCGCCTCGCCCCGGTCGACCCGCTCCTGCGACACGGCGAGCAGCGGGCGGACGTAGGCGTCCAGCTTGTCCTTGGGGCAGTGGTCGGTGTGGAGGGCGACCTGGACGTCGTACTTCGCGGCGACGACGTGGGCAAATTCGGCGAGCGCGACCGCGCCGGTCACCATCTCCTTGACCGCGAGGCCCGAGCCGAACTCCGCGCCGCCGGTGGAGAACTGGATGATGCCGTCGCTGCCGGCGTCGGCGAAGCCCTTGAGCGCGGCGTTGATCGTCTCCGAGGACGTGCAGTTGATGGCCGGGTACGCGAAGCCGCCGGCTTTCGCGCGGTCGAGCATGTCGGCGTAGCTCTCGGGGGTTGCGATCGGCATGCGGCGTGCTCCTCGACTGGTCGGCCGGAACGGGGCGCCAGTATCCCGCACGCCGCGGGCGTCGCCGGAGGGCCCCGGAGTCAGCCCCTCGGCGGGTCGTTCGGCCGGTCGGCGCGGGCCCGCAGCCGTTCCAGCGTGGCGCCGATCGCGTCGTCGCTCGGGGACGCGGCCTCGGAGTTCGCCTTCTGCAGCTCCAGCCACACCTCCTCGCGGTGGACAGCCAGCGAGCGCGGCGCCTGGATGCCGATGCGCACGGCGTCGCCGCGTACCTCGATCACCGAGATCACGATGTCGTCGCCGACGACCACGTTCTCCCCGGCCCGCCGTGTCAGGATCAGCACCCGTCCACCCTAGATGCCAGCGGCCCGCTCGGCTCGGACGGCGGACGATTCGTGCCCGCCGGCGCCGCCGGGTGCGGACGTCCGACGGCCCCGATCAGTGCGGAGCCACCGTGGGCAGCAGCGGCTGGTGCATCGACAGCGTCTCGTCGTCGAGGACGACCTGGAGCGCGGCCGAACCGCCGCGCGCCATGATCACCGGCGCCCGGAGGTTCACCGTGGCATCGGTCAGGTCGCCGGCGATCGTGAGCACCAGCAGTACCCGCAGGTCGGCCTCGGACGCCGCGCCGAGCGCGGTCGCGACGGCGTCGCCGAGCGCGGGCCGGTAGCCCTCGAAGAAGCACTCGGCCGGGGTGAGCACGAAGCGCAGCCCGGGGTTGCGCATCGAACGCATCGCGAGCAGCACCCCGTCGGGGTCGATCGGGATCAGGGTGAAGTCGAGCTCGTCGTCGAAACCGGGCAACGGTTCGACGAGGCGGACGGTGGACGCAGTGGTCGGCTCGCTGAGCACGCTTGTGGTCATCGAAAAGGGCCTTTCCGGTCAGCTCAGGAAGTCGAGCAGCGAGTGTCGCCCGATGTTGGCGGTGGTCTGGATCGACGCGTTGTAGGCGAGGTTCGCCGACGCGGTCTTGATCGCCATGTCGGCGTAGTCGACCTGCTCGATCTCGCTCAGTCGGGCGGTGACCGACGAGTCGCTCGTGGTGCGGGCCGTGGTCACGCGCTGGACCTGCTGGTAGGTCGAGCCCTCGGCGGCCTGCGCGCTCGAGACCCGGCTCAGGGCGGCGTCCATGTCGTCGAGAGCGGTGCCGGTGAGCGAGCCGGGGGAGTTGCGCAGGGTGTCGGACAACTGGCTCAGCATGGTGAAGACGGACGTGCCGTCGTCGTCGGAGCCGAAGACCTGCGGCCCGGTGGCGGCCACCGAGACCGTGGTCCGGGGCGCGATGACCCGCGCGACCGTGCCGTCGTCGCCGACGTAGCTGCCCGACGCGTCGTACGCGACCGAGCCGGCCGTCGTCCCGCCGAAGACCGGCCGCCCGTCGTAGCTCGAGTTCGCCATGGTCAGCAGCGTCGAGCGCAGGCCGTCCAGCTGGGCGGCCATCGCCGCGTTGCTCGACGCGTCGTTGGTGCCGCTGTTGAGGGCCTGCACGACGAGCGTGCGCGCCTTGGTGAGGACGTCCACGCTCTGCGAGTACGCCGACTCGGCGGTCGAGAGCCACGCGAGGGCGTCGCTGGACGCGTCGGCGTACTGGTCGCTGCGCGACAGCGTGCTGCGCAGTCCCATCGCGGTGACGGTGCCGCCCGGGTCGTCGGACGACGTCGTGATCCGCTTGCCGGACGAGAGCTGGTTCTGCATCGACGCGAGGCGCGCCGCCGCCGACTGCACGTTCGACAGCGACTGCGAGGACTGCCCGATGAGGGTGACGCGGGTGACGTTCACGAGCGGCCCACCAATCCGGTGTGGTTGATCAGGGTGTCGAGCATGCTGTCGATCGCGGTCAGGACACGGGACGAGGCGTTGAACGCCTGCTGGTACACGAGCATGTTCGCGGCCTCCTCGTCGATGCTGACGCCCGACATCGACTGCTTCAGGCCGTCCACGTACGTCGAGACCGCACCCTGGGCGGTGCTGCGCTGCTGGGCCGCCGCGCTGGACGCCGCGATGTTGCCGATGAAGGCGCTGTAGAGCGAGTCGGCCGAGCCGGCCTCGAGCGCGGACTGCGACAGCGTCAGCGCGATGGAGGTGTCCTTCGTGCCGGCGGTCGCGGACACGGCCACCGCGGACGGGTCGGTGATCGCCAGCGTGATGCCGGCTGCTCCGGACCCGCTGAACATCGCCGTCCCGGCGTTGCCGTTCTGGTCGTAGCCGCCGGCCATCGCGTTGTTGACCGTGCTCGAGAGGGCGTCGGCGACGGTGTCGAGGGAGCTCTGGTAGGACGGGAACGTCGTGGTGAGCGCGCCGATGCGCGCGCCCATCGTGCCGCTCGTGACGGTCGCGGCGGCGCCGTCCACGCTGACGGTGTAGGACGCGTCGACGCTGACCGCCGCCGCGGTGTCCCCCGTGACGAGGGTCTGCCCGCCGAGGGTGACCGTCGCGGTCCCGTTGGTCTCGATGGTGGTGGTCGCGCCGCCGGTCTTGCTGAGCGTGTCGAGCAGCTGGTCGCGCTGGTCGAGCAGCGAGTTCACGCTGGCGCCGGTGGCGGTGCCGATCGCGATGGCGCCGTTGACCTGGGCGAGCTGGGTTGCCGCGGCGTTCACGGTGTCGACGTCGGCGGACAGGCTCTGCGCGGTACCGGCGACCAGGTTGGACAGCGACGTGCTCATCGAGTTCAGCGTGGTGACGACGGTGCTGGCGTCACGGAGCAGCACGGTGCGCGTCGAGGCCGCGCTGGCGTCGGTGGTGGCCGAGGCGACCGGGCCCCAGGCCTTCCAGAACGAGTCGAGCTGCGCGGCGAGGCCGCTGTCGCTGGGCTCGCCGAAGATCGACTCGGCGCTGACGAGCTGCGAGGCCGAGGTGTCGGCGAGCTGACCGAGCGCGTGCTCGGAGCGGACGCGGGCGTCGAGCACGGCGTCGGTGCTGCGAGCCGTGCCGGTGACGGTCACACCGCCGAGGGAGCCGCGCCCGGTCTGCACCGCGGTCACCGTCCCCATGTCGACGGCGGCCTGTTGCACCGTCTGCCTCGTGTAGCCGACCGTCGCGGCGTTGGTCATGTTCTGGCCGACGACGGTCAGCCCGTAGCGGGCGGCCTCGAGCCCACTGCCGGCCAGCCCGATCCCTGCGAACCAGTTGCTCATGCGCCGGCCGCCTCAGGCCTGCCGGTCCAGCAGCAGCGAGATGGAGCCGGCGGTGGTGGTGCCGCGCGGTCCGTAGGTCGGGGTGACCGCACCGACCCGCTCGAGGGTCTCGCGGACCACGTCGGCACCGGCGCGCAGCAGCCGGCGGTTCTCGGCGGTGACGGCGGTGATCTCGCTGACGAGGTCGCGCAGGGCGTCGCGGTGGTCGGCCAGCAGCGAGTTCCACGGCTCGTCGGCGTGGGTGACGATGTCGTCGAGGGACGCGTCGCCGGGCAGGCCCAGCAGGCGGGCGAGCTCGTCGGTCTCGATCGCGCGGTGGAGCTCGCAGCCGGTCAGGGCGTCGACGGCCTCGCGGACCTGCGCGTCGGCGGCGGTCAGCCACCGGACGGCGCCGGCGGACAGCACGAGCTGTTGGCTGGTCAGGCAGAACAGCAGCTTCTCCAGCAGCTCCCGCTCGCGCCACAGCGTCGACGCGACGGTCGAGCAGGCGTTCTCGCGCACCGCGGCGGCGGGGTCGCCGCCGGCGCCGAACAGGCTCGTGGGAGTCATGCCAGCACCATCGGCACCGCGGCGACGAACCTGAAGCCGATTCACCACCCATTTCGGACCGTGCGCGCAACGTCAGCGGGACCTAGGTCCTCTTTCGCATCGTTTTTACGCCGGTTCGGTTGCGCACCACTGGTCACCCGTGCTTGAGTTTACCTAACGCGGAACTAACGCGAGCCTCACCTCGAATTTACGGGTGGGCAGCAGGGGACCGCGCCAGTGATACAGCGCTCCGGGGGGTGCGCTGGCCACGATCCAGCCGACCGGCTGGACCGGACCAACCGAAGCGGCGCAGGCCGCGACACCACACCTCCGGGAGCACCGAGTGTTCAAGCAGACCGCCGCCGAGAGCGCTTTCAACGGTTCGGCCGACCAGGCTCGTCCGGTCACCGACCGCGAGATCGACGCCCTGGTGCGCCGCCACCTTCCGCTCGTGGGGCACATCGTCCGCGAGACGCTCGGCCGCGTGCCGGCCCACGTGAGCCGCGACGACCTCGTGTCCGCCGGTATGTACGCCCTGGCCGCCGCCGCCAAGGCCTTCGACCCGTCGCACTCGGTCACCTTCGCGAGCTACGCTGCCATCCGCATCCGCGGCGCCATCGCCGACGAGCTGCGCAGCCGGGACTGGGCCAGCCGCTCCGTCCGCGGCAAGGCTCGCGAGCTCGAGCAGGTCCGCAACCACCTGGCGACCACGCTCGGCCGGCTGCCCAGCCGCGAGGAGGTCGCGCAGGGCATGGGCGTCACCGTCCGTGAGGTCGACAACGTCGAGGCCGACACCCACCGCGCGTCGCTCCTGAGCCTGCAGGCCCTGACCCCGCAGGACAGCGACGAGCTGGTGCCCGCCGCGGGCGACGACCCCGAGGGTCTGCTCGTCCGCCGCGAGCAGCTCGGCTACCTTCGCGACGCGGTCGAGGAGCTGCCGGAGCGCCTGCGGACCGTCGTGCGCGGCTACTTCTTCGAGCAGCGCAAGATGGTCGACATCGCCGCCGAGCTCGGCGTGACCGAGTCGCGGGTGTCCCAGCTGCGCTCCGAGGCGCTCGGCATGCTCCGCGCGGGCATGAAGGCCGCCGACGGCGAGGTCGAGACCGTCGAGGTGCCCAAGCAGGGCCGGCTCAACAGCCGCGAGACCGCGCGTGCCGCGTACGCCGCCGCCGTGTCCGCCCGCTCCACGCTCGCGTCCCGCCTGGCCGCCTCGAACCTGCTCGGCGAGCCGGTCGCGGCCGGTCACGCCGCCGTCGCCGTCGGCTGACGGCACGGGCGCCGGAACCACCGCAGAAAGTCACCGAAGTCGTTCAAGTCGGCCGCCGATCGGCCGATTGCATAGATGTCCGATCCACGGATGGATCGGCAGCCCAACCCCGGGCACCCAGAGACTCTGTTTGGGAGGCAAACTAAATGAGTCTTCGTATCAACACCAACGTCGCCGCGCTCAACGCGTACAACAACCTGTCGACGAACCAGAGCAAGCTCGAGAGCGCGTTCAGCCAGCTCTCCTCGGGCCTGCGCATCAACAAGGCAGCCGACGACGCCTCGGGCCTGGCCATCAGCCAGGGTCTGACCAGCCAGATCAACGGCCTCACCCAGGCCACCAGCAACGCCAAGGACGCCACCAACGTCGCGCAGATCGCGGACGGCGCCCTCGGTACCGCGCAGGACGTCCTCCAGCGCATGCGGACCCTGGTCGTCCAGGCGTCCAACTCGGGCACGCAGGACCAGACCTCGCTCACCGCGATCCAGAGCGAGATCACCGCCCTCAACTCCCAGCTCGACGGCATCTCCTCGCAGACCAAGTTCGGCACCAAGAACCTGCTGGACGGCACGTACAACGGCACCTTCCAGATCGGTGCCAACGCGTCCGACACGATGTCGCTCGACCTGACCGGCGCCGGGACCGACTCCACCACCCTCGGCACCAACGGCATCGACGTCACCGCCTCCACCACGGGTGCGCTGGCCTCGATCGACGCCGCCCTGAGCAGCGTCTCCGGCACGCGGGCCACCATCGGTGCGACGCAGAACCAGTTGTCCTACACGGTCAACAACCTGCAGACCGCCATCACCAACGTCAGCGCCTCGCGGTCGAACCTGACCGACGCCGACCTGGCCACCCAGGTCACGGCGATGACGCAGCAGCAGGTCCTGACGAACGCCGCCACCTCGGTGCTGGCGCAGGCCAACTCGGCCCCGCAGGCCATCCTCAAGCTGCTCCAGTAGTAGCGCCACCGTCGCACCAGCGACGTTCGTCCCACCTCACCTGATGCCGGGCCGGCCGTGATCGCGTCAGCGGTCACCCGGCCCGGCATCGGTGCCCAATCGACCCGGAGCCTGGTATGACGTCCTCGACGGGCAGCATCAGCGTGAGCGGTCTGCTCGGCGGCACCGCCGGCAAGATCGACGTCACGTCGCTGATCAGCTCGCTGATGACGGCGGCGGCGGTCCCGCAGAGCCAGCTCAAGGACCAGCTCAGCGACCTGACGACCGAGCTCACCGCCTACCGCTCGGTGAACACCAAGCTGACCGCGCTGCAGACCGCGGCGCAGAAGCTCACCACCGGGACCACGTGGCAGTCCACCGCGGCGACGTCGTCGAACACCTCGGTCGTCGCCACCAGCACCACCGACGCCGCCGTGGGGTCCACCACCTTCGACGTCACCAAGCTCGCCGCCGCCCAGGTCAGCACCATCGCCGCGGCCTCGGACGGCACCGTGGTCACCGATCCCACCGCCGGCATCACCATCACTGGTGCCGACGGCAAGGACCACGCCATCTCGCTCACCTCGGGCAGCGCGGCCAGTGTCGCCGCGGCGATCAACTCGGCCAACGTCGGCGTCCGCGCCTCGGTGGTCAACACCGACGGCGGGACCGTCCTGCAACTGGCCAGCAGCAAGACCGGCGCGGCGAACGGATTCACCACGTCCGGGTTCGACAGCAGTGCGAAGTCCGTGGTCGACGCCGCCGACGCCCAGATCAAGGTCGGCGGCAGCAACGGCTACACCGTGAGCAGCTCGTCCAACACCTTCACCGGCGTCATCACCGGCGTCACGTTCTCGGTCAGCTCCGTCGCCAGCAACGTGAACGTCACCGTCACCCGCGACGCGTCGACGATCAGCTCGGCGGTCAAGAGCCTGGTCGACGCCGCCAACGCCGCGCACACCGAGCTCGACAGCGACACCGCACAGGGGGCGGTGTTGCAGGGTCGCTACGACGTGCGCTCGATCATGTCCGACCTGGGCTCGTCGGTGAGCCGCGGCACCACCACCGGCGCCAGCCTCAAGACCTACGGCATCGACATCGGCCAGGACGGCTCGTTCTCCTTCGATGCGACCGCGTTCGCCGCGGCCTACGCCGCCGACCCGACCGGCACGCAGACCGCCGTCGGCAACGCGTTCGCCAAGCGGTTGGACACCACCTCGACCGCGGCGGTCGACAGCAAGGTCGGCTCGATCACGCAGGCCATGGCCGGCCTCACGACCACCGGCACCCGCCTGACCTCCGAGATCTCGGACTGGACGAGTCGGCTCGCCGACATCCAGTCGGCGATGACGGCGAAGTACACCACCATGCAGACCGCGCTCGCCCGACTGGAGTCGCAACAGACCTACCTCACGTCGATGTTCGACAGCATCTCCGGCTCCAGCTCGAGTTCGAGCTCCTGAGACCGGGCTCCACCCCCACCCGCACGACCACGAAAGCCAAGGAGGGCGCACCGTGGACGCGATCAGACAGCGGTTCCTGACGGACCGGGTACTCACCGCTTCCCCCGCACAGCGAGTCGTCATGCTCTACGACCGGCTCGCGCTCGACCTCGCCCGCGCGCGCACGGACGCCGCCGGAGCCGACGAGCACCTGGACCACGCGAACCGCATCGTCGCCGAGCTGCTCGGCAGCCTCGACCTCAGCGCCGGCGGCCCGGCGGACAACCTGTCCTCGCTGTACGGCTACATGCTGCGCGAGATCCTGCAGGTTCAGGTCTCCGGCGAGACCGGTCGACTGACCGCGATCGAGAGCATGGTCTGGACCCTGCGCGACGCGTGGGCGGCCATCGCCGGCGGCGCGGCCGGCACGGCGGAGGTGGCGCCGCAGGCTGCGGCCGCCGCCGCGCAGCCGGCTGCTCTCGCCGGCATGTCCTGGACCGCGTAGGTGACCGGGATGGCGACCGACCGGGACGCCGTCGTGACCCAGACGTGGGAGCAGGTGCTGGCCACCGTCGAGGCCGACGTGCACCGCACCGAGGCACTGCTGCACGAGCCGCTGCACGTCAGCGACGCCGTCCTCGCCTACCTCGCCCCGGCAGCCACGCAGCTGCCGGTGGTCGAGCCCATGGTGCCGCCGCTGTCGGCCATGCCGCCCGTCCCGCCGGAGCTCGCCGAGCGCATCCGCGACCTCCGCGCCCGTGTCGTCGCCCTGCAGTCGCAGCTGCGCGAGGAGATGGCGGCGCTGCGCGCGGCCACCGTGCGTGCGGCGGGGAGCGCCCCGGTGCTCTCGGTCGTGGCGCCCTCGCCCGCGCACTACTTCGACAGCCTGCTCTGACCGTCCGGCGCTCGCGGACCTTCCTGCGCGGGCGGTGTCGGGGTGCGTGTGGTGCCGGAAGATCGGCCCGGACGACGCGAATCGAGACGCGCACGATCTTCTTGTGTGTGGACAGCGTTAAGAACTCAAGTACGGCACCCCAGTGCCGATGGTGGGAGTGAGCACGGATCGCTCACCCCGCACAGCCGACGGATCGGCGTTGTTCCCTCGCCGGAGGTCCGTCGTGCTCGACGATGTCGCGTCCCTCACGCTGCGCACCGCCCTCGCCGGGCTGTCGCAGCGTCAGGCGACCACGGCGAACAACATCGCCAACGTCGAGACCCCGGGGTTCAGCGCCTCGCAGGTCGACTTCGAGTCCAGCCTCGCCGCCGCCGTGTCGTCCGGCGACCCCGCCGCGGCCCGCACCTCGGTGACCGGGACCGGCGACGCCGCCGGCGTCAACGGCAACAACGTCAGCCTCGAGCGCGAGATGGTCAACGCGACCAAGACCACGCTGCAGGAGCAGCTGATGGCGAACGCCCTCACCACCAAGTACGGCTACATGTCGACCGTGCTGAAGGGCGTCTGACCGTGTTCCAGTCGATCACCACGGCCGGCACCGGCCTGCAGAGCTACCACACCTGGCTCGACACGATCGCGAACAACATCGCGAACGTCAACGACACCGCCGGGACGAGCGCCGCGGCCTTCCACGAGCACTACGTGGTGCTGCAGGAGAACGGCGGCAACGGGTCCGTCGGCGACGGCGTGCACGTCGCGCAGGTCGCCGCCGTCTCGGACACCGCCGCGACCGCGGACGCCGAGTACGACCCGACGAACCCGCAGGCCGACGCGAACGGCGACGTGTACCGCGCGCGGGTCGACCTGCCGGGCCAGATGGGCGACATGATCGCCGCGCAGCGTGCCTTCCAGGCCAACGCCAACGTCGTCGACCGCGCCAAAGAGGTCTACGAGGCCGCCATCGGGATCGGCAAGGGCATCTGACGATGACGACTCCCATCGGCGCGATCGCGCCCATCTCCTCGCTCGGCAGCCTCGGCTCCGTCGGCAGCGTCGCCCCGTCCGGCGAGACCGCGGCCGCCGCCGGCTCGGGCGGCAGTGACTTCGCCGCCCAGCTCGGCAAGGGCCTCGACGCGGTGTCCGGCGCGCAGAACAGCGCCGACAGCCTCGCCGTGCAGGCCGCGACCGGCCAGAACGTCGACCCCGCGGCGATCACCGTCGCCGCCACCCAGGCGCAGCTGATGACCCAGCTCGCCGCGTCCGTCCAGAGCAAGGCCGTGGCTGCCTTCAACACCATCATGGGGATGCAAGCGTGAGATCACCCCTCGACAACGCTCCGCTGGCGCTCCACGTTGACGCGGGGGCCCCGAAATGAGCGGCAAGCCGGACATCAAGACGCAGGTCACCGACTTCGCGAAGAAGCGCTGGGCCGACTTCCAGGGCTTCAGCCCGGGTCAGAAGGCCGTCACGGTCTTCGCGGTGCTCGCGCTCGCGATCGGCGGCTACTTCCTCGCGACGTGGAAGTCCGAGCCGGCGTACGCGCCGCTGTACTCGAACCTCGCCGCGACCGACGCCAGCTCGATCGTCGACAAGCTCAACTCCCAGGGCATCCCCTACAAGCTCACCGACGGCGGCGCGGGCATCAACGTGCCGGTCGACCAGGTCGACACCGCCCGCCTCGCGGTCAGCGCAGCCGGCCTGCCGAACTCGGGCCAGACCGGGTACGCGCTGCTCGACAAGGAGGGCGTGACGACCTCGCAGTTCAAGCAGCAGGTCGACTACCAGCGCGCGGTCGAGGGCGAGCTCGCCAAGACCATCCAGTCGATCCAGGGCGTGCAGGCCGCGTCGGTCCACCTCGCGATCCCGCAGGAGGACGTCTTCAACGACGGGACGAGCACCCCCACCGCGGCCGTCCTGCTCACCGTCTCGCCCGGCACCCAGCTGACCGCCTCGCAGGTGCAGTCGGTCGTCTATCTGGTGAGCTCCAGCGTCCAGGGCATGAAGACCGGCAACGTCACGGTCACCGACTCCAACGGCAACGTGCTCAACTCGCCCGACGGCGGGATGTCCGGCGCCGTGAACACCGCGACCCAGGCCAAGGCCGCGCAGGACTACAACACCCGGACGGCGGCACAGCTGCAGTCGGCCATCGACGCCTCCCTCGGCACCGGGCACGCGAAGGTCATCGTGAACGCGACGCTCAACTTCGACAAGTCGACGACCAAGACGAACAAGTACCTGTACCAGAAGGGCATCCCGCCGGTCTCGGAGTCGAAGAAGACCGAGAAGTACGCCGGCACGGGCGGCACCGCCGGCGGCACCGCGGGCACGAACACCGACACCAACGGCACGAGCAGCACCAACGCGACCAGCACCGGCAACGGCAACGGCAACGGGTACGACAGCACCGAGGAGACGAAGAACAACGCCCTCGGCACCCAGGAGAACACCACCGAGACCGCGCCCGGTGCGGTGCAGAACCAGCACATCGCCGTCATGCTCGACGACAAGGCCAAGGGCCTCGACACCGTCGGCATCCAGAACCTGGTGAAGTCCGCGGTCGGGTACGACGCCAAGCGGGGTGACACCCTCTCGGTCGAGGCCATGCCCTTCGACACCTCGGCGCTGACGCAGTCGACACAGGCGGCGAAGGCGGCCGCCGCGCAGGAGGCCGCGGCGAAGAGCCACGACCAGATGATCAGCCTGATCAAGCAGGGCGTGTTCGGTGCGCTGCTGCTGGCGCTGGTGGTCGGCACCTGGCTCGCCTCACGCAAGCGCCGCGGCGGTGCGCCGGTGCAGCCGGAGCCGGTCGACGACGGCCCCGACCTGATGGACGACCTGATGCCGGCCACCGAGCCCGAGCCGCCGGTGCGTGCCTTCCCGGCCGCCGTCCAGTCCGACGAGTCCGAGCGCGCCGCCGAGCGCCGCCGCGAGCTCGTCCGCGCCGCCGACAACCGCCCGGCAGAGGTCGCGCACCTGCTGTCCGGCTGGCTCAGCACGAAGGAGAACTGACGATGACCGTCCTGGCCTTCCCCGGCAACGCGACCGCGCCGACCACCGAGGTCGAGGCGCTGCCCGTCGGTCTCAACCCGCGCCAGAAGGCAGCCGTGCTCGTGCTGCAGCTCGGCCGCGAGGAGTCCGCCCGCGTGCTCGCCGAGCTGACCGAGGCCGAGCTCGAGGCGCTGTCGATCGAGATCGCCCGGCTCGGCACGGTCGCCCCCGGCATCGCCGCGTCCGTGCTCGACGAGTTCGCCTACCTGCTCGACGACATCAAGGGCGGGCAGGCCCGCGGTGGCATGGACGCGGCCATGAACATGCTGACCGCGTCGGTCGGCGTCGAGCGGGCCATGGCCATCGTCGACCGGGTCTCGCACAACTTCGTCGAGATGCCGTTCACCTTCCTGCAGAAGCTCGACCACCGGCAGATCGTGTCGTTCCTGGCCGACGAGCACCCGCAGACGATCGCGCTCGTGCTCGCCCACCTGCCGGCCACCATCGCCGCGCCGATCCTCGCCGGGCTCAACCGCGACCTGCAGGCCAGCGTCGCCCACCGCATCGCGGTCATGGACCGGACCTCGCCGGAGCTGATCCGCCAGGTGGAGCAGAGCCTCGAGCGGCGGCTGTCCTCGATGGGCGTCCGCTCGGACCTCTCGACCGTCGGTGGCCTGCGCCCGCTCGTCGACATCATCAACCGCGCCGACCGCGCCACCGAGCGCATGATCATCGACGGGCTGGAGGAGCTCGACTCCGGTCTCGCCGAACGGGTCCGCAGTCAGATGTTCATGTTCGAGGACATCGTCGGCCTCGAGGACCGCGCGATCCAGCTCGTCGTGCGCCAGGTGCCGGTCAACGAGCTCGCGATCGCGCTGAAGGGCGTCTCGGACACGGTCCGCGCCAAGGTCATGCAGAACATGTCCGAGCGTTCGGCGCAGGGGCTGACCGAGGAGCTCGACGTGCTCGGCCCGACCCGCGTGCACGTGGTCGAGGAGGCGCAGGCCGCGGTCGTGCGGGTCATCCGCCAGCTCGAGGAGTCGGGCGAGATCACGGTCGGAAGGGGCGAGGAAGATGCCTTCGTCGCCTGACACCGCCGTGTCCGTCCCGACGCCGGCCGCGACGCCGGAGCTCGTGCGCTGGGAGCCGGTCGAGCTCACCGCCACCGCGCCGGCCGTCTCGGGCGCCGGTCGTGCGCGCACCGCCGCCTGGTCGTTCGAGGAGGCCTTCCCGCCCGCGCCCGTCGCCGCGCCCGAGCCGTTCGCCGTCTCGCCGCGTTCGGGGATCCCGGACGCGGTCCTGGCCGACGCGCGCAAGGCCGCGCAGTCCGCCGGCTACGCCGAGGGCTTCGCCAGCGGCGTCGCCGAGGCGCGCTTCCGTGCCGAGGCCGACGCGACGGCCGAGCACGCCCGCGCCGAGCGGGCGGCCGTCCAGGCCCGCATCGCCGTCGAGCGCGCCACGAGCGCGCTGGTCGCGGCCTCGACCGAGCTGGCCGGCCGCACCGCGGTCACCCTCGCCGACGTCGAGTCGCTCGTCGTGTCGGCGGCCTACGACGTGGCCGAGGCCGTCGTCGGCGCGGTCGTGCGGCACGACCCGCAGCGCGGTGCCAACGCGATCACGCGCGCCCTCGCCCTCGTGCCGGACGGCGCGACCGACGTCAGCGTCGCCCTGAACCCGACCGACCTCGCGACGATCGACGCCAGCGGCTCGTTCGCCGGTGTGCGGCTGGTCGCCGATGCCTCGCTCGCCCCGGGCGACGCGATCGCCGTCGGCGACGCCACCACCGTCGACGCCCGCATCGCCGCCGGGCTCGCCCGCGTCCGGGAGGTTCTCGGCCGATGACCGCCGTCCTGCAGCGCATGCTCGCCGGAGTCGCCGAAGCCGTCGACGCCGCCCGCCCGGCGGTGTCGGGTCGGGTCGCCGAGGTGCGTGGCCTGTCGATCCGGGTCACCGGGGTCCAGGCCCGCGTCGGTGACCTGGTGCGCATCGGCGAGGACACCTTCGCCGAGGTCGTCGCGGTGCAGCTCACCGCCGAGGGTCGCGTGTCGACGTGCCTGCCGCTCGGCGCGCTGACCGGCATCGGTGCCGGCGACCCCGTCGTCAGCACCGGCGCGCCGATGAGCGTCCGTGTGGGCGACGAGCTGCTCGGCCAGGTGCTCGACGGTCTGGGCCGCCCGCTGGACGGCTCGCGGCTGCCCACCGGCATGGCGCGCGTCGGTCTCGACGGGACGCCGCCGGACGCCCTCACCCGTGACCGCGTCGACGTGCCCATGCCGACCGGCGTGCGCGCGATCGACACGCTGACCCCCGTCGGCCGCGGCCAGCGCCTCGGCATCTTCGCCGGCAGCGGCGTCGGCAAGTCCAGCCTGCTGTCGATGCTGACGCGCGGGACGTCCGCCGACGTCACGGTCCTCGCGCTCATCGGCGAGCGTGGCCGCGAGGTCCGCGAGTTCCTCGAGGACGACCTGGGCCCGGAGGGGCTGCGCAACGCCGTCGTCGTGGTGGCGACGTCCGACCAGCCGCCGATGGTGCGCCTGCGCGCCGCCTTCGTCGCCACCCGCATCGCGGAGTTCTTTCGTGACGGCGGCAAGGACGTCCTGCTGATGATGGACAGCGTCACCCGGCTCGCCATCGCGCAGCGCGAGATCGGCCTGTCCGCGGGCGAGCCCCCGACGACGCGCGGTTTCCCGCCCTCGGTGTTCGCGCTGCTGCCGCAGCTGCTGGAGCGGGCCGGCGCGGCGGCGACCGGGTCGATCACCGGTCTCTACACCGTCCTCGTCGACGGCGACGACCACAACGAGCCCATCGCCGACACGGTCCGCTCGATCCTCGACGGCCACCTCGTGCTCGAGCGCTCGCTCGCGAACGCGGGTCACTTCCCGGCCGTCGACGTCCTGCAGTCGGTGTCGCGCGTGGCCGGTGCCGTCACCACCGCGCCGCAGCGCGAGGTGCTGCGCGAGGCGCGTCGGCTCATCGCCGCCCGCCGCGACGTCAAGCCGCTCGTCGAGATCGGCGCGTACGTGGCCGGCACCAACCCCGACGCGGACCGTGCGCTGGCCGCCTGGCCAGCGATCGAGGGCTTCCTGCGTCAGGACCTGCACGATCTGACCCCGTCCGCGCAGTCGTGGGACGCGCTGGCGCGCGCGATCGGCGGTGCGGCATGACCCCTCGCTGGATGAGCCATCTGGTGCGCGCCCGCCAGTCGCAGGAGGACACCGCCACGCAGCGGCTCGCCTTCGCCCGCCGCGCGCAGGCCCGGGCCCACGCCCAGGCGAAGGCCGAGGCCGCCCGCGTCGACGCGATGACCCGCCAGGAGGCCGCGGTCAACGCCGGCGCCTTCGTGGCGGCCGCCGTCGCGCTGCAGTCCGCGGCCGCCACCCACGCTGCCGCCGTCGACGAGGCCTTCCGCGCCGACGAATGGGTCGTCGGCCGGCAGCGGGAGCTGAGCGACGCCGCGAAGTCGCGCTACGTCGCCGAGGAGCTGCGCGACCGGGCGCGGGCCGAGGCCGACCGCGAGGCCGCTCGGATCGCGCAGCGCGACCTGGACGAGACCGCGGCGATCGGGCACGCCCGCCGCACCGGCGCGCAGCAGCGAGGTGAGTCGTGACCGCCCCGGCCGACGTCACCAGCGCGCTCGCGACCATCACCGCGCGCATCCAGCAGATCGAGACCCGCATCGCGTCCTTCGCGCCGACGCGGACCAACACGGTCTCGGCCGCGAACTTCGCGTCCACGCTCGCCGCCACGACCGGCACGACCGGGACGGCGGACACCGCGACCACCGCGACGACGACCTCGAGCGGCGTCACCGGCGCCGACGTCGTCTCGACCGCGCAGAAGTACCTCGGCATCCCCTACGTGTGGGGTGGCGAGTCGACCTCGGGCATGGACTGCAGCGGTCTGGTGCAGAAGACCTTCGGCGACCTCGGCATCGACCTGCCGCGCACCGCGGCCGAGCAGCAGAAGGAGGGCACGGCGGTGTCGTCGCTCGCCGATGCGCAGCCCGGCGACCTGGTCTTCTTCGGCGACCCGGCGTACCACGTCGCGATCTACGCCGGGAACAACCAGATCATCGAGAGCCCGGAGCCGGGCAAGACCGTGCACCTCACCGATTTGCACACGACGCCGACCAGCATCCGGCGCATCGTTGACGCCGCCCCGGTCGCGGGCACGACGTCCGGCGGGGTCGGCGCCGCGCAGCTGCAGGCTGCGGGGGTGAGCTCCTCGGTCGCCGCCTACGCCTCGCAGTTCGCCGCGGCCGAGCAGGCCAACGGCCTGCCCTCGGGGCTGCTCGCCGCCGTCGCGCAGCAGGAGTCGGGTGGCAACGCCCGCGCGGTCAGCCCCGCCGGTGCGCAGGGCCTCATGCAGTTGATGCCCGCCACGGCCGCCGGGATGGGGGTCGACGCCCTCGACCCGTCCCAGGCGATCAAGGCCGCCGGCCGCATCTTCGGGCGCAACCTCAGGGAGTTCGGCACCGTGCCGCTCGCGCTCGCCGCCTACAACGCCGGTGCCGGCGCCGTCCACCAGTACGGCGGGATCCCGCCGTACAGCGAGACGCAGAACTACGTCCGTCGCATCACCGCGACGCTGGCGGCCGGCGGATGAGCGCCGTGACCACGCTGCTGGCCGGTGTGCCCGCCACCGCCGCGACCGGCCCGACCACCGCGTCGAGCGCAACGAGCGCGACATCGCCGTCCTCGCCGTCCGGACCCGCCTTCGGACAGCTGCTGGCCACGCTCGTGACGCCGGGTGCGACGCCGGCGGCCCCGGCATCGTCGACCGTCCCGGGATCGTCGACCGTCCCGGCATCGTCGACCGTCCCGGCATCGTCGACCGCACCGTCGGCCGTGGCGCCGGTCGCCACCCCGTCGGTCGGGACGACATCGCCGGTCGCGACGCCGTCGCCGGTCGATGTCGGCGCCGCCGACGCCGGCGCTCCGGCCGAGCCGGCGACCACCGCCGACGCGACCAGCGAGCACCCGACCGCCGACGCGACCGGCGAGCACCCGACCTCCGCACGGCCGCGCGCCCGCGCCGCCGCTCACTCCGGGCAGCCCACGGCCGACGCCACGCCGGCGACGACCCCGACGGCCGACCCGACGTCCGCCGGGTCGGGCCCGGCGACCGAGGCGGCGGCGTCGACGACCTCGCTGCCCGCCGACGCGCAGCCGCTGCCGCTCGGTGTGGCGTCACCCGCGCCGCTGCCGGCCGCGCCGGTTGCCCCGCCGGTCACCGCGCCGGCGGCTCCCGCGCCGACGGCGGGGATCACCGCAGCGGCGAGCTCGCGGGACCTCCCGGCGGACGCGGCCGGGCTGGCGCCGCTGCGCACGCGTGGGCCGATCCAGGTGCGGCCGACCACCACCGCGGCGACCGCCGCGACCCCGGCCGACCCAGCAGCCTCGGCCGACCCGGCCACGGCCGGCACCGCCTCCGCGCCGTCGGTCGCCGTGCCCTCGACCACGGCGCTCCCGACCACGGCGCTGCCGACCACGGCGCTGCCGACCACGGCGCTGCCGACCACGGCGCTGCCGACCACGGCGCTCCCGACCACGGCGCTCCCGACCACGGCGCTCCCGACCACGGCGCTCCCGACCACGGCGCTCCCGACCACGGCGCTGCCGACCACGGCGCTGCCGACCACGGCCCCCGCGACCACCGCGCCGACCGCCGTCCCCGCGGCCACCCCGGCTGCCACGGCCACGCCGGGCGCCCCGGCGGAGCCGACCACCGCGGTGGACCCGGTGCCGACCCCGGTCGCCGGCGGGACCGCGACCGTGCTGCCGACGACGACGACGCTGCCGACCGCCCCGCCGAGCGAGCGCAAGCTCCGCGGCACGGGCGTCGACGCATCCACCGCCGCGGACGCCACCACGGCGACCACGACGCTCGCCACCGCGCCCGCGATGCCGGCCGCGCACCTCGCGGCGCTGGCCACCGTCACCGTCACGGCCGGCCCGACCCTCGCCACCACCGCGCCGGCCGCGCCCACCGCCACCGTGACCCCGGTCGCGACCCCGGCGTTCGGCGCCGACGAGCAGCCCCAGCCCGGCCTCGCCGCCGCGCTCGCCGAGCTGCGCCGCGGCCCGGACGGCGTCCGCGAGCTCGACGTCGCCCTGCACCCGGCCGATCTCGGCGCGGTGCGCCTCAAGGTCACGCTGCGCGCCGGCACCCTGGACGTCACCGTCGCGTGCGCGCACGACTCGGCCCGCGAGGCCGTCACGGCGGCGCTCCCCGCCCTGCACCGCGAGCTGCGCGACCTCGGCACCGTCGACGTCGTCGCCGCCCGCCCCGAGGGCCGGCCGATGGACGCGTCGTCCGAGCAGTCCCGCCACGGCGCGCACGCCGACGGCACCGACCCCGGCGAGACCGACGCCGAACAGGGCCGCCGCCGCTACCCACCGGACCCCGACGAGACCGACAGCACGGTCCTGCCGACCGCCTTCCCCACCTGGAGCACGAGATGACCGATCCCATCGCCGGCGTCGCCGCCACCACGTCCACGCCGGTCTACCGGACCGCGGCCGTCACCGGGACGACGGGCAGCACGTCGGGAACGACGGGCACGTCGTCCTCGTCCTCGACCGGCACGAGCACGACCGGATCGTCGTCCTCCTCGTCGAGCAACAGCCTGCTCGACCCGCAGGCCTTCCTGCAGCTGCTCGTCGCGCAGCTGAAGTACCAGGACCCGACCAACCCGACCGACACGTCGTCGTTCATGAACCAGACGGCGATGCTGAGCCAGGTGCAGACGATGGGCACGATGTCGACCACGCTGAGCTCGCTCAACTCCGCGCAGCAGGTGCAGTCGGCGACCAGCATGATCGGCAAGCAGGTCACCTACACCGACGCCACCGGCGCCAAGGTCAGCGGTATCGCGCAATCGGCCAACTTCGCCAGCACCGGCGCCACCCTGCAGGTCGGCGGCGTGACCGTCGCCATGTCGAGCATCGTCTCGGTCGCCTCGCCCACCACCACGAGCTGAACCACCCCACCCCCACACCAGAACGCTCCACCCACCCCCAGGAGGAACCCCCATGTTGCGTGCTCTCTACACCGGCATCAGCGGTCTGAACGCCCACCAGCAGATGCTCGACGTCACGGCGAACAACATCGCCAACGTCAACACCGTCGGCTTCAAGTCGTCCACCACCGTGTTCGAGGACGCGCTGAGCCAGACCCTGTCGGCCAGCGGCGCGAACTCCAACCAGGTCGGCCTCGGCGTCACCGTGACCGGCACGAACCTGAACTTCACCCAGGGCTCGCAGCAGGCCACCGGCGTGGCCAGCAACATGATGATCCGCGGCGACGGCTTCTTCATGCTGCAGTCGCCCAGCGGGCAGCAGACCTACACTCGCAACGGGGCCTTCACCCTCGACCAGAGCGGTCACCTCGTGACCGCCGACGGCTCGCAGGTCGAGGGCGCCGACGGCACGGTGCTGGACCTCTCCGCCCTGCAGAACGGCACCTACAAGTCGTACACGATCGACGCGACCGGCACGGTCTACGGCGTGAACGCCAGCGGCAACACCGCGCTCGGCCAGGTCGGCCTCGCCACCTTCGCCAACCCGAACGGCCTCACCAAGATCGGCGACAGCCAGTACGCCGAGTCCAACAAGTCCGGCGCCGCGTCGACCGGCGTCCCCGGCGCCGGCCAGTTCGGCGACATCGCGTCCGGCTACGTCGAGATGTCGAACGTCGACCTCTCCAAGGAGCTCACCGGCCTGATCGTCGCCCAGCGCGGCTTCCAGGCGAACTCCAAGGTCATCACGACCTCCGACGAGGTCCTGCAGACCCTCGTCAACCTGAAGAACTGATCCGGGCCGAGGCGGCGCCGTCGTCGGCGCCGCCTCCCCGGTCAAGTTCCCCGCATTTTGGCCGACTGTAGGGACGAGAAGCCATGGACGGCCTCTCGCAGCAATCCAAGGACGGATACCGTGTTGCAACTGACCAGGCTCACCGGGCAGAGCTTCGCTCTGAACCCCGACCTCATCGAGCGAGCCGAAGCCACCCCTGACACCGTCGTGACGTTGGTCAACGGCAGCAAGTACGTCGTGCAGGAGACGTTGGACGAGCTCATCGAGCTGGTGCGTGCCTACCGCGCCGACATCGTCCACGCGTCCCGCGCCGGGGTGCCGCCGGTCGCCCCGCACCGCCCGCGTGTCCCTGCGCGGGACGGCTCCTCGCCGCGTCACACCGCCGACAACGGCACCGTCGTCATGCTGCGCGCAGAGCAGGGAGACGTGTGATGGACCCGGCAAGCATCATCGGCATCGGTCTCGCCCTCGCCGCGATCGTCGGTTCGACGATCATGGAGGGTGGCGACATCGGTGCGATGTTCCTGATCCCCCCGATGATCCTGGTGTTCGGCGGCACGATCGGCGCCGCCGTCGCCGGTGGTCTGATGGCCGACGCCAAGGCGCTGCCCAAGTCGATCATCCGGGCGATGACCGCCAAGCTGCCCAAGCCCAATGACGGTGTCGAGACCATCGTCAAGCTGGCCGACAAGGCCCGCCGGGAAGGGCTGCTGGCCCTCGAGGCCGAGGTCGCCGACGTCGAGGACCCGTTCCTGAAGCGGGCGCTCGAGATGGCGGTCGACGGCACCGATGCCGACGAGGTGGCCGAGATCCTCGGTTCCGAGGTCGACGCCAAGCGGGCGCAGGACGCCGCGGCCGCGAAGATCTTCCAGGACATGGGCGGTTTCGCGCCGACCATCGGCATCATCGGCACCGTCCTCGGTCTCGTGCACGTGCTCGGTGACCTCGGTGATCCCTCGACCCTGGGAGAGAAGATCGCCTCGGCGTTCGTCGCGACGCTGTGGGGCGTCATGACGGCGAACGTCTTCTGGTTCCCGATCGCCAACCGCATCAAGCGGCTCAGCGAGGCCGAGTGCGAGCAGATGGAGGTCGCGATCGAGGGCGTGCTGGCGATCCAGGCCGGCAACAACCCGCGCGTGATCGAGCGCAAGCTCACCGCGATGATGACCATCACGGACGCCCCGCAGAAGGACGCAGCCTGATGCCCGCCGCGAACGGGCACGCCTCCGGCTCCGCCCGGACGCGGCGCAAGCGCGCCCACGCCGGCGGCCACGAGGAGGGCGGTTCGGAGCGCTGGCTGGTGACCTACGCCGACATGCTCACGCTGCTGCTGGTGCTGTTCATCGTGCTGTTCTCGATCTCGGTCGTGAACACGTCCAAGTTCATCTCGCTCAAGACCTCGCTCGCCGCGGTCTTCGGGGACGGCCGCCCCGGCATCATGAGCGGCGGCACCGGCCTGCTGGAGAACGAGGCGAACGGCACCGGTCAGCAGCTCGTCATGCCGGGCATGCCCGTCGCGGCGCAGGCCGGCGCGAACCAGAACAGCACCAGCTCGGGCAACAGCACCACGACCTCGGCGAAGGACCCGCAGCTCGCCGCGATGGCCGCCAAGGCCGCCGCCGCGAACGAGAAGTCCGACTTCAAGAGCATCCAGGCCGCGCTGCACAGGGCGCTCGAGAAGGCCGGGCTGCAGAAGGCGGTGCGCTTCTCGGTCGATCACCGCGGTCTCGTCATCACCGTCGTCACCGACGATCTGGTCTTCGGCGGCAACAGCGCGACGCTCCTGGGCAAGGGTCAGCGCATCGTGCAGATCGTCGCGCCGCAGCTGGCCAAGGAGAAGCGCTCGATCGAGGTCGACGGCTACACCAACCAGCAGAAGGTCAGCACCGGCCCCTACCCCAGTGGCTGGGAGCTGTCCTCGGCACGGGCGTCCTCGGTGGTGCGGTACCTGGCCTCGCACGGCGTCGCCGAGGACCGGCTCACCGCCGTCGGCTACTCCGACCAGCGACCGCTGTACCCGGCGAGCGACCCGCGCTCGGTGACGCTGAACCGCCGCGTCGAGATCGTCGTCCTGTCCACGAATCCGTCGAGCAACGACTCGACCACCGGCTCCAACTGACCCGGCGAGACCCCCGGAGACTCCCATGGCAACCGCAACCAAAGACAAGGCCGACGACGCCGAGAAGAAGGAAGAGAAGAAGAGCTTCCTCAAGTCCAAGAAGGCGATCATCGGGCTCGTGGCCCTGCTCGCCGTCGGTGGCGGTGCCTACAAGTTCATGGCGCCGGCCAAGGCCACCCCGGTCACCGGCGGCGACATCGTCGCCCTCGACGCGACCACCCTCAACCTCAAGGGCGGCCACTACCTGAAGCTGGCCGTCGCGATCCAGGTCGTGCAGGGCAAGGCCACCGCCGACGACTTCAAGACCAGCGAGGCGCAGGAGCTCGTCATCGACGAGTTCAGCGACCGCACCGTCGCCTCGCTGTCCTCGAGCGAGGACCGCAAGAAGCTCGTCGAGGACCTCGAGAAGAAGATCAAGAAGGCGTACGAGGGCGAGGTGTTCGACGTCTTCCTGACGCAGTTCGTCACCCAGTAGGGGACGCGAGAGAGGGCGGCGCCGCCGGCGCCGCCGATCGGGACGGAGCCGTCCCGATGGTGGCCGATCGCACCGGTGGCACCGCCGCTCAGGTTGGCGCGCGATCGGCCGATAGAACCTGGCGTGACGCCTCCTTCGGTGATCGAGCTGCCCAACCGGCAGCCGAACGACCCCACGGACGGCGCGCGACCGGAATCCGGGGCGCGCACCGACGACAACGGCGTGGTGGCGTACGACTTCCGACGTCCGGTCAAGGTCTCGCGCGAGCACGTCCGCGTGCTGCAGATGGCCTTCGACACGATGGCGCGACGTCTCACGACGCTGCTGACGAGCGGGCTGCGCGAGGTCTGCCAGGTGCAGATCGACGAGGTCACCCAGCAGAGCTACGACGACTACGCCGCCGCCCTCGCCAGCCCGTCGGTGACGGTGCCCCTGGGCCTCGCGCCGCTCGGCGGCACCGGCACGGTCCACTTCTCGCTGCCGGTGTCGCTGGCCGCGATCGACCACATGCTCGGCGGCCCCGGCGGGGCCCAGCCGACCCGCACCCTCACCGACATCGAGCTCCCGCTGCTGCAGGGGCTGCTCGAGCAGATCGTCGGCGTCCTGCGCTACGCGCTGGAGCCCATCGTCGCGCTCGAGTGCACGATCGGCTCGGTCGAGTACAACCCGCAGTTCCTGCAGGCCGCCGGACCCGCCGACGCCGTCATCGTCGGCGTGTTCACGCTGCAGATCGGTGCGGTCACCAGCCCGCTGCTCGTCTCGCTGCCGATGGCCCCGATGCTGCCGCTGCTCGACGCCCAGGGCCCGACCGAGACCGTCATCGACCCCGCCGCGCAGGCGGGCATCGCCGCGCGGCTCAGCGAGCGGGTCAACGACGTCGCCCTCGACGTCAGCATCGAGTTCGCGCCCGTGCCGCTCACCGCCGACCGGATCCTGACCATGGCCGTCGGGGACGTCGTCACCCTGCCCCAGCGCGTCGGCACCCCGCTGACCGTGTACGCGGGCGGCGTCGACTACGCCCGCGCCGTCGCCGGCCGCGCCGGCTCCCGGCTGGCCGCCCTCGTCGTCGAAGTCCCCGGCGCCGCCGGGACCGCCCAGCAGAAGGAGTCCCTCCGTTGATCACCCAGACCGCCAACGCGGCCGCGCAGATCGCGACCGACGTGGCCGCGGCGGCCGCCCCGGCGCTGGCGCCGGGCTCCGCGCTGAACGTCGGCGAGGCCCAGACCGTCCCCGTCGAGCTCAACCTCGAGTACGCCGTGCTGTGCGAGCTCGGCGGCAACGTCGCCGGTGAGCTCGCGCTCTTCGTCGAGGACAGCTTCGCCCGGGCCCTGACGCAGGCCGAGGTCGGCGAGCTCGACCTCGCCGACGCCCTCGCGCCCGCGCTGTCGAGCATCGCCGCCGCCCTCGGTTCGATCATCGTCGGGGAGCCGACGAGCGTCGACGCCCGGCTGGCCCAGAGCCGCATCGACGCCCGCGAGGACATGGCCGTCGTCGGCCTGGACGACGGCAGCGCGATCCGCGCCGCGGTCGCGGTCGGGCTCGAGTCCGTCACCGCCGCGCCGGCGCCGCAGCCCGTGCGCGCGGCGGCCGGCGGCCAGTCCGAGCGCCTCGACCTGCTGCGCAACGTCGAGATGGCGGCGACCGTCGAGCTCGGCCGGACGCGCATGACCATCAACGACCTGCTCTCGCTGCGCGACGGTGCCGTCATCGAGCTCGACCGGGCCGCCGGTGACGCCGCCGACCTGTTCGTCAACGGCCGGCTCATCGCCCGCGGCGAGATCGTGGTCATCGGCGAGAACTACGGCCTGCGCGTCACCCAGATCGTCACCGACGAGCCGGGGCGCTGAGCCGTGAACACCGTCGAGATGGTCGGCCGGCTGCTCGTCTCGCTCGCCGTGGTGCTGGGCGTGATGTGGCTGATCGCCCGCCGTGCCCGCAAGGGCGTGCGGGGCCGCAACGCGCGGGTCATCGAGGTCCTCGACCGTGCCTCGCTCAGCCGCGGCTCGTCGGTGGCCGTCGTGCGCGTCAACGATCGCGCGTTCGTCCTGGGCATCGCGGAGTCGCAGGTGTCGATCCTCGGCGAGACCGACCTCGCCGCCGCCCAGGCGGCGCACGAGGAGGCCGCGCCCGCCCGGGGTCGCCGCCGCGCCGGCACCGACCGGCCGGTCGCCACGGCAGCTCCCGCCGCTGCTCCCACCACCGCGGCGCCCACCGCGGTCCGCACCGCGGTCCGCACCGCCCCCCGCGCCGTCGCGCCCACCGCGCGCATCACCGTGCCCGCCCCGGCGGCGCCGGCGCGCGCGGCGGAGGCCACCCGGTCCACCGGGCCCCTCGCCGGTTCGGCGCTGTCGCCGCAGACCTGGAAGCAGACCATCGAGTCGCTGCGTGACCTGACGGCGCGGCCCTGACGTGACCACCCTGCGTCGCGTCGCGCTGAGGGCGGCGATCCTGCTGATGCTCGCGACAGCAGTCGTCGGCATCGGCACGCTCGCCACCTCGGCCGCGACCGCGGCGCCGGTCACCTCGGCCGCGGCGGTCGCGCCGCACGCCGCCGCCACCACGTTCCTCGCCGCGCCGACCGCGCCGACCGCGCCGACCGCACCCACCGCCCCCAGCACGCCTGCCGCACCGAAGTCCGACGGGTCCGACGGCGGCAGCGTCAGCGTCGACGTCGACGGCAAGAAGCCGAGCCAGTCGGTCTCGATCCTGCTGCTGGTCACCGTCCTCGGCGTCGCCCCGTCGCTGCTGCTGCTCGTCACCAGCTTCACCAAGATCTTCGTGGTCCTGTCCCTCACCCGGAACGCGCTCGGGCTGCAGACCGTCCCGCCGAACCAGGTGCTCGCCGGCCTGTCGCTGTTCCTCAGCCTGTTCGTGATGCAGCCGGTGCTGAAGAAGGTCAACGACCTCGGCATCCAGCCCTACATCCACGGCACGAAGTCGCGCAGCGCCGCCTGGACCGACGGCGTCCGCCCGCTGCGCGACTTCATGATGGAACACACCCGGCCGCAGGAGATCGCGCTCATGCTGCGCGCGGGCAACCTGCCCAACCCGCCCAACAAGGCCGACCTCGAGCTGACGACGATCATCCCGGCGTTCGTGCTCTCCGAGCTGCGCTCGGCGATGATCATCGGCTTCGTCGTCTTCATCCCGTTCGTGATCATCGACCTGGTCGTGTCGTCGTCGCTCATGTCGCTCGGCATGATGATGCTGCCGCCGGTGTCGGTGTCCCTCCCCTTCAAGCTCCTGCTCTTCGTCCTCGTGGACGGCTGGGGGCTCATCGTCACGTCGCTCGTGCAGAGCTACCGAGGTGGTTAGGACCCCATGACCGACACCGATGTCGTGCATCTCGCCATGCAGGTGCTGCTCGTCGCGGGCAAGCTCGCGGCGCCCGTGCTCGTGACCTCGCTGGTCATCGGCTTCACCGTCTCGCTGTTCCAGTCGGCGACGCAGATCCAGGAGTTCACGCTCGCGTTCGTCCCGAAGGCCGTCGGCTGCGGCGTCGCGCTGCTGGTCAGCGGTCACTGGATGCTGACCACGATGGTCACCTTCACCACCGAGCTCTTCCACGGCATCCCCGCCATGCTGGCGAACGGCTGACCGTGCGCGTCGAGGTCGACGGTTCGTGGCTGCTCGCGCTGGTCCTGGCGAGCACCCGGATCATCGCGTGGGCGCTGGTCGCGCCGCCGCTCGCGACGGGCGGTCTGCCCAGGACGGTCAAGGCGATGGTCAGCGTCGCCCTCGCGGTCGCGGTGCTCCCGGTGGTCCGGCACCACCTGCCGGCGCAGGAGGCGGCTCCGATCGTGTCGGCCCTGGTCATCCAGATCGCGCTCGGGGCGGGGCTGGGCTTCCTGACCCGGCTCGTGTTCACCGCGGTCGAGGCCGCCGGCGGCCTGCTCGACGTGTTTGGCGGCTTCTCGCTGTCGGCCGCGTACGACCCGCTCAGCACGACGATGAACTCGGTCTTCGGCCGCTTCTACGCGTTGCTGTGCACGACGCTGATCTTCGCCACCAACGTCCATCTCGTCATCTTCCGTGGCTTCCTGCAGACCTTCACCACGGTGCCGCTCGACTCCGGGTTCTCGATGGACGAGATGGCCAAGCACATCACCGGCGGCGTCACCGACCTGTTCGTGTCGGCGCTGCAGATCGCCGGGCCGCTCATCGTCGTGCTCTTCATCGCCGACGTCGCACTGGGCGTGCTCAACCGGATCGCCCCGCAGCTCAACGCCTTCTCGATGAGCTTCCCGGTCAAGATCGGGCTGACCCTGCTGCTCGTCGGGCTGACGTTCACGCTGCTGCCCCAGACCGTCACCGAGCTCGCGACCCGTTCGACCCAGCTCGTGGCCGCGGTGACCTCGTGACCGCCCCGGCGTGGGGGAGTGATCCGCAGTGAGCGGCGGCTCCGGGGGTGAGAAGAGCGAGAAGGCCACCCCGAAACGGCGCAAGAAGGCGCGGCACGACGGGCAGATCGGCAACACTCCCGAGCTGGGTGCGTGGCTGGGCATGCTGGCCGCGTCCTTCGTCATTCCGCACGTCGCGAAGTCGCTCATGGACACCTCGACCCGCGGCGTGGTGATGATCGGCAGCGTCATCCGCGCACCCGACGCGGGGCGTGCCATGGCGATCGCGTCCGACGCCTTCCACGACGGGTTCATGAACGCGTTGCCGATGGCACTGCTCGCGGCCGCGGTGGGCGTCGCTTCGGTGGCGGGGCAGGGCGCGTTGTGGTTCGCGCCGGGCCTGCTCAAGCCCAAGTTCAAGCGGCTCAACCCGCTCTCGGGCATCAAGCGCATGTTCGGCAAGCACGGTGCGTGGACGCTCGTGAAGTCGCTGCTGAAGACGGCGGCGCTCGCCGTGGTCGTCTACGCCTCGATCCGCAACCTCGTCCCCACGCTGCTCGGGTCGGGGTCACTGCCGTTGAGCGAGCTGGTCTCGATCTGCATCGACAGCGTGATGACGATGCTGCGCTGGGCGGCCGTCGCCGGCCTGCTCATGGCCCTCGCCGACTTCGTGGTGGTGCGCAAGCGCAACGACAAGCAGCTCAAGATGACGATGCAGGAGGTCAAGGACGAGTTCAAGAGCAGCGAGGGCGACCCGCACGTGCGCGGTCAGCGCCGCGCCGCGCAGATGGCGATGCGCCGCAACCGGATGATGGCCGACGTCCCCACCGCCGACGTCGTCGTCGTGAACCCCACCCACGTCGCCGTCGCGCTGCGCTACGACCCGCAGAAGGGCGCGCCGCGCGTGGTGGCCAAGGGGGGCGACCACGTCGCCGCGCGCATCCGCGCCGTCGCCGAGGAGCACCGCGTGCCGATGGTCGCCGACATCCCGCTCGCCCGCGCCCTGCACGCGGCATGCGCCGTCGGCGAGGAGATCCCGCCGGACCTCTACCGGGCGGTCGCGACCGTCATCGCCTTCATCATGACGTTGCGTCGCCGCGGCTCGACCGCCGGCGTCCACACGGTGCGGACTCTCGCTCCCACCGGCTGACGAGCTGACCGGCGTTGACAAAGTTGTGAGTGGTCACTAACTTACTGCGCATGGCACCACGCGGAGTCCGGGGCAGCGCCGAGGAGCGGCGCGAGGACGTGCTGAACGCGGCGATGGTCGAGTTCGCCAAGGGCGGGCTGGACGGCACCTCCACCGAGGCGATCGCCACCCGTGCCGGCATCAGCCAGCCCTACCTGTTCCGCCTGTACCCCTCGAAGCGCGCCCTGTTCATCGCCGCGGTCGAGCGCACCTTCACCGAGGTCGTCCGCGTCTTCGAAGAGGCCGCCGCCGGGCTGTCCGGCCTCGAGGCCAAGCACGCCATGGGCGAGGCCTACGACACCCTGCTGCGCGAGGACCGCACCTTCCTCGGCATGCAGCTGCAGGCCTACGCCGCCTGCTGCGGTGACGACGAGGTCCGTGCGGTCACCCGTCGCCACCTCGGCCGGCTGTGGGAGCGCGTCGTGACCGACGGCGGCATGTCCGAGCAGCTCGCGCAGGCCTTCGTCGCCCACGGCATGCTCTGCAACCTCACCGCCGCCCTCGGCGTCGACGAGAGCCAGGCCGCCGACGACGCCCTCGCCCGTCGCATGACCGCCAAGCCGGTGGTCCTGGACCTGATGACCGCCGACCCGATCTCCGCGGGCTCCCCACTCACCTGACCCGGCCCGAGTCGGGCCGGGGCCGATGCCGTCCGCAGTTGCTAGTGACCAATCACAACTATCGAAGGGAACGCCGATGACCCGCAACCGTTCCGTGGGTTGGACCTTCCTCGTGACGGCGCTCGCCGCCTTCATGGTCGCCCTGGACAACCTGGTGGTGACGATGGCGCTGCCGTCCATCCGCGCCGACCTGAACGCCACGATCGACCAGCTCGAATGGACGGTCAACGCCTACACGCTCACCTTCGCGGTGTTCCTGCTGCCCGCCGCCGTCCTGGGCGATCGGCTCGGCCGCCGCCGCGTGTTCGTCGGCGGCCTGGGCCTGTTCACCCTCGCGAGCGCCGCCGCTGCGCTGGCACCGAACATCGACCTGCTGGTCGCGGCCCGCGCCCTGCAGGGCCTCGGGGGCGCCGCGGTGCTGCCGTTGTCGCTGACCCTGCTCACCAGCGCGGTCGCCCCGGAACGGCGCGGTGCGGCGCTGGGCATCTGGGGCGCCAGCAGCGGCCTCGCCGTCGCGCTCGGCCCGCTGCTCGGCGGCGCGATCACCCAGGGCGGCTCGTGGCAGTACATCTTCTGGCTCAACGTGCCGATCGGGGTCGCCCTGGTCCCCCTCGCGGTGCGCCGTCTCGGCGAGTCCCACGGCCCGGCCAAGCGGCTGGACCCGATCGGCCTCGGCCTGATCAGCCTCGGTCTGTTCGCGCTCGTTCTCGGGCTGGTCCGCGGCAACGCCCACGGCTGGACGAGCACGAGCGAGCTGGTCGCGCTCGTCGGCGGCGGCGTCCTCGTGCTGGCCTTCGTGGCCTGGGAGAGTCGGGCCGCGAACCCGATGCTGCCGCTGCGGCTGTTCGGCTCCCGCGGCTTCTCGGCGGTGAACACGGCGTCGTTGGTGATGAGCTTCGGGATGTTCGGCTCGATCTTCCTGCTCGCGCAGTTCCTGCAGAACGTGCAGGGGTACGACCCGCTCGCCGCCGGCCTGCGCACGCTGCCCTGGACGGCGATGCCCGTCCTCGTCGCGCCGCTCGCCGGCCCGCTGTCCGACCGCATCGGCGGCCGGCCGCTGCTCGTGCTCGGCCTGATCCTGCAGGGCGTCGGCCTCGGCTGGCTGGGCCTGGAGATCACCACGGACATGAGCTACGGCGCGATGCTGCTGCCGTTCATCCTCTCCGGCGTCGGCATGGGACTGTTCTTCGTCCCCGTCGCCTCGGTGGTCATGGGGAGCGTCCCCGCCGAGATGCAGGGCGTCGCCAGTGGGGCCAACAACGGCATCCGGGAACTGGGCGGCGTGCTCGGCATCGCGGTCCTCGGCGCGATCTTCACCGCCCGGGGTGGCTTCACCAGCGGTCAGGCGTTCGTCGACGGGCTGCGTCCGGCGATGGCCGTCGGCGGGATCGCGGTGCTCGCGGGCGCGGCCGCGGCCGTGCTCATCCCGCGCCGGCAGCGCACCGTCGTCGACCCGGTCGCCGCACCGGTACCGGTCGCCGTCTGACCCCCAAAATCCCCGGTTTTGGCGGCTGAGCGCAGCATGCTGCGCTCAGCCGCCAAAACCGTGTGCCGGGAGGCGTGTCAGACTCGGCCATGAACACGACGAGACTCGACCCTGAGGTCCGAGCCCTGCAGGCACTGACCGAGGGCGACCCCGACGCCGCCCTGCACAGCACCGCATCCTCGTCGAGCGTGCTGGGCACCGCGCTGCACCGCTACCTTGCCGCCGGGCCGACGCTGGACGGGTCGGTCTACACCGATCCCCGAGCCTTCCAAGCCTTCATCACCGGCGGCGGCAACGTGGGTCTCTACGCCGCGGCCTCCGCCGCGCTGGCCGCGCGCTACCTCGACACCGCCCCGACCGCCGTGCTCGACATCGGGTGTGGCGACGGGATGGCGCTCGTCCCCGCCCTCGAACAGGCCGGCCGGACCGTCTCCCGCGCCGACCTCGTCGAGCTGTCACCCGCCCTGCTGCGCACCGCGGTGCAGCGCGTCGAGGAGCTGGCACTGCCGTCGACCGCCTTCGCAGGATCGGCGCAGGACTTCGTCCGCCAGCTCGATCCGCAGGCGCGGTGGGACGTCGCGCAATCGACGTTCGCGCTCCACGCGCTGCCCGAGGAGGACCGTGACGACGTGTTGCGCGCCCTGCGAACCCGGGTGCAGCGACTCGTCGTCGTCGAGTTCGACGTCCGGACGGCCGACGCCGACCGTGCCGAGCATCTGCGCTTCCTCGCCAGCAGCTACGAGCAGGGGCTCTCGGAGTACGAGGGCGAGGCCCGAGCCCTGGTGGCAGCCGGCTTCCTCATGCCCGTGCTGGTGGGACAGCTGCTGCCCGGCGCGTCGCGCATGACCTACGAGCAGACCGCCGACCAGTGGTCCGAGCAGCTGCGCCGGTGCGGTTACCAGCACGTCGAGCGCACCGAGCTCTACCCGTACTGGTCGTCGCCGGCGTTCCTCGTCACCGGGACCGGTTCGTAGCGACAGCCGCTGCGGCGTACGCACCGCCGCAGCCGTCATCGGTGTGCAGACGGGTGCCGGCAGCGCGCACGCGGGGTGCAGTGCTGCGACGTGGGTTGCAGTCCGAGCCGTGCGTGCGCTGTCGGGGTTAGCCTCTTGGCGAACCGGCCTTGCCTTCTCCGACTGACGTCGGCCCACCGGTTGGTCTACACGCTGGGGCTAGAGCGCGACCTCCACACCATCGCCACGGGCTGTCGTGCCCGTCGACCGGGAGGAGGGCGTTCGCCCTTGTCTGACCAGACCCACACCTCGCACGACACGGCCCAGGATCCGCACCGCTGGCTGATCCTCGCCGTCGTGGGCGTCGCGCAGCTGATGGTGGTGCTGGATGCCACCATCGTGAACATCGCCCTGCCTTCGGCGCAGCGGGACCTCGGGTTCTCGATCGACGACCGGCAGTGGGTGGTCAGCTCGTACGCGATCGCGTTCGGTGCGCTGCTGCTGTTGGGCGGCCGCCTCGGTGACCTGTTCGGGCGTCGCCGGCTGCTCGTCCTCGGGTTGATCGGCTTCGCCGGCGCCTCGGCGGTCGGCGGCGCGGCCGGCAACTTCGAGACCCTGATCGCCGCGCGTATCGCGCAGGGGGTGTTCGGTGCGTTGCTGGCTCCGGCGGCGCTGGCCACGGTCGCGACCAGCTTCACCAACCCCGCGGAGCGGGGCAAGGCATTCGGAATCTTCAGCGCCATCGCCGGTGTCGGCGCCGGGGCCGGCCTGCTGCTCGGCGGAGTCCTCACCGACCTGCTGTCCTGGCGTTGGTGCCTCTACGTCAACATCGTGTTCGCACTCGTCGCCGTCGTCGGCACCCGTGTCATGAAGGGCGACGACAGCGGTGTGAGCCGACACCGAGTGCTCGACCTGCCCGGCGCCGTCACCGCCACCGGAGGACTCTTCCTGCTCGTGTTCGGGGTGTCCCGCGCCGAGACCAGCGGCTGGGGCTCGGCCTCGACGATCGCGTTCCTGGTCGCCGGCGCCGCGCTGCTCGTGGTCTTCGCACTCGTCGAACGGCGAAGCTCGCATCCGCTGCTGCCGCCGCGCGTCGTCGCCGACCCGGCCCGCACCGGCTCGTACTTCGCGATCGCCATGCTCGGCGTCACCATCTTCGGCGTCTTCCTGTTCCTCACCTTCTACCTGCAGCAGAACCTCGACTACTCGCCGCTCAAGAGCGGGCTGGCGTTCATGCCGCTGAACCTGACCATCCTCGCCGTCTCGGGCGTGACCGCCACCCAACTCCTGCCCAAGGTCGGGCCGCGGATCCTCATCTCCGCCGGCCTGATGTTCGCCGCCGTGGCCGCCGTCCTGCTGGCGCAGCTGGACACGTCCTCGGGCTACGTCGGCGGCGTGCTGCCCGCCCTGTTCGCCGCCGGCATCGGCGCCGGGTTCCTCTTCCCGACCACGTTCGCGGCGGGCACCGCCGGCGTCGACCGGCACGACGCCGGCGTGGCGTCGGCGATGGTCAACACCGCGCAACAGGTCGGCGGGTCGGTCGGCATCGCGTTCCTGTCGACCATCTTCGCCGACAGCCTCAAGGACACGTTCGCCGAGAACCCGCGCACCAACCCCGCGGGCGCGGCCATCGACGGCTACACCACCGTGTTCTGGTGGGCCGCCGCGATCAGCGCAGCCGCCGCCGTCATCGCGTTCGTCCTGGTGCGCAACAGCCCGGCCGCCGACGGCTCCAGCGACGCGGAGCCGGCTTCCCCGGCCGCCATGCACTGACCGCGCGGCTGTTCGCAGCCCCCGCCCCACTCAGCCCACGCGGACGAGGTCGGCGGGCCTCCGGGCGACCCGGGAGGCCTGCCGACCGTCGGAATCGGGACACTGAACGCGTGACGAGTCGGGAACCGCGCCTCAGGTCGCCGCACGGCCGTTGTCGACCGACGTGCCGAGGGGGACCCAGAGCGTGACGGACGTGCGTGACGTGCTGGCACCGAGAAGGGTGTTGCGCGCCTCGATCAATCTCGGCAACCCGGTGCTGGCGCAGGGCGATGCCGAGCAGCCGCGTGGGGTCACCGTCGACCTGGCTCGCGCGATCGCCGATGCGCTGGGGGTGCCGCTCGAGCTGGTCTGCTTCGACGCGGCTCGACACTCGTTCGAGGCACTCACGAGCGGCCGCGTCGACGTCGCCTTCCTGGCCGTGGAACCGGCCCGGGCCGAGCAGGTGGCGTTCACGCCGCCCTACGTGGTGATCGACGGCGTGTACGTCGTGCCCGAAGCATCGTCGATCACGTCGGCGTCCGACGTCGACCGCCCAGGCCTGCGTATCGGCGTCAAACGCGGTTCCGCCTACGACCTCTTCCTCACTCGCACGCTCGAGCATGCCGAACTGGTCCGCGGAGACGAAGGCGTCGACGTGTACCTCGCCGACGGACTCGACGTCGGCGCCGGGATCCGGCAGCCCGTCCAGCGCTTCGTAGCGCAGCATTCCGGCCAGCGGGTCGTGACCGAACGGTTCATGCAGATCCGGCAGGCCGTCGCACTGCCACGGTCCTGTCCGCCCGACGCAGTCGGCTACGTCGCCGACCTCGTCGAACGCCGCAGAGCAGACGGGTCGATAGCCAGCTGGTTGCGCGCGTCCGGGCAGCCCGACGCCGAGGTCGCACCGCCGGCCGCGTGAGCGCAGGCGGCCGCGCCCCGCGCAGCCCGCGCAGGACTTTCGTCCCAATCGCCACCGCCTCCTCACGGTCGCAGCCCGGCTGCCGATGGACTCCCTAAGACCACGGCGAACGGCTCCGTGATCCGGGAGAAGGTGAGATGCCCCGTGGACGGCATGGATGAGATCGTCGCCGAGTTCCTCGTCGAGAGTCACGAGAACCTCGACCAGCTGGACCGCGACCTCGTCGCGCTCGAGCAGGCGCCCGACTCGCGTGACCTGCTCGCGAGCATCTTCCGCACCATTCACACGCTGAAGGGGACGAGCGGCTTCCTCGCGTTCTCGCGCCTCGAGGAGCTCACGCACGTGGGCGAGAACCTGCTCGCCCGGCTGCGCGACGGTGTCATGCGCATGAGCCCCGCCACCACCGACGTGCTCCTGGCGATGGTGGACTCGGTGCGCGAGCTGCTCGCCGCGATCGAGTCGACCGGGTCGGACGCCGAGGTCGATGTCGCCGACGCCGTCGAGGCCGTCCGCGCCGTGCTCGAGGCCGGTGACGCACCGGCCGCGCCGGCCGCGCCCGCCCCCACCCCTGCCCCCGCCGAGGCTCCCGCGGTCGCCGCCGAGCCCACCCCTGCTCCCGCGGCCGCGGTGCCCGCCACCCCCGCGGCCGCGGCGAATCCTCCCGCGGCCCAGCCGAGCGCCGCGCCAGCCGCGAAGCCCGCGCCGGCGCCCGCCGCCAAGCCCGCCGCCAAGCCCGCGCCCGCCCCCGCGGCATCGGCCGCCGGTGACGAGGGCGGCGCCCGCCGCGCCATCGCCGACTCCTCGATCCGCGTCGACGTCGAGCTGCTCGACTCGCTGATGCGCCTCGTCGGCGAGCTCGTGCTGACCCGCAACCAGGTGCTGCGGCGCGCGTCGCAGTCGACCGACACCGACCTCGTCCGGGCCACCCAGCGGCTCAACATCATCGCCACCGAGCTGCAGGAAGAGGTCATGAAGACCCGCATGCAGCCGATGGAGCACCTCTGGTCGAAGCTGCCGCGCGTCGTGCGCGACCTCGGCACGCAGTGCGGCAAGACCGTCTCCCTGGAGATGGTCGGCAAGGAGACCGAGCTCGACCGCACGCTGCTCGAGGCGGTCAAGGACCCGCTGACCCACCTCGTGCGCAACGCCGTGGACCACGGCATCGAGGAGCCCGCGGCCCGCGAGGCCGTCGGCAAGTCGCGGCAGGGCACGCTGACGCTCCGCGCGTTCCACGAGGGCGGCCAGGTCGTCGTCGAGGTGGGCGACGACGGCGCCGGCATCGACCCCGAGAAGATCGGCGAGAGCGCGGTCCGCAAGGGCCTCGTCACCGCCGACCAGGCCGCGGCCATGTCCCCGACCGACGTCCTGCAGCTCATCTTCAAGCCCGGCTTCTCCACGGCCGCCGCCGTCACCAACGTCTCCGGCCGCGGCGTCGGCATGGACGTCGTCAAGACCAACATCGAGAACATCGGCGGCACCATCGAGGTCGAGTCGCAGCCCGGCCTCGGCACCACCTGCCGGCTGCGCATCCCGCTGACGCTCGCGATCGTGCCGGCGCTCACCGTCGACTGCGCGGGCGACACCTTCGCGGTGCCGCAGGTCAACCTGCTCGAGCTCGTCGCGCTGGACTCCGCGACCGCGAAGGACCGCGACGCCATCGAGCACGTCGGCGGCGCCGAGGTCTACCGGCTGCGCGGTCAGCTGCTTCCGCTCGTCCGCCTCGACGCGCTGCTGCACCGCGAGCGCAGCGGCGAGGAGGGCCGCTCGGGCGTCATCGCCGTCCTGCAGTCCGAGGGACGTCGTTTCGGCCTGGTCGTCGACCGTGTCGTCAACACCGAGGACATCGTCGTCAAGCCGCTGAGCCGGCTGCTCAAGAGCATCGGCATCTACTCCGGCGCCACCATCCTCGGCGACGGTCGCGTCTCGCTCATCCTCGACGTCCAGTGCATCGCCCGGACGGCGCTGCGGGCCGAGGCCATGGAACGCGTCGACCACGCGGGCAAGGGCGACGGCCTGCTCAGCACCGACCAGGAGCGCATGCTCGTCGTCGGCCTGGGCGAGGACCGCCGCGTCGCGATCCCGCTGGCGAGCGTCACGCGCCTCGAGGAGGTGCGGATCGCCGAGATCGAGCACGTCGGTCACCGCGAGGTCATCCGCCGCCAGGACGGCATCCTGCCGCTCATCCGGCTCGAGCAGCTGCTCGGCGGCTACGGCGACCCGGAGCGCGAGACGCTGCCGATCGTCGTCTACGCGAGCGAGGGACGCAGCGTCGCGATGGGCGTCGACAGCATCCTCGACATCGTCGACGCCTCCGCCGCCGCGCGCAGCGACATCGACGACAGCGGGCTGCTCGGCTCGCTCATCGTGAAGGAACGCGTGACCGAACTGCTCGACGTCCGCTCCGCGATCCTCGCGGCGGACCCCCGCTTCTACCAGTCGGCCGACTTCGCCGACGAGTTCGCCATCGAGGTGCCGGCATGACCCACCAGCTCGCCACGTTCACGCTCTGCAACGACCTCTACGGCGTGCCCGTCGACCGGGTGCAGGAGGTCCTGCAGGACCAGCGCTCCACCGGCGTGCCGCTCGCCCCCGGCGCGGTGTCGGGCCTGATGAACCTGCGCGGCGAGGTCGTGCTCGTCCTCGACCTGCGGCGCCGGCTGGCGCTGGCCGACCGCACCGCGGAGGAGACGCCGACGAGCGTCGTCATCCGCATCGACGGCGAGGTCATCAGCCTGCTCGTCGACCGCATCGGCGACGTCGTGGACGTCGACCCCGCCATCTTCGAGTCGCCCCCGGAGACCCTCGGGGGCGTCGCCCGCGAGCTCATCGAGGGCGCCTACAAGCTCGACGACCGCCTGCTGCTGGCGCTCGACGTCGACCGCGCCGTCACCGTCGCGGCCTGACACCTCCCACCACCAGACCTCACCCAGGAACCGGACATGAATGAAGCCACCGTTCAGCGTTCGCCCCTCGCGCTGATGCGCAACGCGGGCGTCGCCAAGAAGATCTACGGCCTCGCCGCGCTGCTCGCGATCGGCATCGTCGCCGTCGTCGGCGTCTCGTGGAACAGCCTCAGCGGCATCTCCGACACGTCGCAGCAGGTGCGCGACGCGGTCAACACGAACATCGCGCCGCTGTCGATCGTGCACCAGGACGAGCTCAAGGCCCGGATGCTGATCGCACAGGTGGCGGCGTCGACGACCGCGGCGCAGAAGAAGGAGTGGCAGGGCAAGATCGCCGACAACGACAAGGAACTGTCCGACGCGGCCGCGCAGTACGAGAAGGGCACCTCGACCCCCGCCGCGTGGACGACGTTCCGGAACGTGTGGAGCCAGTGGGTCGACCTGCGCGACAAGCAGATGCTGCCGGCCGCGCTGAAGGTCGGCGACGCGTCCGCCGCCGCCACGTACGGCGGCCTCGCCGCCGGTGCCGGACAGGACCTCGTGAGCAAGGCCGCCGACGCGCTCGACGCCACCGAGGCGGCCGAGCGTGGCAGCCTCAACGCCAACCTGCAGTCCGTCCACGACGACGGCAACAGCGCGGTCGTCATGCTGCTCGTCGCGGCGGCCGTCGTGCTGCTGCTCGCCGCCCTGGTCGCGCGCTGGATCGCGAACCTCATCGTCCGTCCGGTGCGCGAGGTGGAGAGCAGCCTGGAGGCCATGGCCCGCGGCGACCTCACCCGTACGCCGCAGGTCGACACCGGTGACGAGGTGGGCAGCATGGCCCACTCGCTCACCCGGGCGCAGGACTCGCTGCGCGAGATGCTGCGCCACGTCGGCCAGTCGACGACGGTGCTGAGCTCGGCCGCGGACCAGCTCTCGCAGTCCTCCGGCGTCATCAGCGCCTCGGCCGAGGAGACCTCGGTGCAGTCGCAGGTGGTGTCCGCCGCCGCCGAGCAGGTCTCGCGCAACGTGCAGACCGTCGCCGCCGGCTCGGAGGAGATGGGGGCCTCGATCCGCGAGATCGCCCAGAACGCGTCCGAGGCCGCCCGCGTCGCGGCGTCCGCCGTGGACGCGGCCGCCAACACCAACGCCACCGTCTCCCGCCTCGGCGAGTCGTCGGCCGAGATCGGTTCGGTCGTCAAGGTGATCACCTCGATCGCCGAGCAGACCAACCTGCTCGCCCTCAACGCCACCATCGAGGCGGCCCGGGCGGGCGAGGCGGGCAAGGGCTTCGCGGTCGTCGCCGGCGAGGTGAAGGAGCTCGCGCAGGAGACCGCTCGCGCCACCGAGGACATCGCCCGCCGGGTCGAGACGATCCAGGGCGACACCGACGCCGCCGTGTCCGCGATCGGCGAGATCTCGACGATCATCGCGCAGATCAACGACTTCCAGGTCTCGATCGCCTCCGCGGTCGAGGAGCAGACCGCGACCACCAACGAGATGGCGCGCTCGGTCACCGAGGCGGCCGCCGGCTCCGGCGAGATCGCGTCCAACATCGTCTCGGTCTCGCAGGCCGCATCCGCGACCTCCGAGGGTTTGAGCACCAGCCAGTCCGCCGTCAGTTCGGTGCAGACGACCTCGACCCAACTCCGGGCGCAGGTCGCGAAGTTCACCGTCTGACGCGGAACCACCTACGACAACATCTTCGGGGGTGTTGGAGTTGTTCCAGCGAAAGGCAGGCGCGGCCGACCAGGACGCGCGACTCGACGAGGCCAGGGCCGACGTCGCGACGATCGCACGCATCGTCGCGGCGCTGGCCACGGCCACCAGCTCCGACGGGGCCGCGCGTATCGCGCTCGACACCGTCCGCGACCAGTTCGGCTGGGCCTACGGGTCCTACTGGACGGTGGACGAGCAGCGCGAACTGCGCTTCGCCGCCGAGTCCGGCACCGTCGACACGGAGTTCGCCCGCATCACGGCGACGGCGAGCTTCGCCGAGGGCGTGGGCCTGAACGGTCGCGCGTGGAAGCAGCGCGAGCTCGTCTTCGTCGCCGACCTCGGCGAGGTGACCGACTGCGTACGCCGCCCCGCCGCCCAGCGGGCCGGGGTGCGTAGCGGCATCTGCTTCCCGCTCTTCGACGCCGGCGAGGTCGTCGGCACGATGGACTTCTTCACCACCGAGACCCTGAACCCGTCGCCCGAGCGGCTCGACGTGCTGCGCAGCGTGGGCGTCCTGGTCTCCCAGGCGATGGAGCGCATCGGCGACGCCGAGCGGCAGCGCAAGGCCGCGCAGGACACCGAGGCGGTCAACGCCGTGCTGCGCAAGCTCAGCGACGCCCGCGACAAGGGGTCGGCGCTCTCGGCGGCGCTGCAGACGATCCGCAGCGAGTTCGACTGGCAGTACGGCTCGTACTGGCAGCTCGACGAGGCTGCCGGCGTGCTCCGCTTCGAGATCGAGTCCGGCGACGCGGGGCAGGAGTTCCGCGACGTCACGATGTCGGCCTCGTTCGCCAAGGGCGTCGGGCTGTCGGGTCGGACGTGGGAACGTCGCGACCTGTACTTCGTCGAGGACCTCGCCGAGATGACCGACTGCGTGCGCGCACCGGTCGCGCAGCGGGCCGGCGTCAAGTCCGGCGTCTGCCTGCCCGTCCTCGTCGACGGCGCGGTCGTCGGAACGATGGACTTCTTCGCCACCCGCAAGCTGATCATCTCCGACAGTCGGGCCGCCGCGTTGCGCAACACCGCGTTCCTGCTCGGCGACACCCTCGAACGCCTCGCCGCGGCGGACCGGCTGCAGACGGCGGGCGTCGAACTCGCCCAGTCGATCGAGGAGGTCGAGCGCAACGTCGTGTCCGCCACCTCGGTGGCCGAGGACGGGCGTCGGCTGGCCGACGAGGCCGACGACCAGATGGCGACCCTCGGGCACGCGAGCCAGGAGATCAGCAACGTCGTGCACGTGATCCAGGGCATCGCGGCGCAGACCAACCTGCTCGCGCTCAACGCGACGATCGAGGCCGCCCGGGCCGGCGAGGCCGGCAAGGGCTTCGCCGTCGTCGCCGGCGAGGTCAAGGAGCTCGCGACCGAGACCGCCCGGGCGACGACCGACGTCGACGCCAAGGTCTCGGCCATCCAGAGGCAGGTCGAGCTGGTCACGGTGTCCCTGCGCGACATCAAGGAATCGGTCGAGCGGATCAACGAGACCCAGGTGTTGATCAGCGGTGTGCTCACCGAGCAGGCCGCGGTCACCAGGGCCATCCTGGACTGACCGACACCGACGCGAGGAGCCACCCGGACAGGACGCCGGGTGACTCCTCGCGTCGTCGCCCCTCCACGCCGACGAGCCGGACGCGCTACCGTGTTCGGATACGACTGCGGTCGTTGGTCAAAGGGAAGGGGGACCGATGACCTATTCGCTCGTGAACATGCCGGTGTTGGGTTTCGATCTGTGCCGGTTGTCCGGGGGGACGGCTCTGGCGGAGATCCTGCTGCGCGCGCTCGAGCTCGACGAGCGCGCCCTGCACGAGCTCGCCACGGCGCCACGACCGCCACGGCGGCGGCCCGGCCAGGCGCCGGCGCTGGCGGGAGCATTGCGCGAACTGCGTGCGTGGCAGGACGACCCGGGTTCGCCGGTCGCCTCGACCCGCACCGTCCACATGCTCGAACGCAGCATGATCGGCGACTTCGACGGCCTGGTGCGCCTCGTCCGCGACGACATCCTGTCCTGGACCTGGAGCGAGGCCGGCTCGGTGCGCTGGCAGCTGCCGGACGCGGTCGGTGCCGTCGACGTGCTCGCCGACGCCATGGCTCGCGTCTACGGCCAGGCCGAGCGCGACGGCGCCACCGCGGTGGCGCCGTACGACCCGCGCTCGTACCCGCCGCCGGCGGTGCTCACCCGCCCGCTCACCGCCGACGACGTCGAGCTCGGCCCGTGCGGGCCGGCGGTGCGTGCGCTGCTCGCCCGCATCGCCGGGATGAGCCGCCGGCAGGCCGATGCGCTGCGCGCCGCCAGCGGGGGCAACGGCTCCCGCACGCACTGGGCGGCGGCCGTGCACGACGCGAGCTGGGCGGTGTACCTCACCGACCGGCTCCGTCCCGCCGCGGCCGCGCAGCTGCTCGCCGTCCGGGCGTTCGCGGCCGCCGGCTTCACCCCGCGCGACGGCGCGTACGGGGTGTGGAACGCGGTCAGCGGCGCGGTGCAGGCCACCGTCGTCGGGGATCTCGTGTCGAGCGAGACCGCGGAGCTCCTGGGCGACAGCTGCGACAAGGCCTTCGCCGCGGCCTGACGACCGTCAGCGCACGGCGGCGTCGGCGCAGTCGAACGCCCAGGGGAACGCGGACGCGAACGCGTCCTCGACCTGGTCGCGCGGCAGGTGCCCGGTGTCGGCGCCGGTGAGCTGGTAGGCGGTGACGCCGCGGACGATGTCCGAGAGCTCGCCGCCGCCGCCGAACGCGGCGTCGTGCAGCTCGGGCGTCAGCTCGAGGGTGGCCGCGATCTCGTCGAGGGGCGTCTCGAGCAGGATGTCGAGGCCGGACAGCATGCCGGCCGCGAAGGCCATCCCGGCCGAGCCGGGGGAGCGCGACTGCGTGATCTGCTCGCAGGCGCGGGCCCGCAGCAGCACGGTGACGAGCTGGTCGTAGCACTCGGTCTCGCGGCCGCTCGGCCGGGCCAGCAGCACGGCGAGCCAGTTCTTGACGCGCCGCACCCCGGCGCGCACCAGCGCGGTCCGGATCGAGTCGACCGCCACCCGCGTCTCGCCGGGGCGGCCGAGCGAGGCCAGCTGCATCACGTGGTAGGCCAGCGCCGGGTCCCGCCGGAGCAGCGCCTCGAGCTCCTCGAAGTCGACGTCGCTGCCCATGAGACCGGCGAGCGCGCTGAGGTTGCGCACCGACCCCGGGCTCACCGCCTTGCCCGCCACGACCGTCGGCCGGTCGAGCGCAAAGCCCTGGAACAGCTCGAAGCCGGCGTCGGCGAGCAGCGGCAGATCGGTGCGGTTCGCGACGCGGTCGGCCAGCAGCGTGACCTTGTGCTCCTCGTACGCGGACACCGCGTCGGTCACCGCGCTGGAGGACGCCAAGGCCGTGTCGACGCGCACGATGTCGGCCAGCTCGAGCAGCTCGGGCGCGTCGGCCGCGGGGCTGTCGTGGCTCACCGCGAGGGTGAAACCGCGCCGGACCAGTTCCCGGCAGCCGGCCACGACCTCGTCGTCGACGCGGGCGCCGCCCGCGACCGAGAGCACGGTGCGCTCGGGCGGCAGCAGCATCGGGACCTCGCCGGTGAGGACCGCGCGGTCGGCGGCGCAGAAGATGCCGTGGTCGGACACCAGACGTTCGAGGCCGATCGACACGGCGGCGACCATGACCGCGGCGGTGCGCTGGTCGGCCGTCGGAGCCTGACCGCTCGCCGTCACGTTGCTGCGGAACAGCAGCTCGTACCCGGCGAGGCCGCTCGTACGGTGGACTCCTTGCCTGCCGACGATCACGTCGCTGAAACCCACGTCGGGCCTCTTTCGTCCTGGTGCGCGGGCGGGCGGCCAGGTGCAGCCGTCCGCGAGACGCCCGCCGCGGCCGAGGGTTACGGCGCGGCGGGCACCCCTAGGATCGGCCGGTGCGGCCCGATCCGTAGCTCGGGGACGGTGCGCGATCGGCCCGCCGCCCGCGCTCAAGTACGCCACCCGGCGTCCGATGGTGACGGCGTGACCCCCACCCCCGCCGCCGACGTAGCGAGTACGTCGTGACCGCGAGCCGCCGCATCCGCGTCCTCGTCGTCGACGACTCCATCGTGGTGCGCAAGATCGTCACCGACGTGCTCTCCCAGGACCCGCACATCGACGTCGTCGGCACCGCCGTCAACGGCCGTGTCGGCCTCACCAAGATCGCCCAGCTCGAGCCCGACCTCGTCACCCTCGACGTCGAGATGCCCGAGATGGACGGACTGTCCGCCCTGAAGGCGATCCGTGAGAAGTGGGCCAGGCTGCCGGTCATCATGTTCAGCACGCTCACCGAGCCCGGCGCTGCCGTCGCGCTCGAGGCGCTCTCGCTGGGTGCGAGCGACTACGTGACGAAGCCGGCGAACGTCGGCAGCGTCAGCGAGTCGATGGCGAGCGTGCGCGACCAGCTCATCCCGCGCGTCCACGCCCTCGCCGGCCGGGCCGCCGGCATCACCCGGGGAACGACCCCGCCGCCCCCGCCGCGCGGCGTCGCCCCCCGCCCCGCCACCGGCTCCCCGGTCGCGAGCGCGCCCCGGACGATCGGCCGGCAGGTCGGCCACGTCGCGGCCGCGCCCCGCAGCGGGCCCCGCGCGACCAGCGCGCCCAAGATCCTCGCCATCGGCTGCTCGACGGGCGGCCCGCAGGCGTTGACCGGAGTCCTGCAGGCCCTGCCCGGCAGCTTCCCGCTGCCGATCGTGGTCGTGCAGCACATGCCGCCGGTCTTCACCGCGCAGTTCGCCGCCCGGCTCGACCGCACCTGCCAGCTCACCGTCGTCGAGGCGAAGGGCGGCGAGTCCCTGCGCCCGGGCACCGTCTACATCGCGCCCGGTGACTACCACATGGAGCTGGCGGCGGCCGGGGCGAAGGCGCCGCCGGTCACCACGCTCAACCAGGGCCCGCCGGTGTGCTTCTGCCGGCCGGCCGTGGACGTGCTCTTCCAGAGCGTCGCCGCGCAGTACGGCGCCGGCACGCTCGCCGTGGTCCTGACCGGTATGGGGCACGACGGCCGTACCGGTGCCGGTCGCATCCGCGACGTCGGCGGCAGCGTCCTCGTGCAGGACGAGCAGTCCTCCGTCGTGTGGGGCATGCCGGGGGCCATCGCGGCCGCCGGTCTCGCCGACGAGATCCTCCCGCTGGACTCGATCGCCGGTGCCATCCGCACCCGCGTGTCCGCCAGCCCGACCCTGGCAGGCGCCCGATGACGCTGACCACGGAGAACTTCGACTACGTCCGGGAGATGGTGCATCGCGACAGCGCGATCGTGCTCGCCCCGGGCAAGGAGTACCTCGTCGAGGCAAGGCTCACGCCGCTCGCGCGGTCCTCCGGCGCGACGACGGTCGACGACTTCGTCGCCCGGATCCGCGTGGCCCGCGACCTCGCGATGCGCGCGAAGGTCATCGACGCGCTGACCACGAACGAGACGTCGTGGTACCGCGACGGCGACCCGTTCACCGCGCTGCGCAACACGGTGCTGCCCGAGATCGTCGGCCGGCCCGGTTTCGACGGCACGGTGCGCATCTGGTCGGCGGCCTGCTCGAGCGGTCAGGAGCCGTACACGATCGCAATGGAGATCGCCGACATGGCGTCCGGGCGGCCGCTGAACGCGAGCATCCTCGCCACCGACCTGTCGCCGACGATGGTCGAGCGCACCAAGGCCGGCCGCTACAGCCAGCTCGAGGTCAACCGCGGCATGCCGGCGACCCGGCTCGTCCAGCACTTCACCCGCGAGGGCACCGAATGGGTCGTGTCGTCCCGGCTGCGTTCGATGGTGCGGACGCAGACGATGAACCTGGCCTCGCCGTTCGGGGCGATCGGCAAGTTCGACGTGGTGTTCCTGCGCAACGTGCTCATCTACTTCGACGTGCCGACCAAGCGGCAGATCCTGCAGCGTGTTCGTGCCGTGATGCGTCCGAACGCTTATCTCTTCCTCGGATCGGCCGAGGTAACCATCGGTGTGGACGACGGCTGGCGCCGTTCGGCCGCCGGCCGCAGTTCCTTCTACCAGCCCGCGACAGGAGCCTGACGTGCTAGCACTCGTCATCGACGATTCCCGCGCCATGCGCCGGATCGTCTCCTCGATCCTCGTCGGCGCCGGTTTCGAGACGCTGGAGGCCGAACACGGCCAGCACGCGCTCGACCTCCTCGCCGAGGGGGCCAGGCCCGAGCTCGCGTGCATCGACTGGAACATGCCGGTCCTGAACGGTCTCGAGTTCGTGACCGCCGTGCGCGCCCAGCCCGAGCACCGCGCCATGACCCTGATGATGGTCACCACCGAGAGCGAGCACGGTCAGATCGTGCGCGCCCTCGCCGCCGGCGCCCACGAGTACCTCATCAAGCCGTTCACCGCCGACGCGATGCTCGACAAGCTGAGCCTGCTCGGCCTCCTGCCGGCCGGTGTGTCATGACGGCCGCGATCGAGGTCGACGTCGACTCGCTCGGCTCGATCACGACCGATGTGTGGACGAGCTTCGTGGCCGAGGACGCCGTCGTGCTCCCGCTCGACGACGTCCCGCTGCACGCCCTGACCGACGTCTCCAGCCGGGTCGTCATCGAGGGCGACGCCAGTGGCTGCGTCGTGGTGCGCTGCGACCCCAGCTCGGCCGCCGCGCTCGCCCGGCGCCTGTTCCGCCTCGGTGACAGCGTCGAGCCCGACGACGAGGACGTCGCCGACGCCCTCGGCGAGATGGCCAACATCGTCGGCGGCAACGTGAAGTCGCTGGGTCTCGGTGACTCGCGGCTGACGCTGCCCGCGGTCGGCGCCTCCGGCGAGGTCGAGAACGGCGACCGGCTCGTGTGCGCCGCCGATGTCATCTGGGAGGACGGCCGCGCCATCCTCTTCGTCGGTCTGCCCTACCAACCCTGATCCCCTGACGCCCCCGTCGCCCCCCACGCAAGAAGCGGAGAAGAAGCCATGAAGGTCATCGTCGCCGACGACAGTCGCGTCATGCGACAGATCGTCATCCGGACCCTGCGCCAGTCCGGCTACAAGGACTGGGACGTCGTCGAGGCCGAGGACGGCGCCGACGCGCTGGCCAAGGTCCAGGCGGAGAACCCCGATCTCGTGCTGTCGGACTGGAACATGCCGAACATGACCGGCATCCAGTTCCTGCGCGCCCTGCGCGCGGCGGGCAACAACGTGCCGTTCGCGTTCGTGACCTCGGAGGGCTCCGAGGACATGCGCGGTCAGGCCGCGTCCGCGGGCGCCCTCGGCCTGATCGCGAAGCCGTTCACGCCCGAGACGTTCAGCGACGTCCTCGACACGGCGAACGTCTGATGCCGACCACGACCCTGCCCGACCCGAAGGCGATCAAGGACCTGCTGGAGGGGATGCTCGGGCGTGACGTCGACGTCGCCATCGGCAACCCGGTCGCGCCCACGGACTGTGCCGCGATGGGCATCTTCCACACCGACCTCGGCCAGCTCTCCGCCGTCGTCATGACCGACCTGCCGCTCGGGGCCTTCCTCGGCGCGTCCATCGCGCTCATCCCGGTCGGCGGTGCCGAGGCCTCGGTCGAGGACGGCGTCCTGGCGCAGAACCTGTTCGACAACGTCGCCGAGGTGTTCAACGTGTTCGCGAGCGTGCTCAACGAGCACTCCGACGAGCACCAGCGCCTCGTCGGCACGTCTCCCGGAGTCGTCGGCGCCCCGGGTGACGCCGCCGAGCTCGCCGGCCATCCGGCGAACCGGCTCGACCTGACCGTCTCGGTCGCCAAGTACGGCACCGGGCACTGGTCGGTCGTCCTCGTCTGACCCGCTCCGCTCCCTCCCCGGTCCGCCGGTCACGCCACCCGTGACCGGCCGGCCGGGGAAAGGCGTTTAAGTGCGGCTGCGGGCTGCCGATAGCCAAGATGCCAGGACGGCGACCCCACGGCTCGGATGCCGCAGCACGATCGCGCCCGAGTGAGGTCCCGTGAAGCCGAGCAGGCTCAGCCAGCTGGCAGTGCCGATCGGCGTCGTGTCGATCGTCGTCATGCTCGTCGTGCCGATGCCGGCGACCCTGCTCGACATCCTCATCGCCGGCAACATGACCGGGGCGGTGCTGGTGGTCCTGACGTCGATGTACGTCAAGCGGCCGCTGGAGTTCTCGAGCTTCCCCTCGCTGCTGCTGATCGCCACCCTGCTGCGGCTCGCGCTCAACATCAGCGCGACCCGACTCGTCCTCACCGACGGGTTCGCCGGCAACGTCATCAACGCCTTCGGCCACTTCGTCATCGGTGGCTCGCTGGTCATCGGCCTGGTGATCTTCGCGATCCTGTTGGTCATCCAGTTCGTCGTCATCACCAACGGCGCCGGCCGCGTCGCCGAGGTCGGCGCCCGCTTCACCCTCGACGCCATGCCCGGCAAGCAGATGGCCATCGACGCCGACCTCAACGCCGGGCTGATCGACGAGCAGACCGCGCGCACCCGCCGCGCCGAGATCGCCTCCGAGGCCGACTTCTACGGCGCGATGGACGGCGCGACGCGCTTCGTCAAGGGTGACGCCATCGCCGCCATCCTCATCACCTTCATCAACCTCATCGGCGGCTTCGCGATCGGGGTCCTGGAACACGGCATCCCGGTGTCCGAGGCGCTGTCGAAGTACAGCCTGCTCTCCATCGGCGACGGTCTGGTCAGTCAGATCCCGGCGCTGCTGCTGAGCGTGTCCACCGGCCTGATCGTCACCCGTTCCAGCGACTCCGACGACATGGGAACGGTCGTCTCCCGCCAGCTCGGCAACAACCGCAAGGCGTTGCAGATCGCCGGCGCCGGCGCCCTCGGGCTCTGCCTGGTGCCCGGGCTGCCCAAGCTGCCGTTCCTGCTGGTCGGCGGGGCCCTGCTGTTCATGGCGAGCAAGCGCAAGGCGGCCGAGGCCGTGGAGGCCGCCGAGGCCGAGACGGCGGCGACCGGCGCGCAGGCCGCTCCGGCGCAGTCCGACGAGGACGCGCTGCGGGCCGAGCTCGCCGTCGACCCGCTCGAACTGGTGCTCTCGCCCGACCTCGTGTCGCTGGTCAGCGGTGCCGGCGCCGACCTGCTCGACCGGGTCAAGCTGCTGCGCCGCAGCCTCGCCACCGAGCTCGGCGTCGTCATGCCGCCGGTGCGCACCCGCGACAACGTCTCGCTGCCGCAGTCGACCTACGCGATCAACATCAACGGTGTCGAGGTGGCCCGCGGGCTCGCCCCGGCGGGCACCGCGCTCGCGATCGGCGACGGCATCGACGGCCTGCCCGGCCGCGAGGCGCGCGAGCCGGTGTTCGGTGTGGACGGCAAGTGGATCCCGGTCGAGATGCGCGGTCAGGCCGAGCTGCTCGGCGCCACCGTCGTCGACCGGTCGTCGCTCATCATCACGCACCTGTCCGAGGCCGTGCGGCAGCACGCGAGCCGGCTGCTCGGCCGCGAGGACGTCGCCGCCGCCACGAAGGCGCTCAAGCGCACCCACCCCGTTGTCGTCGAGGACCTCACGCCGGCGCTGCTCAGCCTGGGCGAGATCCAGCGCGTGCTGCACGCCCTGCTCGACGAGAGCGTGTCGATCCGCGACCTCGTCCGCATCTTCGAGGCGCTGTCGGTGGCGGCCAAGGGCGGCACCGATCCGGACCGGCTCGTCGAGGCCGCCCGCGCCGCCCTCGCCCCGGCCCTCGTCGCCGGGCAGGCGACGGCGGGGACCCTCGACGTGCTCACCATCGAACCGCGGCTGCAGCAGACCCTGCTCGAGTCGGTGCGCCCCAGCGAGGGTGGCGCGCAGCTCGTCATCGAACCCGGCCTGGCCGAGCTGCTCATGAGCGGCATCGCCGAGCAGTTCACCACCCACTCGGCGCAGGGCAGCAAGCCCGTCCTCGTCTGCGCCGCCCAGATCCGTATGCCGCTGCGGCGGCTGCTGCGCCTGTCCCTGCCCGGGATGGCCGTCCTGTCCTACCCCGAGCTGGCCGCCAGCTCGGTGTCCGTCAACGCGCTAGGGGTCATCGATGACGTCCGCAACCTTGTACCGTGAGGGCCCCGATCTCGAGGAGCTCCTCGCCGAGATCGACGCCGAGCACGACGGCCGGGTCCGGGTCGTCGACGTCAACTACGGCCGCGACGGCGGCGTCATGGGCTTCTTCGCCCGCCGCACCATCGGCGTCCACTACGTGGTGACCGACGACGACGTCCCGGGCGTCGACATCACCGACACCGTCGTGTTCGACGACGACCTCACCGCCATCGCCGACATCACGAGCGCCGCGGACGCCGGCGACGGGTTCGTGGCGTCGTTCGTGCCGGTGTCCGTGCCGGTGTCCGTGCCGGTGTCGCCGCCGGTGTCGCCGGCGGCCGTGGCCGAGATGGTGGAGTCCGGGCGCGTGCCCGAGGGTGGCGACGTGGCGGGGGCCGACAACGTGGAGTTCGCGCGCATGCTGCTCGACCTGGCCGCGCAGAAGGCGGCCGAGCGGCAGGCGACACTTCCCGCCGAGCCGCCGGTGCCCGCGCCGGTGGCACTGCCGGTGGCATCGCCGGTCGCCGCACCCGTCCCGGTCGCCGCACCCGTCCCCGCGGTGGCGCCGGTGACGGCCGCGTCGTTCGTGGGCGCGGACCCGATCGGTGCCGCGGAGCTCGTGTCCGCGCCCGCGGTGAGCCCGGTCGAGCTGCCGGCCCCGGTGGCGGAGACGCGCGACGAGCTGCTCGCCCGGGTACGGACCCGCCCGGTCGGCGCCCACCGTGCCGCCGACTACGTCGAGCCGGTCGCGGTCGAGCCGGTCGCGGTCGCGCCGGTTCCCCCGGCCCCCGCCCCGGCCCCGGCCCCGGCCCCCGCCCCGGCCCCCGTTCCCGCCGCCGTCGTCGAGCCGGTGGCCGCCGCTCCGGTCGCGACGCCGTCGCGCACGCCGTTGACGCTGCGGCGGCAACTGGCCGAGATCGGCGTCCCGTTGACCTGGATCGTCGAGGGCACCGCCAGCGCCTACGAGGCGGTCGAGCAGCTGGTGCGGCGCATCCCGCAGCCCGGCCGGGCCGACCTCGGCCCCGGCCAGCTCCTCGTCGTCGCCGGGCCGGCGGCGCAGGCCCAGGCCGAGGCCGTCCGCATCTGCGGCCGGCTGCGCCTGGACCCGTCGGCGATCCGGACCGCCGGGTGCGGTCCGGAGTCCATCCGGCACCGCCGGCAGGCCGCGGCGCTCGAGCTCGAGGTGCGCGGCAGCCGTGGCGAGCCGTGCGTCGTGGTGGTGGCGACCGACTCCTCCGGCGACGCCGGCGGCAGCGCCGACCTCGCCTGGGCGGCCGACATCGTCGCCGCCCTCGAGCCCGACCAGCTGCACCTCGTCGTCGACGCGACGTGCCGGGTGACCGACGTCCGCCGCACCATCACCGCGTTCGGGCCGGTGACCGCGCTCGCCGTCGTGTCGGCCGCTCGCTCCGCCAGCCCGGCCGCGCTGTGGGAGCTCGGCCTGCCGGTCGGGACGCTCGACGGCGCCCCCGCCACCCGCGGTCGCTGGGCCGCCCTGCTCATCGACCGGCTCGCCGACCTGGACGACTGCTGATGTTGCGCTGGTCGGTTCTCGCGCTCTCGGTGCTCGTCAACCTGCCCGTCTTCTACGGCGGCCTCGTCGAGCAGAACGTGCCGGTCGAGGAGGTGCTGACGCGCTTCCTCATCACCGTGCCGATCATCGCGATCCTGCTCGCGGCCGTGCGCGCCGCGTCCCGTCGCTCCAGCGACCCTCGCGGCTGACGCGACTGTCACACAGCGCGTATACGGGCCGTACACGCGCTGCACACGCGCCGCACACGGGCCGTGTGGCATCTCGCGGGACCGCATCGGCGCCTACCTCGCCGTTCGTGTCCTCGTGACGGCACGCGCCCCGCTGACCGGCCGCATCGACGACGCACACCGGACGGACAGGGGACGGACAGGGGACGTCCGTAGACTCCGACCACGTGCTGCTGGCGAACCCGATCAGTCCTGACAACCTGCTCTCGGGCAGCGCCGCCCTGCTGATCCTCGCCATCGTGCTGTTCGCCGAGTGCGGCCTGCTCGTCGGCTTCTTCCTCCCGGGCGACACCCTGCTCTTCGCCGCCGGGATCTACCTGTCCGTCGGCGACATCGACACCCCGCTGGCCGCGTTCCTCGTCATCGCGCCGATCGCGGCCTTCCTGGGCAACATCGTCGGCTACTGGATCGGCTACCGCGCCGGGCCGGTGGTCTTCGACCGACCGAACTCACGGCTGTTCCGGCCCGAGTACGTCACGCGCGCGCACGACTTCTTCGAGCGGTTCGGGTCGTGGACGATCGTGGTGGGCCGCTTCGTGCCCGTCGTGCGGACGGTCGCGACGGTGATGGCGGGCGTCGGCCGCATGCGCTTCGCCCTGTACGCGCTGTACTCGGCGGTGGGCGGCCTGCTCTGGACCGACGGCATCCTGCTGCTCGGCCACGCGCTCGGCAAGATCGACTTCGTCCGCCGGAACAAGGGCTACATCGACTACGTCGTCCTCGCGGTGGTGGTCATCGGGCTGCTGCCGGTGCTCGTCCACCTGTGGCAGGGGCGCCGCCGCCGAACCTGATTCAGTTGCGGCACCGCGCCAGGTCCGGTGGGTCCACGTGGATGCCGAAATAGGTCGTGTCCACCCGGCAGGCGTGCTCGGCGACCTCGTCCTCGACATGGCTGCGCTGCTGCCACACCACGATCGCGAGCACCACGACGACGAGGGCGATGACCACCCGCGCGACGAGCCTCGCGATGAGCAGGGCCAGCAGCGCCCCCAGCACGACCAGCACGACGACGACGGCAACGCTCACCCCCGTGACGCTGCCGGAATCGATCGCCTCCACGCCCCTCACCGGCCGAACGATAGCCTCGAACGATGAGCAAGGGCGGCACCTCGGGCCTCGGCGATCCCCCGGCGCTTCCGGCGGGCGGGCTGCGGCTCGTCGCGCTCGGCGGCATCAAGGAGATCGGCCGCAACATGACCGTCTTCGAATTCGACGGCCGACTGCTGGTCGTCGACTGCGGGATGCTGCTCGGCAAGACCAACTCGCCCGGTGTGGACATCACGCTGCCGGACTGGTCCCACTTCGCCGATCGGCTCGACGACATCGACGCCGTGGTGCTCACCCACGGGCACGAGGACCACATCGGCGCGCTGCCCTACCTGCTGCGCGACCGGCCCGACATCCCGGTCGTCGGCTCCCGCCTCACGCTCGCGCTGGTCTCGGCGAAGCTCGAACAGCGGCAGCTGAAGGTGGAGCGGCAGCTCGTCGCCGAGGGGGATTCGCTGCAGGTCGGGCCGTGGGGGCTGCGCTTCTTCGCCGTGAACCACTCCATCCCCGACGCGCTCGCCGTCGCGATCCGGGCGGGTGGGCAGACGGTGTTGCACACCGGCGACTTCAAGATGGACCAGACGCCGTTGGACAACCGGCTCACCGACCTGCCCGGCTTCTCGCGTCTCGGCGACGAGGGCGTCGACCTGCTGCTGTCGGACTCCACGAACGCCGAGGTGCCGGGGTTCATCCCCTCCGAGCGCGAGGTCGGCAAGGTCGTCACCGACGTCATCCACAAGGCGCAGGGCCGGATCATCGTCGCCTGTTTCGCCTCGCACGTGCACCGCGTCCAGCAGGTGCTCGACGCCGCCCACGCGAGCGATCGCCAGGTCGCCTTCGTCGGACGCTCGATGGTGCGCAACATGGGGATCGCCCGCGACCTGGGCCTGCTGCGCATCCCCGACGGCCTGGTCGTCGACCTCAAGCTGGCCGAGGAGCTGCCGTCGCGGCGCATCCTGCTCATCTCGACCGGTTCGCAGGGCGAGCCGCTGTCGGCGCTGTCGCGGATGGCCAACCGCGACCACCAGACGGTCACGATCTCGAGCGACGACACGATCCTGCTCGCCTCGTCGCTCATCCCGGGCAACGAGACGTCGGTCGGGCAGGTCATCAACGGCCTGTCCCGGCTCGGCGCGACCGTCGTCCACAAGTCGACGGCGCTCGTCCACGTGTCCGGTCACGCGCCGGCGGGCGAGCTGCGCTACCTCATCGCGGCGGTCCGGCCGACGAACCTCATGCCGGTGCACGGCGAGTGGCGCCACCTGCGCGCCCACGCCGCGATCGGCCGGTCCATGGGGCTGCCCGACGAGCGGATCATGCTCGCCGAGGACGGCACCGTGGTCGATCTCGTCGACGGCCGCGCGAGCATCACCGGCAAGATCCCGGTCGGCTACGTGTACGTCGACGGCCTCGAGGTGGGCGACATCGGCGACTCGACGCTCAAGGACCGTCGGATCCTCGGCGAGGACGGCTTCCTGTCGATCCTCGTCGCCGTCGACCTCGACGCCGGCAAGGTGGTGTTCGGCCCGGAGATCACCGCGCGCGGGTTCAGCGACGACCCCGCCGCCCTCGACCCCATCACCGCCGAGCTCGTCGAGGTCGTCGAGAAGGCCCTCGCCGACGGCACCCGCGACGCCGACGCGTTGCAGCACCTGATCCGGCGGACGGTCGGCCGGTGGGTCGATCGGCAGTACCGGCGGCGGCCGATGCTGATGCCGCAGGTCGTCGAGGTGTGAGCGGAACGAGTCGGACGTCCCTGGCATAACAGGTAGCTAACGGCGATACTTCATCGACCCGTCAGGGAGGGAAGCGATGAAGCGCGTCGTCACGGCGATCGCCTGGGCACTGCTGGTCGTCGCGGGGACGATGCCGAGCGCGGCCGCCGCCCCGCGACCCGGCGGAACGTCGCCGACGGCCACTGCCGCCGCGAGGAAGGCGTCCTGCACGGCGAGCAGGGCCGCCTTCCCGTTCCCGTTCGCCAAGACCGCCCGCGGGCTGCGACAGGTGGACTTCGCCCAGCTCACCGTGAACCGGGGCAGCTCGTGGGCGGGCACCGCCTACCGCTACCAGGACAGCCGGATCTACCTGATCACCTGGCGCGCGGGTCACCGGGCGTCGGTGATCGCCAGCTATCGCTACGTCGACGTGCCCTTCGACCCGCAGTACTCGGTGACTCCCGTCGGTGTCACGCCGTCCGGGGCGATCGTCGCCGCGGTCGAGGACCCGCAGCCGCGCGACGCCGACCTGGGGGTGGTGCCGGTGAAGGGCCTGTACTGGGCCCACGGTCGTAAGCAGCATCTCGCCCACCGCCACTCCTGGCGGTCCTACGTGCCGACCGCGGTGACGAGTGCCGGAGCAGTGGTCGGTTACGCGATCACCGGAAGCACGACGAAGCCGCACTACTGGGCGGTGCGATGGGCCCGTGCCAACTCGGCCAAGCCGCACGTCTTCGCCGACCTCGGACGCGTCCCCGCGACCGTCACCGCCACGGCCGAGGGTGATGTCGTCTGGACCCGATCCGACGGATACGCCTACGCCCGGCTCCGTGACGGAACCGTGCACCAGTTGCGTCTCGGGACGGCCGCCTCCGCCGACTACGTGTCGCGTTACCTCTACCCACGGCTCGCCGGCAGCGGGGCGGTGTTCTCGTCCGAGCAGGACGGCGTCCACCGGTGGACGTTGAGCGGGGCCGGCGCGGGACCGATCTACGGCACGGTCGTGACGAGGTATCCCGGGTTCCCGTCGGCGGTCGGCCCGCGGGGAGACCTCGTGCTCGCCTCGGGTCGGGGCGGTCGGCTGATCACGTCGCGCGGTGCGCTCGCCCGGCTGCCGCAGCAGTACCTCCGCGACGTCGGGCTGCCCTCCCGGGCGGTCGACGCGCACGGAACCGTCGCCTACACGTCGCGCACGGACCGGCACGTCCACCTCCTGCGCTGCCGGTGATCGCTCAGGTCGGCGGCCGTCCTGCCGATGGACACCCGTGGGCCTGTGGCTGATCCCGATCTGCTGGGTCGGCGGCAGCGTGCCGCTAGCGCTGGTCGTCGGCGCGGCCGTCGGGGCCGGACGACGGCCGTCGCCGCCGCGGGCGGCCGGTCGGGTCACGTGCGCCCCCGGCGCGGCACAATGGAGCCATGACCGTCAGCACCCCGCTCGAGCAGGGCACCGTGTCGCCGCGGCGCGAGGTGCCGGGTTCCATCGTCCGACCGCACTACGTCGGGACGTGGCCGAAGACCCGTGCCGACTTCGACGACCCGATGGTCAAGGACGCCGACACCATCGCGCGGATGCGTGTCGCGGGCCGCATCGCGGCGGACGCGCTGGTCGAGGTCGGCCGGCACGTGGCCCCGGGCGTCACCACTGACGAGCTCGACCGCATCGGGCACGAGTACCTGATCGCGCACGGCGCCTACCCCTCGACGCTGGGTTACAAGGACTATCCGAAGTCGCTGTGCACCAGCGTCAACGAGGTCATCTGCCACGGCATCCCCGACGACCGGCCGCTCGGCGACGGCGACGTCGTGAAGGTCGACATCACCGCCTACATCGACGGCGTCCACGGCGACAACTGCGCCACCTTCTACGCCGGCGACGTCAGCGACGAGGTCCGTGACCTCGGCGAACGCACCCGCGAGGCCATGCTGCGCGGCATCAGGGCGGTGCGGCCCGGCCGTCCGATCAGCGTCATCGGCCGCGTCATCGAGTCCTACGCGAAGCGGTTCGGCTACGGCGTCGTGCGCGACTACACCGGGCACGGCGTCGGCCCCAGCTTCCACACTCGGCCGACGATCCTGCACTACGACGAGCCCCGCTCGGACACCGTGCTGGAGACGGGCATGACCTTCACCGTCGAGCCCATGCTCACCCTGGGCGGCTACGCCTGGTACATGTGGGACGACGACTGGACCGTGCTCACCGAGGACGGCTCCTGGGCCGCGCAGTGGGAGCACACCGTGGTCGTGACCGACGACGGGGTCGAGATCCTCACCAGCCCGTCCGACTGACGCCGGCAGACGCCCGGGCCGGCCGTGCGGCGAGGTGGCCGACGGCGTGTCCGGTACGCGTTACGCCGCGTTGACCGCCGGGCTGGCACCATGCCGCGGAACCCCCGAAAGGACCGCGCATGCGCAACCGGCCCGGCGCGATCGTCGCCACCCTCGTCCTGCTCGCCGTGACGGCGATCGCCGCCGGAGCCATCGCCTCGCCGCGTCCGGCGGCCGCCGCGGCCGGCAGCGCACCGTTCGTCGCGACCCTGGCCACCCACGTCGACACCGCCGACCAGGAGTCGGCGGCGGGCCTCAAGGTCGGCATGCTCGAAGTGCACTGGAACCGGTTCGAGCCGCAGCGGGGCGTCGTCGACACCGACTACGCGACGGGCATCAAGGCGCAGTTCGACAAGCTGCGCAAGGCCGGCATGCAGGTCACCCTCGGGCTCGGGCTGCACTTCACCCCGTCGTGGATCCTGAGCTACAAGTCCAACCACCTGGTCGACAACCACGGCACGTACTCGACGCAGGCCGACTTCGTCTTCAACCGTGCGGTGCGCGCCCGGGGCAACTGGTACCTCGCGCAGCTCGACCGCTGGCTCGGGCTGGAGAACATGTGGGCGGTGCGCGTGACCTCCGGCGGGTCGAGCGAGCTGCTGTACCCGTCGTCGACGTTCTGGGCGTACTCGCCCGGCGCGCAGACCGCGACGAACCGGCCGAAGACCTTGGCGGCGAATCCGATGCCGGGCTGGCGGCCGGGGGACAGGTCGACCCGCGACCAGCGCAACGCGTGGGCGCACTGGTACGTCGGCGCGCTCGCCGACGTCGCCGACTGGCAGATGGCGACGGTGACGAACCTGGGGTTCCGCGGCTATTTCCAGCCGGTCACACCGGGGCAGGGCATCCGCCCCGGGCAGTGGAACGCGCAGATGGCGGCCGGGCTCGCCGAGGGCACACTCGGCCGCGGCGCCGCCTGGTACGTGCTCTACGCCTCGCTGCGGGAACGCACCCACGTCACCGCCTACCTCTCCTCGCTGGCCGACGGCACCGCGGACGACGACCTGTGCACGGCGGCGGACGCGGCCAAGCCGCTGCAGGGCACGGACTTCTCCCGCTGGTCCGGTGCCCGCTGGCTGGCCTGGGTGGCCCACTACAACCACTTCACGATCGCCGGTGAGCCACCCGGGCGACCCGCGACCGCCGGTGCCGCGCTCACGCACTACCGCGACGGCTCCGCCGCGGGCCTGCTCGCGACCGCGATGAGACAGGCGACGTCGTGCGGTTTCCTCGGCGTGTACTGGGCGCACGACGACCAGGTGTGGGACGGCACGATGCCGCTGCGGACGCTGGCGGCCTACACCTCACCCTCGGCGACGGCACCAGCGGCGGCATGAGCGGGCGCGCCCTGAGTGCGACCTGGGTGCGACACGGGTGCGACACGCGGGTCGAGCGCGAGTCCCGGCGGGACCATTGTCCCTTGCGTTAGATCTGTGTTAGCTTAGCCGACAAGGCGGGGGTCGCCTCGACGAAGGACCCGCCCATGCACCGCACCCGCCGCCGGATCCCCCACCCGCTGCTCGGTGTACTCGCCGTCGGCGTGACCGGCACGCTCGTGGCCGGTGCCGTGACCAGCGGTGCCGACGCCAAGGGCCGCGGCTACGCCATCGGTCAGGGCGTCTCGACCTCGCTGCCGAGCCCGCGTGCCGCGAGCACCACCGCGGCGCCGGCGCGCCCCACCACCGCCACCAGCCCGACGGCCACCGCCACCAGCCCGACCGCCACCAGCCCGACCGCCACCCCCAGCGCCTCCGCGGCCGCCGCCTCGACTCCGTCGGCCACCGCCACCGCGGCGGCGACGGTCGGCAAGCCCTTCCTCGGCACGCTGGTCACGCACTCGGGCACCGCCGGGCAGGAGTCCCAGGCAGGGCTGAAGATGGCGATGCTCGAGGTGAGTTGGCGCAGCCTGCTGCCCAGGCAGGGGCAGGTCGACAGCGGCTACGCCACCGGCCTGGTCAAGCAGCTCAAGGCCTTCCAGGCCGCCGGCATGCGCGTCACCCTCGGCCTCGGCCTGCACTACACGCCGGCCTGGGTGCTGGCGCTGGCCGGCAGCCGGCTGGTCGACCAGACCGGCACCGTGTCCGCCCAGGCCGACCTGGTCTTCAACCAGACCGTGCGCGACCTCGCCGTCGACTACCTGCGCGCGCTCGACAAGATCGTCCCGTTCGAGAACTTCTGGGCCGTCCGGGTGACCTCCGGCAGCGGGGCCGAGATGCTCTACCCGGCCTCCGGGACGTACTGGGCCTACTCCGCCGGCGCGCAGAACGGCCCCACCCGGCCGGTCACCATGGCCGCGAACCCGCTGCCCGGCTGGCGCCCCGGCGACTCGGCGAGCGAGGCCCAGCGGCGTGCCTGGGCCGACTGGTACCTCGCCGCGCTCGACGACGTCGCCGACTGGCAGATGGACGTCGCCACCTCGCTCGGCTTCACCGGCTACTTCCAGATCGTCACCCCCGGGCAGGGGCTGCGGCCCACGCAGTACACGAAGCTGGTCGCCGCCGGGCTGAGCAACGGCCTGCTCGGCCGCGGCGCGGTGTGGAGCGTCGTCTACGCCGGGCTGCGCCACCGCACCCACGTCACCGCCTACGTCAGCTCCGTCGCGGACGGGTCGGCCGGCAACGACGTCTGCCAGGCCTCGGACGCGACGGTCGCGCTGGACTCCGGGACCGCCTACTACTTCTCCGCCACCCGCTACCTCGCCCGCGTCGCGGCGGTCAACGGCTTCACCGTCGCCGGCGAGACGCCCGGCTATCCCGCCTCGGCGTCGGGCCGGGCGGCGTACGCCGACGCGTCGGACAGCGGGCTGCTCGCCACGGCCTACCGCCAGGCCAGCGGCTGCCGCTTCCTCGGGTTGTACTGGGCGCACGACGACCAGGTGTGGGACGGCACAGTCCCGCTCTCCCGGCTCGCCCAGTACTCCTCGACGAGCGCGGCGCTGCCGGCCCTCGCGAGCTGAGCCGGGCGGCGTCACCGGATGGGGGTGACGCCGTCCGGCTCGACCATCGGGGCCGCGGCCGGCGGCTGGTCGGCGCCGGAGTGCGCGTGCCGCGAGACGTAGGCGTTGTAGGTGTGGCGCCGCGGGGCGACCCGGGAGCGCAGCGCGCGGTAGAGCCCGCGCAGCTCGCGGTACGCGGGCGGCCCGGTCACCCGCAGCGACGCGACGTACACGCCGAGGCCCAGCACCGCCTCGACGGCGAGGAACAGCACGACCGCGGCGACCGAGCGTCCGGGATCCCAGCTGCGGCCGACGCCCCAGCACACGCCGAACGTGACGACACCGGCGAGCATCGGCCCCGACCAGTGCCCGAGGTAGGTGCGGATCGAGATGCCGACGTGGCGGCGCAGCGTGCGCAGCCGCAGCGGCCACGCCGCGTACTGCCGCAGCACCACCGCGAACGACACCACGATGACGCCGAACGGGACGGCGGCGGCGACGGCGCCGAGCCCGATGACGCACTGGACGATCGTGATGACCAGCGCGGCCCGGGCGGCACCGACCGCGATGAGCGCGTTCCGGTCGAAGACGATGACCGCGTTCAGGCACCCCATCAGGCACAGGATCTGCATGACCGGCGCCGCGGGTTCCCACTGCGGTCCGAACACGAACGGCAGCGAGACGTCGGCGGTCGCGGCGATGATTGCGAACGTCGCGATCGCGGTGGCGGCGCCCATGCTGGTGAGGCCGTAGAAGGCGTCGCGCAGCCGCTCCCGCGTCGACTGCAGCTTGGACAGCGTGGTCAGTGACACCGCGTCGATCACCGACGTCTGGACGTCGGTCAGCATCGTCACGATGCGCGTGCCGACGAAGTAGTAGCCGAGCGGGACCGGCCCCAGCGCGGCGCCGACGATCAGCTTGTCGCCCTGCGCGTTGGCGAGGCCGATCAGCTGGATGCCGAGGACGCTCACCCCCGTGTCGCGCAGCTCGCGCGCCGAGCGCCGACTCACCCGCAGGCCGGGACGCCACTTGGTGACGGTCCACAGGAACACGACGGCGACGAACGACGTCACCACCGACTGCACCACGATGCTCCACACGCCGCCGCCGAGGAAGGCGACCACGACGCCCGCGACGCCGCCGATCACCGAGCCGTAGAGCGTGCGCATCGTCAGCGAGCGGAACTGGAAGTCCCGCTCCAGCAGGGCCTGCGGCGTCCCGGCCAGCGCGGTGAACAGCACCATCGGCGACATCCCGACGAGCACGGCGCCGAGCTGCGGTTGGTCGAAGGCCGAGGAGGCGAGGGGCGCGAGCGCGGCGACCAGCGCCATCAGGACCAGCGCCGAGCCGACCGAGATCCAGAATGCGGTGTTCCGGTCGGCGTCGTCGACGTGCTTCTTCTGGATCAGCGCGGTCGAGAACCCCTGGTCCGAGAGCACCTGGAACAGCGTGACGAAGACGGTCGCCAGCGCGGCCAGGCCGAGCTCGGACGGCGCGAGCAGCCGGCCGAGCAGGGTGAAGACGACGAGCGTCGCGAGCTGGTTGCCCCACTTGCCCAGGGCCACCCACAGCGCGGAGCGGATCGCGGTGCCACGCAGATCACCGTGCGGATCGGGCGGCGGAGAGATCGGCGCACCGGGCTGCGCAGCGGGTGACGGGGCGGGTGACGGGGCGGCGGTGGGGACCGGCGACGGACGTCGCGGTGCGGGAACCGGGGAGGGCCGGCTCCGGATGGGGGACGCGGACATGGCTCAGCCGTGCTGACGCCGTCGGATGCCCTTCGTCCCCATGACCCGCGATTCTATCGGCCCCGACGGATCACCGCGGGGGTCTCGCTTGGGGTTCTGTCATGCGCGTCGCGGCCCGCGACGGTCAGCGCCAGAGGTCCTCGGGGAACGCGTCGAGCAGCGGCTGCGGATCCCACTGCGGCGGTCGGACGCCGCCCTGCTCGATCGCCTCCTCCGCCGACGTGGCGAACTCGACGTCCGAGCGGCCCGTCCCGGCGTAGTAGTCGACGTACTTCAACGGCGGCTCGGCACCGGCACGGACGAGCCGGGCGGGAATGCCCAGCGACTCGGCGACGACCGCCCCGTGCAGCGAGGAACCGACCACCAGCTCGCTGCGGGCGATGCGTTCGAGGCACTCGTGCACCGGCGTGCGCGGGTCGAGCACGCGGTCGTCGGTGGTGTCGGTCGCGGCGGCGTCGTGCAGGTTCGGCACGATCGTCACCGCGTGGCGCTTGTCGGCCGCGTAGTCGCGCAGCTCCGGGAGCACGACCGGGGCGAGCAGCCCGGGATCGCCGTAGACGTCCGGCACGGCGATGCCGCGCTCGCGCAGCCAGGCCGCGGTGCGGGGGCCGCGGACGGCACGGACGTCGAGCTGCCGGAAGCGGTACTCCCGCGGACGCACCTTGAGGTTCACGCCGCTGCCCCACACCGTGTCGCCCTCGCGCGCCTTGTGCAGGATCGACCCGACGCTGAGCAGCCGTCGCTGCGCGGGCGCGGTGCGTGGGTCGATGCCACGCTGCCGCAGCAGGCCGGCCACCACGATGGGGCCGAGCAGGTCGCCGAAGTTGCCGACCCGCGGCCCGACCGGCAGCAGCTCGCCCAGCAGCCCGAGACGTGCGATACGTCTCGGGTTCCAGTGCACGACGGTCACGCCCGGCATGTCAGCATCGTTGCACGGACCCGACCACCCGCCCCGAGCCGAGGAGCGACTCATGGCCGACACCGTGTTGACCTTCGTCACGTCCCTGCGCCATCCCGACACCACCGACGACTACGCGGGGGTCGAGCACCTGCTCGGGCAGACGCTGCGCTCGCTCGACGCCCAGCTGGACCGTCGTTTCGAGGTCGTCGTCGTCGCCAACCGGCCGTACTCGCCGCCGCCCGGCCTGGGTTTCGCCGTGACGACGGCGACGGTCGGCTTCGCCGCGCCGCCGCGCGAGTTCGCCACCAAGGACGACAAGCACGCGGCGATCAAGCTCGACAAGGGGCTGAAGCTGGCCGTCGCGATGACTCGCAGCCGGGCGACGCACGCCATGTGCCTGGACTCCGACGACTTCGTCAGCCGACGGCTGGTGGGCTTCGTCGCCGACCACGGCGGGGACGCGCCCGGGTGGTTCGTGGACCGCGGTGTCCGCTACGACGTCGTCACCGGGCTGTTCCGCCCGCAGCGGCACTTCAACGACGTGTGCGGGACGTCGCTGGTGTGGCGGCGCGACCTGATGCCCGACGCCGACCTCGGCCCGGACCCCGCGGCGGACGACGTGCTCGCCGCCTTCGGCCACGACCGGGTGGTCGAGGAGCTCGGCTCGCACCGCACGCTGCGGCGGCGCTACGGCTTCGCGGCCGTGCCCTTCCCGGCCGCGGTGTACGCGGTCAACCACGGGCAGAACCACTCCGGCAGCGGCGCACCGATGCTGGGGGTGCCGCTCGGCCGGCGGCGCGCGGCCGAGTTCGGCATCGACGTCCCCGACCCGGCGGCGACGCGTCGCGCGGCCGTCGCCCAGCTGCGTCCCGCTCACCTGCGCCGCGTCGTTGCCACCGTCACACGGCGGGCGGGCTGAGCGGCGGGTGCGTTGACGAAACCTCGGTAGCATCGAGGCAATGGTGCGTATCGGCGTCGACGGCCGGGTCCTGGTCGACCGCTACCACGGCATCGGACGGGTGACCTTCGAGCTGTTGTCGATCCTCGTCGACGACCCGCAGCTCGAGTTCGTGATCTTCGTGGACCCCGGTGAGCCCGCACACCGCTTCGACGTCTCGTCGCTGCGCCGGCCGAACGTGCGCTTCGTTGACTTCCCGGTGCCGCTGCCCTCACCGGTGCAGTTCGCGCGCTGGCCGCTCGTGCTGCGTCGTGAGCCGGTCGACCTCATGCTCTTCCCGTACCAGCTGGGTGCATGTCCGGTCGGCGGCCCGCGGCAGCTGACGATCGTGCACGACTGCCTGTTCGAGCAGAACCAGACGTACGCGCCGACCCACCGGGTGGCCGCACTGCACCGCCGGCTCACCGGCCTGCTGCTGCGCCGTGCCGCGGTGGTCGTGCCCAGCCGAGCGACCGCTGCGGACGTCGAGCGCTTCTACGGCGTGCGGGTCCCGGCGGACCACGTCGTGGAGTGGGGCGTGTCGCCCCGGTTCGCGGCCGCGCCCACCGACCCGACGGCCCGGCCGCCGGTGACGGGGCCCTACCTGCTGCACGTCGGCGCCCGTCGGCCGCACAAGCGGGTGCCCTTCCTCGTCCGCGTGCTCGCCCGCCTCGACCCGTCGATGCAGCTCGCGCTCGTCGGCAGCGCGGACGACCGCTGGCCGGACCACACCATGAAGGTGGCGGCCGAGCTCGGGGTGGCGGACCGCGTGCACGACCTGTCCGAGGTCACCGACACCGAGCTGCTGACGCTCTACCGGCACGCGCACGCCTTCGCCTACCCGTCGGTCACCGAGGGCTTCGGGCTGCCGCTGCTCGAGGCGATGGCTGCCGGCGCGCCGGTCGTCGCGAGCGACGTCCCGGTGTTCCGCGAGATCGGTGCCGACGCCGCGGAGTTCGCGCCCCTGCGCGACGCGGGCAGGTGGGCGGCGGCGATCGAGCGCGTCGGCGACCCGGCCCACCGGGCCCGTCTCGTCGAGCGCGGCGCGGCGCTGGCCCGGGAGGCGACGTGGACGCGGGCCGCCGGACAGCTCGGGGCGTTGCTGCGCGGTGTCCCGGCCGGCGGCGACACGTGAGCGCCCCACCGCTGCGGGTGCTGCAGTCGTTCACCCCCGACCGGGGCGACGTCAGCGTCAACCCGTACACCAGCCTGCTCGAACGCTCGTTACGTCCGCGCTGCGAGGTGCACCGCTTCACCTGGCCGCGGGCGCTGGCCGGCCGTTACGACGTCCTGCACTGCCACTGGCCCGAGCACCTCATCGGCAACCGGCAGTGGCTGCGCCGCACCGTCGCGCAGGTGCTGTTCGCGCTGCTGCTGGTCGTCGTCCGCGTGCGACGGATCGCCGTCGTGCAGACGATCCACAACGTCGAACCGCACGCGGTGCCGAGCCGGATCAGCGCCGCGCTCCTGCGTCGCCTCGACACGATCGTGGGGGATCGCATCTATCTGCACGACACCCGCGACACCGACCCGCGCTCGCGCGCTCACGTCTTCCCGCACGGCGACTACGACGACTGGTACGCCGAGCGCCCCCGGGTACCGGCGCAACCCGGCCGGCTCGTCCACTTCGGCCGCGTGCACCGGTACAAGAACGTCGACGGCCTGCTCCGCGCGGTCGCGGAGTCACCCGACGCGGCGCTGCGGCTCGTGGTCGCCGGCAGCGTCGTGGACGGCGAGCTCGAACGCGAGCTCCGCGCCCTCGCCGCCGCGGACCCCCGCGTCGACCTGCGGCTCGAGCCGGTGCCCGACGACGAGCTGAGCCGCATCGTCACCTCGGCGGAGGCGGTCGTGCTGCCGTACGAGTACCTGTACAACTCCGGCTCGCTGCTGCTCGCGCTCACCTTGGGGCGCCCGGTGGTCGTGCCGCGCTCCGAGCTCGGCGACGGCCTGGCCGACGAGGTCGGGCACGACTGGGTCGCGACCTACGATCCGCCGCTCGACGGGCAAACGCTGCGCGCGGCACTGAACAACTTGCGCGCAGCGGCGCAAAAGCGTGGGGACCGGCCCGATTTCGTCGACCGGGACTGGGACGCCCAGGCCGAGCGGTTGGTCTCGGTGTACCGCGATGCCGTGGCGGCGCGTCGTGGCTGACCCCCTCCTCGTACTGGTCGACGACGGGTTGGTCGACGGCGGCGGCCAGCTCGGCCTCGGCCGCTACCTGCGGCAGCCGAGCGGTCGACGCCGGCAGCTGCTCCTGCTCGCCCCCAACCGCGTCGCCGACGCCGCGGCCGACGGCGACGTGCCGGCCGTCGTCCTGCAACCCGGCCGCACCCGCCGTCACCTGCCGCTCGCGTGGCTCGGTCTGGTCCGGCGCCACCTGCGCCGCGCCGACGACGTGGTCGTCGCCAACAGCCTGCTGGCCGCGATTGTGCTCGCCGCGACGCCCAAGCGGGGCCGGCGCTTCGTCTACTACATGCGCGAGGACTTCGCCGACGGGTGGATCACCGGGGTGCGGCACTGGATCGTCCGCCGGCTCACCTTCCCGCGCTTCGACGGCTATCTCGCCAACAGCGCGTGGACGGGTTCGACGCTGCCGCCGGGCCGCCGCGGCCGGCGGCACGTCGAGGTCGCCCACCCGCTGTGCGGCATCGACGCCGCGGAGCCGCCGTCGCGTGTCGAACCCGCCGACGGGTCCGCTGCCGCGCCCGCGGGCGAACTGCGGGTGCTCTCGCTCAGCCGCATCGCGCGGTGGAAGGGCATCGACCTCGTCGTCGACGCGGCCGTGGAGGTGGCGACGCGGGGCACGGCTGTCCGCCTCACCGTCGCCGGGTCGGTCGCGGCGGGCGACGACGACTACGCGGCCGACCTCCGGCGCCACGCGAACCCGCCCGGGCTGCGCGTCGACTTCGTCGGTCACGTCGCCGACGTCGACGCGCTGCTCGCCGAGCACGACGTGCTGGTCGTCGCGTCGCGTCATCCCGAGCCGTTCGGTCAGGTCGTCATCCAGGCGCTCGCGGCCGGTCTCGCCGTCGTCGCCAGCGACCAGGGCGGTCCCGTGGACGTACTCGCCGGCGAACCGCTCGGTCGGCTGGTGACCCCCGACGACGCGCACGCGATCGCCGACGCGCTCGACCGGCTCGCGGCCGAACCCCCCACCCCGGACGTCCGGCAGGAGACGGCGCTGCGCACCAGGCGCGACCACCGCGACAGCGTGCTCGCCCGGCGTTTCGAGCAGGCTGTCACCGCGAGCCTGCGCCCCGGTACGTGAGGTGGCCCGGCGTGCCCGGTCCCGCGTGCTGCTCGGCCTGCTCGCAGCCGTGGCGGTGGCGGTCGCGCTCGTGGTGGTGCTGGTGACGCGCGACGGTGGCTCCGACGCCTGTGCCGACCTGCCGGCCGGGCAGGGAATCTCCCGCGTCGGCACCCCCTCGGCGGCACCGTTCGTCGGCACGTTGGGCACCCACCCCGAGACGGCGGATGACGAGTCGCGTGCCGGCATCAAGGTGGCCATGGTCGAGCTCGCGTGGCGCGACTTCGAGCCGGCCAAGGGTCGGTTCGACGCGGCCTACGCCGACCGTGTCTGCGCACGGATCCGCACCTACGAGCAGGCCGGTATGCAGGTCACCCTGGGGCTGGGGCTGCACTACGCGCCGGCGTGGCTGCTCGCCATCCCGGGCAGCCGCTTCGTCGACCAGGACGGCCATCGCTCCGACGAGCCGGATCTCGTCTTCAACCGTGACCTGCGGCGGCTGGCCGACCGCTACCTCGCGAAGATCGACGAGCTGATCGGCCTCCAGCACTTCTGGGCCGTCCGCGTCACGGCCGGCGGCAATGCCGAGCTGCTCTACCCGCGGGGCAACCGGTACTGGGCGTTCAGCGACGGCGCGCAGGGCGGTCCGCAGCGTCCGGCCTCCATGGCCCCCAACCCGCTGCCCGGGTGGCGCCCCGGAACCGGCGACACCTCGCCCGCCCTGGCGCAGCGCGAGGCGTGGGCCAGGTGGTACGTCGCAGGCCTGACCGACGTCGCGAACTGGCAGCTGGGCGAGCTGCGCCGACTCGGCTTCACCGGCTACCTGCAGCTGCTCACGCCCGGCCAGGGCATCCGTCCCGCACAGGTCGCCCCGCGGGTCGCAGCGGGCCTGCCGAACGGGTTGTTCGGCCGCGGTGCCGTGTGGTCGTGGGTCTACGCCGGGCTGACCGTGCGCGACGGCGTCACCGCCTACGTGTCGTCGGTGGCCGACGGCTCGGGCGACGACGACGCGTGCGGCCCCGACGACGAGGCGGTGCGGCTCGAGTCCCGCACGGTGCTGGACTGGTCCGCGGCGCGCTGGATCAGCCGGCTGGCCCGCCACAACGGCTTCAGCGTGGCGGGCGAGGTCCCCAGCCTGCGTGACTCGGCGAAGCGCCGCGCCTACTACCGCGACCCGTCCGACGACGGTCTGGCGGCGCGCGCCTACGCGCAGGCGAAGGGCTGCGGCTTCCTCGGGCTGTACTGGGCCCACGACGACCAGGTGCGCGACGGCACCGTGAGCGTCGACGTCCTCGGCCGGCTCGCCGGGCCCGACGCGCTACCCCCGGCGCCGGCCGGGGGCTGACGACCGGCGCGCGGTGACGACGCCCACCCCGCCGACCACGACGAGCGCGCCGGCGAGGATCGAGTAGTAGACGAGGGCCGACGCCGCGGTGTGGGTGATGCGCGTCGCGCGGGCGGCGGCCGCGGTGCGGCAGACCGCGGGGTCGGCGCGCACCGCACTCGCCGCACCGACCCGGTAGAGCGAGATGGTCCCGTAGCTGCGGCTGTCGACCGAGTGCACGAGCGTGCCGTACCGCTTGGCCCACACCGCGAACTGCGGACTCATGTTGCCGTAGGCGTGCGAGGCGTCCTTGCTGGACACGACGAACAGCCGGGTTCCCCGCGCCACGGCGCGGCGGCCGTCGTCGTACCCCGTGACGTTCGCGTCGGGCAGCACCGCGCGCCAGCGCTCGGAGTTGCCGCTCGCGTTGATCGCCACGCACCCTGGTGTCGTCCGGCTGACGTAGGAGGCCATCCGGGCGGTGCCGTCGTCGTCGTGCGCGACGTAGTAATAGCCCCACGTGCCGGCCCCGACGACGATGCCGGCGAGGGCCACGAGGGCGAGCACCGGGCGCATCACGCCGGCGAACCCGCGTCGCCGCTCGGCGCCGCCGACCACGACCACGGCGTAGACGGTCGCGATCGCCGCGGGCGGCGCGCTGTACATGATCAGCTGTTCGTTGCCCTGGCCGAAGGCGAAGGAGAACGCGACGAACGCGTAGTCGAGGACGCCGAAGCAGAGGACCAGGTGATGTGCGAACGGCAGCCGGTCCGTACGTGCGAACAGCCGCCTGCGGGCGACGAGCACGAGCAGGGCCAGCGCTCCCGCGGCGAACACGAGGTAACCCGCCAGGTACTGCACGTACGTCGCCTTGATGTCGTCGAGCGGGCCGGCCGTCCCGGCGGGGCGGTTGGGCTTGTTGACCCCACTGGTGTGCAGGACGCCGAACAGCCGGCGCAGCGACACCGACTCCTGGTCGAGGAAGTCGCGGCCGTGCCCCTGCGTCACCGACCAGACGAAGAACGAGCTCCAGACCAGCCCCCCGACCGCGACGGCCCCGAGCTGGGTCGCCGCGGCGCGCCACTCGCGGCGCACCAGTGATGCGAGCAGGGGAGCGGCGCCGGCGAAGATGACGGTCTGCTTGACGAGGCAGCCGACGCCGATGAGCGCGCCGAGCGCGCAGATCTGCACCAGCGCCGGTCGCGTGCGCACGCGCAGGGCGACCAGCACCACCAGGCCGCTGGCGAGCACCGCGCCGGTCTCGAGCAGCACCGCGCGGCCGAAGGAGAGGACGAAGCTGCTGAACGCAAAGATCGCCATGGCGAGCGTCGGCATCCACGTCCGGACACGCACCCCGGCGGAGCGGATCGCGGCCGTGGTGACGAGACCGACCACCCACGCCGCCACGGCGACGAGCACGGCCTGCAGGTAGCGCAGCGAGCGCAGCGCCGCGAGCGTGTCCGAGTCGCGGTGGCCGGTGACGAGGTCCCACAGCCCGGCGAGCAGGAAGTAGAAGGGTGGATGGACGAGGAACGGCCGCGACGCGGTGGCGATGGCGTTGTCGCCGATGACGCGCTGGCTCACCGTCGTGTACGTGATTTCGTCGAGGCTGAAGTCGTAGGACTTCTGCAGATTGACGACGTAGACGATCAGGACGATCGCGGCGGGCAGCAGGGTGACGATGCCCGGCCGCCGCCACCAGCGTGCGGTCGTTTCCCCGTGATCAGACATAAGTGGACGACGCTACCGAAGTCGTGTGGGCGACCCGGGCGGGTCGCGACGACTTCTCAGGCCGCGAAACGCTCCTTCGGAAGTCCGCGCAGGACGGCCATGGCCCGGTCGAGGTCGGCGTCGCCGAGCCGGCGAGCGTCGTCGCTGCTCGAGACGCCGATGACCGAGACCGTGCCACGGTTCTTGCGCATGGGGATGAAGATGGCCGACGTCGCACCCTGCTCGTCGAGCAGGATCTTGGCGCCGGCGTCCAGCCCGCCGGCCGAGGCGACGACCTCGGGCTCGCTCAGGTCGAAGGCGTACCGCGCCGCGTCGTAGTCGCTCGTCGCGATCTGCTCGCCGCCGCACCAGACGCGGATCGAGGACTGCCGCGACGTCCGGGTGACCAGCGCGACGCTGACCTTCGCGTCGGGCAGCGCGTTCTCCAGCGCGTGGACGACCTCCTGGGGGCCGCTCCACCGCTCGGGGACGGCCAGCCGACCACGTTCCTGCGAGCGGGTGCGGACGCCGTCGCTGAAGACCGCCTCGTAGCTGGAGGCCATCCCGTCCACCGTGAGCGAGCGGGCCCGCTCCACCGAGGCGCGGCTGAGCCGGTCCAGCTTGCCGCGGTCGTGCTGCAGCTCGGCCAGCGAGTCGCGCAGCGAGTCCACCGAACCGGGTTCGACGACGACACCGGTGGGCGAGGCGACCTCGGCCACGCCGGGCAGGTCGGACGCGATGGGCACGCAGCCGGCGGCCATGCCCTCGGCGAGCACCATGCCGTACGCCTCCGCGCGGGTCAGGCTCGGCAGCGTGATGACGTCGTGGTTGCCGTAGGACTGCCAGAGCTCGTCGTCGGACAGTCGTCCGGCCATGGTGATGTTGGCGGCGCCGTGGCTGCGGATGCGCGTCGACAGCTCGTCGCGCAGCGGGCCGTCACCGACGATGGTGAGGTCGATCTCGGGCAGCTGGGCGACGGCGTCGATGAGCACGTGCAGGCCCTTGTAGCTGCGCAGCTGCCCGACGAACAGCACGCGCATACGCGGGGACGCCGCCCGCACCGGTGCCTTGGCCGGTGCCTCGACCGCCCACGGGATGACCTCGACCGCCTTGCCGTCGGTGCGCCCGATCTTGGACTGGTACGCGCTCGAGCTCACCACCACCGCGTCCGCGGAGTGCGCGAGCGCCTTCGCGAGGCGGTTGTAGATGCCGCACCACCGTTCGAGTCGCGGGATCGCGAGGTCACTGTGGTGCGTGTACACGACGGCGGGGCGCTCGGCCCGGCGCATCGTGCGGATCAGCAGCAGGAACGTCTCGCTGATCGTCGGCACCGGTCCGTGCAGGTTGACGACGTCGTACGTCGGCAGGTCCCGGGCGACCCGCGGCCAGAAGAAGGCGAAGGCCGACAGCCGGATCTCGCGACGCATCAGCCGCGGGAAGTCCTGCCGGCTGGTGATGTCGACCTCGTGCCCTCGCTCGCGCAGCCCACGCTGCAGCATCTCCACGGTCTTGGCGATGCCGCTCACGACCGGCGGCGCCTCGGAGGTCAGGATGAGCACCCGCAGCCCGTCCGGCGACTCGCCGCGGACGCGTCGGGCGGCGTCGCCGCTACGGCCGCGGGACCGGCGCCGCAGCGCGAACGTGTGACGGACGAAGCGCAGGCCCTCTCGCACGTCGGACTTCGAGTCGCCGGAGTGCCGGTCGGAGAAGGTGTACGGCACGTCGACCAGGCTGTCCCAGCTGCCGCGCGCGAGGATCTCCATCAGGATCTTGTAACCGTCCGGGCGCAGGCTCGCGCCGGCGATCACGCCGCGGCGCACCGCGAAGAACCCCGAGAGGGGGTCGGTGGTGTGGCGGATGCGCGGCAGCAGCCGGCGCGCCAGCGTCTTGGACAGCCGTGACACGCCCTGGCGGTAGCGGCCGTCGAGACCGGCGGTGGAGCCGTCGCCCACGTAGCGGCTCGCGACCGCGACGTCGGCACCCTCCAGCAGGGCGGCGTGCAGCTCCGGGACGACCGCCGGCGGGTGCTGCAGGTCGGCGTCCATGACGACGACGGCGTCGCCCGTGCTCAGCGCGAATCCGCGCGTGACCGCACCGCCGAGGCCGCCGGTCCGGCTCTCGCCGCTGCGGTGGCACAGCTTGACCCGGCTGTCGCGGCGGCAGAGGGCCTCGATGACCTGCGGGGTCTCGTCGTCGGAGTCGTCGACGAAGAGCAGTTCCCAGGTGACGTCGTCACCGAGGGCAGCGGCGACGCGCCGGTGGCACTCGTCGATGTTGGTCGCCTCGTGGCGGGTCGGGACGACCACGCTGAGGTCGTAGGTCGTGGGGCTCATGGCAGATCCTTCGGTGTTCGCGGACGCACGCGGCCGCGGTACGGGCACGGGGGAGCGACTCGCGAACCGCATCGGCGACGGTTCGCGGGTGGGGTCGGACGGGTTACGCGGCCGGTCGCCGCGTCGTCGGCAGGGCCACGTCCGCCCGGGCGGCCATGGCGTGGATGCGGGTGAACAGGGGGTCGGGACAGCGATGGAACATCGCGTCGGCCACCTGCTTCGCCGCCCGGGCGAGCTCGGCCGAGGCGTCGAGCGGGTCGCCGACGGCACACGCGTGGTCGATCGCGTCCACGAGCGCGTCGACGTCGCCCCCGCTCGGCGGCAGCGCGATCTCGAAGCGGTCGACGTTGTCGGCCGCGTCGTGCGGGACCGCGGTCGCGGCCTCGATGGCGTTGACGAGCGGCGACAGCTCCGTCGCGTTCTCCGGGTCGTAGAGCCCGGGCGGATTGCCGCGCTCGTAGCCCTTGTCGTAGCCGGACAGGTAGATCGCGGCCTCGTCGCCGCGTGGGCTCGCCTTGATCTTGCCGACCACGACGTCGAGCAGGCGGGCCGGCTCGCCCAGTGATCGGATCGCGAGTCCGTGCGGACGGTCGGTCGCGGCGTCCAGACCGGCGAGCAGCAGCAACTGGGCCGACTCGCGGGCCGACTGCGCGTAGAACTCGAGATCCGGGTCGTGCACCCGGATCACGCCGTCGGGTCGCGCCAGGGCGTTCTCGACGTTCTCCAGCACCACGGCGTTGTCGACGACGTGGGTGAAGCGCGCCATTCCGGTCGCGCGGCCCTCGGCGCCGTAGTCGGCGACGAGCCACTCGGCGACCTTCTTGCTCGCGGCGTACACGTCGGTCGTGTAGTACCGCATCGCCTTGCCGGTGCTGGCGTGCACGAAGCGCCGGACGTCGACGTCGCGAGCCGCCCGCAGCACGTTGCGCGTACCGACGACGTTGGCCTGCAGCGTCCGCGCGACCTCCCGCTCGGCGAGGCCCGGCGAACGCTGGGCGGCGCAGTGGAAGACCACGTCGGGGCGCATCCGGCCGACGACGTCGCGCACCGCCGCCTCGTCACGAATGTCGACGTCGACGTAGACGACGCCGGGCACCGGCACGAAGTCGTCGTGCGTCGTGTAGATGCAGAAGACCTCGGCCGGCTCGAAGGCCAGCAGCTCGCGGCTCAGCACCGACCCGATGCAGCCGGTGCCGCCGGTGACGAGGACGCGCTGTCCGCCGTAGGCGGCGACGAGCCGGTCGTGCACCGGCGCCGTGTCGAGCCCCCGGTCGGCGATGGCCAGGTAGCGCTCGTACTCCGCCTCGGCCGTGGCGTCGGCGTCGACGAGCAGGGTGGTGAGGCGGTGCAGGTGTTCGCGTGAGCGGTAGTCGAGCCGGGCTTGGCCCGGTGGCACGACCTCCGTCATCTCCTCGACGATCTTGCGGACGACAGCCGACATGGATTACTCCCCCGGTGGGACGCGACCGTCCTGATATCGCGCCCATCGCATTGCACGGTCGTCGTCGCCGGGTGGCTCCAGCGCGGCCGACCATGGGTGGTCTCGCAGCCGTTGCGCCCCCGCTGGCTGCTCCGTTGTCTCGATTCGACCGTAACGGCCGAGCGTTACCGATGTGTATCCGTCAGCTGTCCACTGGGGGCCGAGAGGTATCCGTTGCGTGACGCAGGCCCGGAAACGCGGGGCTGCAAACGCTTCATGTCCTGGCTCACAGCGGACCGGGTACGGGAGGACCCGATCGGTGTGTATCGCGGGTTATCCGGATTTCGCTAGAAACCCCGATACAGTCCGATCGTGGATCCGGTTCGCAATCCGTACGCCCCCGGTGCCGGCCAGCGGCCCCCCGAGCTCGCCGGCCGCAACGCCGAGCTCGCAGGGTTCGAGGTGGTGCTCGAGCGGGTCGCCCGGCGGCGGCCGGAACGCTCGATGGTCCTGACCGGCCTGCGGGGCGTGGGCAAGACCGTCCTGCTCAACGCGTTGCGCTCCGCGGCGGTGCGTCGCGGGTGGGGCACCGGCAAGCTCGAGGCCCGCCCCGACCAGACCGTCCGGCGTCCGCTGGCCGCCGCGCTGCACCTCGCGATCCGCGAGCTCGCCGGTCGCAACGAGGACGAGTCGCGTCACGTCCTGGGGGTCCTCAAGTCCTTCGCCCAGCGCGACGTCGAGGGCAAGGGGCGGGCGGCCCGCCCCTGGCAGCCGGGAATCGACGTGCCCGCCGTGCCCGGCCGCGCCGACTCCGGCGACATCGAGATCGATCTCGTCGAGCTGTTCAGCGACGTCGCGGGGCTCGCCGCCGATGCCGGGCACGGCGTCGCGGTCTTCGTCGACGAGATGCAGGACCTCGGGCCGGACGACGTGTCGGCGATCTGCGCCGCCTGCCACGAGATCTCGCAGCAGGGCCTGCCGCTGGTCCTGGTCGGCGCCGGCCTGCCGCACCTGCCCGCCGTGTTGTCGGCGTCGAAGTCCTACTCCGAGCGGCTCTTTCGCTACGCCCGGATCGACCGGCTCGAGCGGGCGGCGGCCGATCGTGCCCTGCGCGGACCCGCCCGTGACGAGGACGCCGACTTCGACGACGACGCCCTGGCCGCGATGTACGAGCTGACCGGTGGCTACCCGTACTTCGTCCAGGCCTACGGCAAGGTCGTCTGGGACGTCGCCCCCCGCTCGCCGGTCACCGCGGCCGACGTCGCGGTGGCCGCACCCGAGGCCGAGGCCGAGCTCGCGGTCGGGTTCTTCGGCTCGCGCTACGAGCGGGCGACGCCGGCCGAGCGGGAGTACCTGCGGGCCATGGCCGACCTCGCGGGCGTGGCCGGTGACGGCGACACCGTGCCGACCGCGCTCGTGGCCAAGGTCCTCGGCCGCGCGCCGCAGTCGCTCTCCCCGGCGCGTGACGGGTTGTTGAAGAAGGGACTCGTCTACTCCGGTCAGCGCGGGCGCATCGCGTTCACCGTCCCGCACTTCGGCCGGTACCTGCTCGCGCAGGACTGATCGGTCGGCGGTCAGCCGGGCGGCGCCGCGTGGGTTCTGACCCAGGCGTGCATCGCGATGCCCGCGGCCACGCCGGCGTTGATCGAGCGGGTGGACCCGTACTGCGCGATCGAGTAGACGGCGCTCGCAGTCTTTCGCGCGGAATCGCTCAAACCCGTGCCCTCCTGGCCGAAGAGCAGCAGGGCGCGGCGGGGGAGCGTGCTCGACTCGAGCGGCTCGGCGCCGGGCAGGTTGTCGACGGCGACGATGTCGTATCCCGCACTGGCTGCGTAGGTCGCCAGCTCGTCGGTCGTCGCGACGTGCCGGACGTGCTGGTACCGGTCGGTCACCATCGCACCACGCCGGTTCCAGCGGCGGTTGCCGACGATCACGACCTCGCGGGCGAGGAACGCGTTGGCGGTGCGCACCACCGTCCCGATGTTCAGGTCGTGGCGCCAGTTCTCGATCGCCACCGCGAAGTCGTGGCGGCGCGAGTCCAGCTCGGCCACGATCGCCTCGACCGTCCAGTACCGGTACCGGTCGGCGACGTTGCGGCGGTCGCCCTCGCGCAACAGGGTGGGGTCGTGACGCGGGTCGTCCGGCCACGGCTCGGGGTGCGGCCCGACGCCGACCTCGTCGGAGTGCGTCCGACCGTCGTCTCCGGCCGCCGGGTGGTCGTCCCGGCCCCCGGTGGTCACCGGAGTCGCGACCACTCGCCGCCGGGAGCGACCACTCGGCGATTCACCGGGTCACGCCGTACCGCTCGCGGTAGGCGAGCATCGCGGCGAGGTGCTCGGCGTACCGGCCCGTCCCGCGCAGGTAGGTCACGAGGTCGCCGACGGTGACGATGGCGTGCACCGGGACTCCGCGCTCGCGCTCGAGCTCCTGGATCGCCGACAGCGTGCCGGTGCCGCGCTCCTGTCGGTCGACGGACACGACGACCCCGGCGAGCCGCGCGGGGGAGGCGTCGACGATCGTCATGACCTCGCGGATCGCCGCGCCGGAGGTGATGACGTCGTCGACGAGCAGGACGCGACCGGTCAGCGGCGTGCCGACGATCGTCCCGCCCTCGCCGTGGTCCTTGGCCTCCTTGCGGTTGAAGGCCCACGGGACGTCGCGGTCGTACTGCTCGGCCAGCTGGACGGCGGTGGCGGCCGCGATCGGGATGCCCTTGTAGGCCGGCCCGAGCAGCACGTCGAACTCGACGGTCGCCGCGTCGATGGCGGCGGCGTAGTAGCGCCCGAGGCCGGCGAGCCGCGCGCCGGTGTTGAACAGTCCGGCATTGAAGAAGTACGGCGACACCCGGCCCGATTTCAGCGTGAACTCGCCGAAGCGCAGCACGTCGTGCCCCAGCGCGAACTCGATGAACTCGCGCTTGTAGTCGGGCAGCTCGGTCATGGCGACGAGCCTAGAGACGCCGCCGCGGCTCAGTAGCCGCGGGCGCCCATGATGCGGCGCAGCAGCGGGCGCGGGATCGTGCGGGCCGCGGTGACGAGGACCTGGTAGCGCCGGGACGGGACGCTCACCGGCTTGCCCGCGAACGCGTCGGCCAGCCCCTCGCGCACGACGTCGCGGGCGTCGAGCCACATCCGGGCGGGGACGTGACCCATGTCGGCCTGGGCTCGGTCGTGGAACTCGGTGTGGGTGAAGCCCGGGCAGACCGCCGTGACGCGCACGCCGGTGCCGGCCGTCTGCAGGGCCAGGGCCTCGCTGAACGTCGTGACCCAGGCCTTGCTCGCCGAGTACGTCGCGTTCCCGGGGCGGGGGACGAAACCCGCGACCGACGAGACGTTGACGACGCGACCCGACCCGCGCTCGGTCATCGCGCGGACCGCGGCGTGGGTCAACCGCAGCACCGCCCGCACGTTGAGATCGAGCTGCGCCTCCTCGCGCGCGAGGTCGGCCTCGCCGAAGGCGGCGTAGGTGCCCACCCCCGCGTTGTTGACCAGCACGTCGACGTCGCCACGGGCGAGACGCTGCGCTACCGCGTCGCAGCCGGCGTCGGTGACGAGGTCGGCCGCCAGCACCTCGACCGCGACGCCGTGCGCCGCCGACAGGGCGTGCTGCGCGGCGGCCAGCCGCCCGGCGTCGCGGGCGACGAGGACGAGATCGTGGCCCGCCGCGGCGAGCTGGTCGGCGAACTCTGCGCCGAGGCCCGCGGACGCGCCGGTGACGAGGGCCAGCGGCACGCTCAGACCCCGGTACGGCGCGACTTGCTGGCCTTCGCGCGGCGCCGCGCGAGGTCGGCGCCCTTGGCGACCGCCTCGGCGTTGCTGCGCTGCTTCGCGCGGGCGCGCTCCGTGCCCGCCGAGGTCTCGCGCTCGGGCACCGTCGGCTGCCGGGTGGCGGCGCGCGCACCCCCGCCGAACAGGCCGCCGCCCCCGCGGGGTCCGCTCGGGCGCGGGGCGGGCTGGAACAGGCCGCGGCGCTGCTGGCCGGCGGGACGCGCGGGACGGGTCAGGTTGAAGAACGCGACGCTGGGGCGGAGGTTGACGAGGACGACGGCCACGACCAGCCCCAGGCCGGCGACGAAGGCCGGCACCTTGAACAGCGCGGGGATGTCGGCGGCCACGGACATGACCGAGCCGAGCCCGGCGAGGGTGCCGGTGAACGTGGCCAGCACCCAGAGGCCCAGCACCGCCCAGCGCGTCCAGTACCGGCCTCGGTAGGCCGCCGACGCCGCGACCGCCAGCGCGACGAGCACGATGAGCGAGGAGATGAGCGCGCCCTTCTGCTGCGCGGACACCTGCTTGGGCAACTTGTCGAGGTCGTCGAACTGCGTGCGCATGTCGCCGACGAGGCCCCGCTGCTTGCTGTTGGCACCGGTCTGCAGCGCGGTGACCGCCGGCTTGAGCTGGGCGATGCGGGGGGAGAGCTGGTCGCTCGGGACCTTCTTGAGGTCGCGGACCTGCGTGCGCAGCGTCGCGAGCTCGCTCGCCCGGTTGCCGGCGGTCGGCCCCGCCTTCTTGTAGTCGTCGAGCTTGTCGACGATCTTGTCGGCCTGCGAGTCGCGGGCGCCGTCGCGCACCCACGTCTTGACCGAGCCGGTGTACAGCGACGCCGAGGCCAGCACGGCACCGAGACCGGACAGGATCAGCGCCACCATGGCGTAGAGGACCAGGCGGGGCGGGCGCGGGCGAGCGGGGTCCGTGGCAGGGGACTTGTGCAGGGACGGGCCGCCGGGCGTGTCGGTCACGCGGGGGAGTGTACGTCGCGCAGCCGTGGACCCCGCCCGGTTCCCAGGAGGGACCCGGGTGCGCTCGCTACCCTCGACGGGCCGGCGCGATCATCGTGGCGATCCGTGGGCGGACCTCGGACCACCGGCGGAGCGGAGTGCAGATGACCACGTCCCCGGGCGACGACGAGCGGCCCGTGGAGCTCGGCAAGCGCGCGGCGGAGTCCGACGACGCCGCCGGCGCCGCGGAGGCGTCCGAGGTGCCGTTCGACCCGTACCGCTTCGGCAAGCCCGACTTCCCGGTCCCGCCGGAGTACGCGCCGCCGGGCTACGTGCCCGACCCGCCGGCCGCTCCGGTGCCGCCGACCCCGCCCGGCCGGCCGCCGGCCGGGCCGCCCGGCGCGTACCCGACCGGCGCACCGCCGTACGGCCAGTCCCCGTACGGCCAGTCCCCGTACGGCCAGTCCCCGTACGGGCAGGCTCCGTACGGCCAACAGCCGTACGGGCAGTCCCCCTACGGCCAACAGCCGTACGGGCAGTCCCCCTACGGGCAAGCCCCCTACGCGCAGCGACCCACGCCACCCGGCGCCGCGTCGCAGGGCAACGGCAAGGCGATCACCTCGATGGTGCTGGGCATCGTCGCGGTCGTCCTGTGCTGGCTGTCGCTGCTCGACCTGCTGCTCATCGTGCCCGCCGTCGTGTTCGGCTCGCTCGGCATCGCCGAGGCCAGGTCGCGCGGTGGCGCCGGCCGCGCCCAGGCCATCGTCGGCCTCGTCTGTGCCGGCGTGGCCGTCGTCCTGGTCACCGTCCTGACGATCTTCGCGTTCCGCGCCTACGACCGCTGCGGCGGCGCGGCCGGCAGCGACGACCCCGGGTTCAACCAGTGCGTCCGCGACAACATCTTCGCCGCCGGACCGGGCGGCGACGTGCGCTAGGCGAAGACGCTCGGATTGTCGAGGACCACGGCCACGAGGATCACGTAGCCGATGATGTCGACGATGCCGAGGACCACGCCGGCGATGGCCATGCCCTTGTACTTGGCACCCCGGTTCGCCCTGGACCACCCGATGCCGCCGAAGATGATGGCGAGCGGCCCGAGGATGAACCAGAAGATCAGCAGGCCCACGATGCCGCACACCATGCCGGCGATGGCGAGGCCGTTGCCCGGTTGCTGCTGCGGCGTCGGATAGCCCTGGCCCTGGTCCTGCGGGTACGGCTGATAGCTCACGGTTGTTCCTTTCGTCCTGCCGGCACGGCCGGGTGGTGGGGTCAGGTGTTGACGGCGATGACGACGAGGACGACGTAGATCGCCAGCGAGACGATGCCCAGGACGATGCCGGCGACGGCCATGCCCTTGTTCGGCGCACCGCGGTTCGCGCGCGCCAACCCGACGCCGCCGAACACGATGCCGAGGATGGCGAGGATCCACCCGATCACCGGCAGCCAGAACAGGACGAGACCGACGATGCCGCAGACGAGCGCGGCCGTCGCCATGCCGTTGCCCTGCTGGGTGGGGTATCCGGGCGTCGGGTAGCCCTGGCCGTAGTGCTGCTGCTGCGGGTAGGGCGCGCCGTAGGACTGCTGCGGGTAGGGCTGGCCGTGGCCTTGCTGCTGGCCGCTGCCCTGCTGCTGGCCGCTGCCCTGCTGCTGGCCGTACCCCTGTTGGCCGTACTCGGCGCCAGGGGGTTGCTGGTCGTAGCTCATGGCGGTCCCTCCGTCGGAATCGTTGCCCCGTCCGAGATCGCGCCTCGGCGTCACACGTGTGCGCGAACAGTGTGCCGAACGGCGGCCGATTCCGCCTCACGGACGACGACCCGGAGTGTCGATCACCGCTACTGTTGCCCGCAACCGCCGCCGCACGCTGGAGTACGCAATGACGGAGCACGACAATTCCGACCCGTCCCGGGGGTCGTACGGCGGGCCGCCGCCCACCGAGCAGTTCCGGTCCCAGCCGCAGCAGCAGCCCTACCAGCAGCAGTCCTACCAGCAGCCGTACCAGCAGCAGCCCTACGATCCCCACGGCTACCCGCCGCAGTACCCGACGCAGCAGCCGTACGGGTACCCGCAGCAGCCCTACGGCTGGGGACAGCAGCCTGGTTACCCGCCGGCGTACGGGGCGGGGTCGCAACCCGGTTCGCAGCGGCCCGGTCTGGTGCTCGCCGCGTCGATCCTCGCGTACGTCAACGCCGGCATGCTGATCCTCGCCGGCGCGCTGCTGCTGTTCGGCTCGGCGATCGTGTCCGACATCGAGGACAACGCGGGCAGCGGAACGGACTACGGCACCGAGTTCGCCCTCGACGGCGTGGTCAACTTCATCGCCGCCGGTCTGCTCATCGCCGGCGCGGTCACCTTCACCGGCGGCAAGGCGAGCGGCCGGCTGCTGCTCTCGGTCGGCTGCGGGATCGTGCTGGCCACGGCGGTGTACTGGCTGGTGCGCTTCAACGGCGACCGCTTCCACGACGCCGGTGACGGCTACATCGTGTGGGCCGTCATCTTCGCGGCGCTCGCGATCCTGTCACTCGCGTTCTCCTTCCCGAACCCGATCAACAGGTGGTTGGCGACGAACAGCGGGCGCTGACGCGCAGTTCCGCCGGCGGCTCAGCCGATCCAGTGCGGGACGTCGAAGCTCGCCTGCACGGCGATCCAGACGACGCCGTCGACCGCGGCGAGGACGAGCGCCAGGGCGGGCAGCTCCAGGCTGCGCCGGGCGTCCCGGGCGCGCTGCCCGGCCCAGGCCCCGAGGATGCCGGCCACGAGGGCCAGCAGCAGCCCCAGGACGAGGATGCCGGCGAACCCCGCGGCCACCGCGGCGACGGCCACGGGGTCGCGAGGTTCGGCCGGCGCCGGCTCCTCGCCTACCCGCTCCGCGGCGTGCTCCTCGGTCGCGCGCGACGGGACGGCCGGGGTCTCGGCGAACCGCCGGGGGGCGACCGGCCGGTCGGCCGACTCGCCCCACAACGGCTCGGGCGAGCCGGGATCAGGCATCGGCGGCGACGGGCTCCGGCACACCGACGGTGAGCCCGAGCCGGTCGGGGGTCGCGTCCACGAGCACGGTCTGGCCGTCGCGGATCTCGCCGCCGAGCAGCGCGCGGGCCAGCGCGTCGCCGATCGCCGACTGCACCAGCCGGCGAAGCGGCCGGGCCCCGTAGAGCGGGTCGAAACCGGTGAGCGCCAGCCATTCCCGCGCGGCGTCGGTGACGTCGAGCGTGAGCCGGCGCGACGCGAGACGCGCCGACAGCGAGGCGAGCTGGATGTCCACGATCCGGGTGAGGTCGTCGGTCGAGAGCGCGTCGAACACCACCACGTCGTCGAGCCGGTTCAGGAACTCGGGCTTGAAGTGGCCGCGCACCGAGTCCATCACCGCGGCGTGCTTCGCGTCGTCGGGCAGGTCGGTCACCAGCGCCTGCGAGCCCAGGTTCGAGGTCAGGATCAGCAGCGTGTTGCGGAAGTCGACGGTGCGACCCTGCCCGTCGGTGAGGCGGCCGTCGTCGAGCACCGCGAGCAGGATGTCGAACACGTCGGGGTGGGCCTTCTCGACCTCGTCGAGCAGCACGACGGTGTACGGCCGGCGCCGCACGGCCTCGGTCAGCTGCCCGCCCTCCTCGTAGCCGACGTAGCCGGGCGGGGCGCCGACGAGCCGGGCCACCGCGTGCTTCTCGGAGTACTCGCTCATGTCGATGCGCACCATCGCGCGCTCGTCGTCGAACAGGAACTCGGCGAGCGCCTTGGCGAGCTCGGTCTTGCCCACGCCGGTGGGGCCGAGGAAGAGGAAGGACCCGGTGGGCCGGTTGGGGTCGGCGATGCCGGCACGGGCGCGCCGGACGGCGTCGGCGACCGCCTGCACGGCGCCGCGCTGCCCGATGACCCGGTGCCCGAGCTCGTCCTCCATGCGCAGCAGCTTGGCGGTCTCGCCCTCCATCATCCGGCCGGCGGGAATGCCGGTCCAGGCGGAGACGACGTCGGCGATGTCGTCGGCGCCGACCTCCTCCTTGACCAGGACGTCGTCGGCGGGCAGCGCGCTCTCGGCCGCGCTCGCGGCGTCCAGCTCCTTCTCCAGCGAGGGCAGCTCGGCGTACTGCAGCCGGGAAGCGGTCTCCAGGTCGCCGTCGCGCTGGGCGCGCTCGATCTGCGTCTGCAGGTCGTCGATGCGCTCCTTGAGCTCGCCGACGCGGTTGAGCCCGCTCTTCTCGTGCTCCCACCGGGCGTTGAGGGCGTCCAGCTGCTCGTTCTGGTCGGCCATCTCGGCGCGCAGCCGCGCCAGTCGCTCGACCGACGCCGGATCGGTCTCCTTGGTCAGCGCCATCTCCTCCATGCGGAGGCGGTCGACGGCCCGCTGCAGCTCGTCGATCTCGACGGGCTTGGAGTCGATCTCCATGCGCAGCCGCGACGCGGCCTCGTCGACGAGGTCGATCGCCTTGTCGGGCAGGAAGCGCGAGGTGATGTAGCGATCGGACAGCGTGGACGCCGCGACCAGCGCGCCGTCGTTGATGCGCACCTTGTGGTGCGCCTCGTAGCGGCCCTTGAGCCCGCGCAGGATCGCGATGGTGTCCTCGACCGACGGCTCGGCGACGAGCACCTGCTGGAAGCGACGTTCGAGCGCGGGGTCCTTCTCGACGTACTCGCGGTACTCGTCCAGCGTGGTCGCGCCGATCAGCCGCAGCTCGCCGCGGGCCAGCATCGGCTTGAGCATGTTGCCGGCGTCCATCGCGCCTTCGCCGGTGGCGCCGGCCCCGACGACGGTGTGCAGCTCGTCGATGAAGGTGACGACCTGGCCGCCGGAGTCCTTGATCTCGTTGAGGACGGCCTTGAGCCGCTCCTCGAACTCGCCCCGGAACTTCGCGCCGGCGATCATCGCGCCGAGGTCCAGCGCGATGACCTTCTTGCCGCGCAGGCTCTCGGGGACGTCGCCGGCGACGATGCGCTGGGCGAGCCCCTCGACCACGGCGGTCTTGCCGACGCCGGGCTCGCCGATGAGGACGGGGTTGTTCTTGGTGCGGCGGGAGAGCACCTGCACCACCCGGCGGATCTCGGTGTCGCGCCCGATGACCGGGTCGATCTTGCCGTCCTTCGCCGCCTGCGTGAGGTCGTTGCCGTACTTCTCGAGCGCCTGGAAGGTCGACTCGGGGTCGGCGGACGTCACGCGCGCGGAGCCGCGCAGCGAGGTCAGCGCCTCGTCCAGGGCGGCCGGGGTGGCGCCGTTGCGGGCGAGGAGGTCGGCGACCTCGCTGCCGCCGTCGCGGACGGCGGCCAGCGCGAGCAGCAGGTGCTCGGCGGAGATGAACTCGTCGGAATGATCGCGCGCGACGGTCTCGGCGCTGCGCATCACCGCCGAGAGGCCGGTCGAGGCGACCGCCTTCGCGACCGAGGTGCCGGTCGCCGACGGCAGCCGGTCAACGACGCGGGTGAGCTCGCCGCGCAGGGCGTCGGCGTCGGCGCCCACCGCCTGCAGCAACGGCCGGGTGAGCGTCTCGGTGTCGTCGAGCAGTGCGAGAGCGAGGTGCGCGGACTCCACGGTCGGGTTGCCGCGCTGCTGCGCCGAGGCGATCGCGCCGTTCACCGCCTGCTGGCTGCGGGTGGTCATGTCCATGTCGTCACTATCTCCTGTAGGTACGGGCTCCACACAGTGCAACGCCGCCAGGGTTGAGTCTGTTCCGCTCAACCTTATCGGCCGTCTCGTGTGCCTCGTCCGCTGGCGGGCGCGGCCTACTATCGGCGCGTGCGGATGGCAACGGCGGCGCGAGGATCGCGGCGGTGACCCGTCCGGACGGCGCGAGCCGCCACGAGCGACACGAGCGCCACGGCCGGCGCAGCCGCCTGGGCCGGCCCTACCGGCGGCTGCTGCGCTGGATGCGGCACACGCCGAACGGCGAGATCGCCGGCGCGCTGATGGCGCTGGGGCTGGTGCTCGTCGCCGTCGCGGTGATCATCGTGCTCACCGTCTGACGTCCGGCCGTCAGCCGCAGTCGGGAGCCGCGACGTCCACCTGCAGCGGCCGGACGCCGGGCTGGCGCAGGACCACCGGGGCGCCCGCGCCGCGAGGCTCGTCCAGATGCAGGACGACGGTGCGCGTCGTGCCGCGGGGCAGCTCGAGATCGACGGTGTAGACGGAGTGGCCGAGATCGTGGCCGGCGGACGCGGTCGCGGGCTTCCCGTCGACGGTGACCGAGCTCAGCTGCGCGCCCTGCGTGGCGTAGTACGACACCAGCAGCCGCTGGTCACCGGGCCGCACGCCCGGGCCGTGTCGGTCGCTGCGCGAGGTCACGTACGAGGACAGTCCGCGGGCCGGGGCGTCGTTGCGCAGGGTGACGGTGGCGGTGGCGGCCCGCCGCGGACGGCAGCCGTCGGCGCGCCACGTGATGGCGCGATCCAGGTAGTAGTCGAGCTTGTTGCCGCCCTCGTTGACGATCGACAGCCCGACGTAGGGGGCGGTCGTCCGCGGCACGATGCCGCCGGCGGCCGTCCGGGCCAGGTCGGCCTCGACCGCGGCGTCGGTGCTGTAGGCGAGGATGCGCCGCTCGCCCACCGCCTGGCCGGCGGCGCGCAGCAACGCCGTCTCGCTGGCCCGGCTGTCGAGCAGACGCCGGCTCGCGGCGGCGGCGACGTCGAGCAGGTAGCGCTTACGAGCCGTCTGGTCCGACGACGCGGGGAAGCGGGCGTAGACGTCGCTCTGCGTCAGGGCGACCACGTTGGCGGCCGTGAGTTGCGAGCCGTCCTTCAGCGGAGCGGGGCCGGTGACCTGCAGCAGGTAGGACAGCGCGGTCGGGTCCAGGGCGAAAGCGCCGTCGAGCCGTTCGCCCGACGCCTTGCGCCACATGGCGATCCACACCTGCGCGGCGTACGGGAAGTGCGGGCTCAGGTTGCTGTTGCCGTACAGGCTGGTGGTGCGCGCGCCGTCGAACAGGTCGGCGTAGTCGGGGCCGAAGTCCAACCCGGTGGGGATCTCGCCGAGCCGGTCGTCGGACTCGAAGCGCTCGAAGGAGAACCGGCCGTGGTCGACGCGCAGGATGGCGAACGCGCCGGGGATGCCGCCGGTGCCGCGCGCCTCGGCGTCGTTCTGGAACGCGACGAAGTAGCGTTTCACGCCGTCCGCGCCGAGCATCGGGGGCGCGATGCGCGCGGCGAGGTCGGCCGAGCGCACCGTCGCGCCCAGCTGGCGCAGCTGGGCGAGCAGTTGCGCCCGCGCGGCGTCCACCACCCCGAACCAGGTCCGCGCGGGCCGGGCGGCGACCTCGGCGGTGGCGTGGTCGACGGCGCCCCGCGCGTCGTCGAGCACCGGTGCCACGGCGGTGATCCGGGCGAGGTCGATCGAACCGTCCGGACGTCGCAACCGCTGCGGGTCCAGCCTGGTGCTGGCGTCGACCAGCCGCGGCAGCACGTCGTCGCCCAGGGTGTCGATCTGGTCGGTCAGCTCGCGGATGGTCCGGACCGGGTTGCCGTCGCCGGGGACGGCCGCCGCGGCCGCCCAGAACGGTCCGGTGGTGAGTCCGTGCGCGCGGTCGGCGTGGTGGGACAGCGTCCGGGCGGTCGCGCGGGCCCCGGCGAGATCGCCCTGGGCGATCTGCTCGCGCAGCGTGGCGACGTCGCCCCGCGCGGAGTTCAGCTCGCCGCGGGCGAGCAGTCCGGTGACGACGATCCACAGGCCGGTGAGGACGACGAGGCCGCCGAGCGTGATCAGCACGACGCCCCACCGGCGCCGTCGACGCAGCCGGCGTCGGGACACGCGGCGCCGGTGCCGGCTCGACCGGGCGGTCCCGTCGGCGCCGTCGACGACGTCGGGCTGCCTGCTGGTCGCCCACTCGGGCCCGTCGAACGGGTCCGCGCCGGGCTCCGGCTCCGCGGGCGTCGTCATGGCACCGGACAGTAATCAGGGACGGCCGGAGACCGGCCGTCCCTGACGGAAGCGAGGATGGTCAGGCGGAGACCCGGCGGCGCCGGCCCATGACCAGCAGCAGTGCGCCGCCGAGGAACAGCAGGACGCCCACGCCGCCGATGCTGGCGACGGCGACGCCCGTGGCCGCGGTGCCGCCCGAGCTGCCGGAGCTGCCGCCGCTCGCCGAGCCGGAGTCGGTGCTGCCGGCGGTGCTGTCGCTGATGGTGATCGCGGTGGAGACGACCTGGCCGGTGACGGTGTCGGTCATGACGATCTCGTGCGAGCCGGTGACGCCCTCGGGCAGCGTCACGGTGGCCGACAGGTCGCCGTTCGCGTTCGTCCGGGCGGTGCCGAGCCGGTAGACGCGGCTGTGGAGGTCGATGGTGACGAGGTCGTTGGCACCGAAGCCGGACGCGGAGACGGTCAGGCTGCCCCCGGGCTCGGGGTTGGTGGTGCTGACGGCCGCCGTCTCGTCGCCGGGCGTGTACGGCGCCGCGGCGGACGGGACGGCCAGGCCGAGGGCGAGCAGCGCCAGCCCGGTGAGGGCGACGACGATGCGCGTGATCTTGGACATGAGGCGGGGGGCCTTCCTGGGCGGCCTGGGGGCGGAGCCGGACGGGGCGTATCTGAGAGTAACCGACTCAGAGCTAACACAACAGTTTTCTTACATGCAAGTCGGAGTCCCGAATGCGGGCGGAAAGTCCCTAGAGAACGACGATCGCCAATACGGCGGCGACGACGATCAGCATCCCGCCCGCCGCCAGCATGACCAGCGCAGCGTCGCCGTTGGGGGTCCCCCGGGCCCAGGCGCGCACGCGTCGGACGAGGCCGGCGCGTCGTTCGGGCGGTTCGGACATGCGGGGATTCTGTCACCTCAGGAATGGCCGCGACCTGCCGATGGCACGGTCGGAATTCGTCGCGCCGCGTCCGTCCCCCGATTCTCCGGTTGCCGCGCATAAACACGTCACCTACATTCGCAACCGGTACGGGATGTCGGGGGGCGGCCCGTCGTTGCGACGACCGTAGTGAAAGAGGCCCCTCCCGTGAGCGTTCCGTCCGACGCGCGGCCGCGCGGCGACAACGCGTTCGGCCAGTCCAAGAGCCTGATCTCGGCGATCCTCACCGACGTCGTGGTGTGGATCGTGGCGACCGACGTCGCCGCGATCGCCCGATACGACTTCGAACCCGGCACGGTGCCGTGGCGTCCGGTGTCGGTCCTGTCGCTGTTCCTGGCCGGCGGCCAGCTGGTGCTCGGCGCCATCGGACTCATCCACCGGCGACGCTACGTAGTCGGCAGCTTCGACGAGATGCGCAACGTGGCGGTCAGCGCGACTGCGGTGTCGGCGTTCGCCTTCACCGTGGTGGCTGCGTTGGAGCCGGACGGCATCCCCCGGTCGGTGCCGTTCTTCGCGTGGCCGCTGGCGGTGATGGGGCTGGCCGCGGTGCGGGTCGCGAAGCGGCTCATCATCCACGCGTCGGTGAAGCACGACCACGACGCCGAGCAGGTCGTGATCATGGGCGCCGGCTGGGTGGGGTCCGCGCTGGCCCAGCGGATGCGGCAGGACGCCAGCTCGCCGTTCGTCCCGGTGGCCTTCGTCGACGACGACCCGGGCAAGCGTCACCTGCAGGTCCACGGCGTCCGGGTGCGCGGGAGGTTCGCCGAGCTCGGCGAGGTCGCGGCCCTCACCGGCGCCACGCGGGCCGTCGTGGCCGTCAACGACGCGGACGCCACGATGCTGCGTCGGCTCTCGGACATCGCGGCCGAGGCCGGGGTGGGGCTGCTCGTGCTGCCGCCGTTGAAGGACCAGCTGCGCGGCCCGCAGGTCCGGCTGTCCTCGCTGCGCGAGCTCGACGTCGCCGACGTCATCGGCCGCCAGCCGGTCGACACCGACGTGCGCGCGATCGCGCAGTACGTCACCGGTCGCCGGGTGCTCGTGACCGGAGCGGGCGGCTCGATCGGCTCGGAGCTGTGCCGTCAGCTGCACCGCTTCGGACCCGAGGAACTCGTGATGCTCGACCGCGACGAGTCGGCGCTGCACGCGGTGGAGCTGTCCATCCACGGCCGGGCGCTGCTGGAGTCGCCCGAGATCGTGCTCGTCGACATCCGCGACCGCGCGGCGGTCGCCGACGTGTTCCTCGAGCACCAGCCGCAGGTCGTCTTCCACGCGGCCGCGCTCAAGCACCTGACCCTGCTGGAGCGCTACCCGTACGAGGCGCTGAAGAGCAACGTCGAGGGCACGCTGAACGTCCTCGAGGCCGCTGCGGCCAACGGTGTCGAGCACTTCGTCAACATCTCGACGGACAAGGCGGCGAACCCGTCGAGCGCGCTGGGCCATTCGAAGCGCCTCGCGGAGCGGCTCACCTCGTGGTTCGCGAGCCGGCACCCCGGCGTCCGCTACATCTCGGTGCGCTTCGGCAACGTCCTCGGTAGCCGCGGTTCGGTGCTGCACGCCTTCGCCGCGCAGATCGAGAAGGGCGGCCCGGTGACCGTCACCGACCCCGGTGTCAGCCGCTACTTCATGACCATCCCCGAGGCATGCCAGCTGGTGATCCAGGCCGGCGCGATCGGTCGGGGCGGCGAGGTGCTGGTCCTGGACATGGGCGAGCCGGTGCGCATCGTCGACGTCGCGTCGCGCATGATCGCGATGTCGGGCAAGGACGTCGAGATCGTGTTCACCGGACTGCGGCCCGGTGAGAAGCTGCACGAGGAGCTGCTGGCCGACGGCGAGGCCGAGCAGCGTCCTTTCCACCGGCTGATCTCGCACGTCGACGTCCCCGCCCTGGAGCCGGGGCGCATCGCGGCCGAGCCCTGGGCTCGGCTGGCCGCGTCCCGCGGGCCTGCGGGCGAGAACCGCCGGCAGATGGTTCGCTGAGCAGGTGACCGCCGTTCTGCTCTCGGCCCCCGACGTCGGGGAGCTGGAGAGCAGGTACGTCGCCGCGGCGCTCGCGTCGGGATGGGTGGCGCCGGCCGGGCCCGACCTCGCCGCGTTCGAGACCGAGATGGCGACCCGCGTCGGTGTCGGCCACGCGGTCGGGCTGTCCTCGGGCACCGCGGGCCTGCACCTCGGCCTGCTCACCCTCGGCGTCGGGCGCGGGGACGTCGTCCTCACCTCGACCATGACCTTCGCGGCGACCGCCAACGCGATCGCCTACACCGGGGCGAGCCCGTTCTTCGTCGACTCGGACGCGACCGGCAACGTCGACGTCGGCCTGCTCGCCGAGGCCGCGCGCACGGTGGTCGACAGCGGGCGGCGCCTCGGCGCGATCGTGCCGGTGGACCTGCTCGGCAAGTGCTGCGACCTCGCCGCGATCGAGCGGCTCGCCGCCGAGCTCGAGGTGCCCCTCCTCGTCGACGCCGCCGAGTCGGTGGGCGCGACGCGCGACGGACGGCCGTCCGGTTCGTTCGGCGCCGCGTCGGTGTTCTCGTTCAACGGCAACAAGATCATGACGACGTCCGGCGGCGGCATGCTGCTGACCGACGACGGCGCGCTCGCCGAGCGGGTGCGTTACCTCTCGACCCAGGCGCGACAGCCGGTCGCGCACTACGAGCACACCGACATCGGCTACAACTACCGGCTCAGCAACGTGCTGGCCGCGCTGGGCCGTGCCCAGCTCGCCCGGCTCGACCGGATGATCGAGCGGCGCCGGGCCGTGCGGGCCGCCTACCGCGCGCAGTTCGACGGCGTGGTCGGGGTCGAGGTGTTCGGTGGCGACGACGCGGCCGACAACTGCTGGCTGACCTGCATCGTGGTCGACCCGACCGCCGGGTGGTCGCCGACGCAGCTGTCGCAGCACCTGGCCGCGCGGGGCATCGAGAGCCGGCCGATGTGGAAGCCGATGCACCTGCAGCCGGTGTTCGCCAACACGGAGCGTCTCGTCGACGGCACCGCCGAGCGGCTGTTCGCGCGCGGCCTCACGCTGCCCAGCGGATCGGGCATGACCGACCCCGACCTCGCGCGCGTCCGCGCCGCGATCGACGACTTCCTGGCCGCCCGGTGACGGCCGCCGCGGCGGTCGCGCGACCCTACGACCGGGTGAAGCGGGTCCTCGACGTCGTCGTCGGCGGCACGGCCCTCGTGATCTCGGCGCCGGTGCAGGCCGTGATCGCGGTGCTGGTCGCCCGCCGTCTCGGCCGTCCCGTGCTGTTCCGCCAGCCGCGGCCGGGACGCCACGGCCAACCGTTCACGCTCACCAAGTTCCGCACCATGCGCGAACCGGATCCGGCGCGCGGGCTCGTCACCGACGCCGACCGGATGACCCCGTTCGGGGCGTTCCTGCGCAGCACCAGCCTCGACGAGCTGCCGACGCTGTGGAACGTCGTGCGCGGCGACATGAGCCTGGTCGGCCCGCGCCCCCTGCTCGTGCGGTACCTCGAGCGCTACACGCCGGCGCAGGCGCGGCGCCACGAGGTGCGCCCCGGCGTCACCGGTCTGGCCCAGGTGTCGGGTCGCAACCTGCTGGACTGGGAGGCCAGGTTCGCCGCCGACGTCGACTACGTGGACCGCCGCTCGTTGCGGCTCGACCTGCAGATCGTCCGGCGCACGCTCGGCTCGGTCCTGCGTCGCGACGGCATCGCCGCCGACGGCGACGTGACGATGCCCGAGTTCGACGGGGCGTTGCGTGTCGTCGACTAATTGGCTGGTGTCGAGCGCGGGCCGGCGGGGCCACCTCGTTCGCATCCTGCGCGAGGCCGGCGCGTTGCTCGGCGGCGGGACCGTGGTGGCGGTGGACTGCTCGTCACTGTCCTCGGCGGGGCTGCTGGCCGACGAGTTCGAGCTGGTGCCGCGGGCCGACGACCCCGCCTTCGTCGAGCGGATGCTGGACGTCTGCCGCCGCCATCGCATCACGCACGTCGTGCCGACCATCGACCCGGAGCTCGCCGTCCTCGCCGCGGCGACGGATCGCTTCGCCGCGGCCGGCAGCACGGTCTGGGTCTCGTCTCCCGAGGTCGTCGGCCTGGGGAGCGACAAGTGGCTCTTCCACGACTGGCTGACGCGGCACGGCTTCGCGTCTCCGACGACGTTCGAGGTGCGCGACGAGCGTGCCGGGCAGCTCGTCGGCCCGGTCGTCGCGAAGCCGCGCGGCGGATCGTCGTCCGTGGGGTTGGTCCGGTCCGAGCGGTGCGATCCCGCGATGCTGGCGTCGCTGCCCGACGACTACATCGTCCAGGGCGAGGTGCCCGGCTACGAGGTGACGGTCGACTTCGGGGTGGACCGCCGCGGAGCGCTCGTCGGCATGGGCGCGCGCCGTCGGCTCGCGGTGCGGGCGGGCGAGGTCGCCAAGGCGGTCACCGTCGAGCTCCCGGCGCTGCGCAGCGCCGTCGAGCAGTTCGTCGACACGCTGCCGGGCGCGTTCGGCGTCCTCAACGTGCAGGTGTTCGTCGACGACAGCACGGGGTCGGTGACGTTCCTCGAGCTGAACCCACGCTTCGGCGGCGGCTTCCCGCTGACCTGGCAGGCGGGCGGCCGTTTCCCCCTGCTCGTCGCCGGCGCCGGCGGGCCGGTGCCGGCGGACGCCCGTCCCGATCTCGTCATGCTGCGCTACGACGACGCCGTCTTCGCCGAGGCGGACCGCTTCCCGGACCTGACCACATGACGATCACCGCCTGGGTGCTCGACGTCGACGACACCGTCTACCTCGAACGGGACTACGTGCGCAGCGGCTTCGACGCCGTCGGCGAGTGGGGGGCGTCGGCGGTCGGAGTCACGGGCGTCGGCGACACCGCGTGGCAGCTCTTCCTGGCCGGCACGCGCCGGTCGACGCTGACCGACGCCTTCGCCGCGCGGGGACGGCCGCTCTCGCCCCCGGAGGTCGCGGCCATGGTCGAGGTCTACCGGACCCACGCACCGGCCATCCGGCCGTGCGGCGACGCGGCCGCCTTCGTCGCGACGCTGCCACCGTCCCGGCTCGGGATCGTGACGGACGGGCCGGCGGCGAGCCAGTGGGCCAAGATCCGGGCCCTCGGCCTCGAGGCCGCCGCGGGATCGATCGTCGTCACCGACTCGCACGGGCCGGAGTGGTACAAACCCGCGGTGCGCGCCTTCGTCCACGTCGCGACGAGCCTCGGCGTCGCGCACGAGCGTTGCGCCTACGTCGGTGACAACCCCGGCAAGGACTTCGTGGCGGCGCGCCGGCTCGGGTGGACGACGGTACGGATCACCCGGCCCGGTGGACTGCACGCGGCTGTGCCGTCGCGCAGCGGCGAGGTGGATCGCGAGATCACGAGCTTCGCCGAGCTCGCGCCCGAGGACGTCGCGTCGTGAGGGGCGGACGCGTGTACCCGGCCGGCGGTGACCGATGAGGGTGTCGTTCGTGTCGCAGTGGTACGCGCCCGAGTTCGGTGACGGCGGCGTGCCGAAGGAGATCGTCACCGCCCTCGCCGGGCTCGGCCACGACATGCAGGTGCTGACGGGGTTCCCCAACTATCCCGACGGCAAGGTCTTCCCGGGGTACCGGCAGCGGTTCCACCAGCGTGACGTCGTGGACTCGGTGCCCGTCCATCGCGCCCCGCTGTACCCCAGCCACGACACGCGCCTGCTGCGACGGGCCGCGAACTACCTGAGTTTCGCGACGAGCGCCAGCATGGTCGCGGCCTCGACCCTGCCGGTGGCCGACGCGACCCTCGTCTACTCGAGCCCGATCACCGCGGCCCTGCCGGCGATGGCGATCAAGGCGCGGCGGGGGACGCCGTTCGTGCTCCTGGTCGAGGACATGTGGCCCCAGAGCGTCACGGCGAGCGGGATGTCGCAGGGCTCGGCCGACGGCCCCGCCCAGCGCGCCCTGCACCGGCTGTGCGACGCCATCTACCGCAGCGCCGGCGCGATCGCGGTCACGTCGCCGGGGATGGCCGAGCTGATCGCCGACCGCGGGATCGACCGCGACAAGGTGCACTTCGTGCCCAACTGGGTGGACGAGGACCGGTACCGGCCGCAGCCGTTCGATTCGCGGCTCAAGAGCTCGCTCGGCCTGACACGGCCGTTCACCGTCATGTATGCGGGCAATCTCGGCGAGGCCCAGGGGCTCGAGACCGTGATCGACGCCGCCGCCCTGCTGCGCGAGCACGCCGACATCGACGTGGCGCTGGTGGGGGGCGGGGTCGCCGAGCCGGCATTGCGCCGGCGGGCCGCCGACGCCCGGCTCGACAACATCCACTTCCTGGGCTCCAAGCCGCCGGCGGAGATGCCGTCGGTGCTGGCGGTCGCCGACCTGCACCTCGTCTCGCTGCGACCTACCGAGCTGTTCCGGCGCACCCTGCCGAGCAAGATCCAGTCGCTGTTGGCCGCCGGACAACCGGTGCTCGGCTGCGTCGAGGGCGACGCCGCCGCCCTGATCGAGCGTTCGGGAGCGGGCTGGACGACGACTCCGGGCGAGGCCGCCGAACTCGCGGCCGCGGTGGCCCGGATCGCCACGGTCGAGACCGCGTCGCTGGCGCAGCGCGGAGCCGCGGGGCGCGAGTACTACCTGGCCCATTTGTCGCGGCGTGCCGGTGCGCGGGCGCTGTCGGACCTGCTGGCCGGCGTTCGGCAGACCCCCGGGGCTCGCGGCGAGGACGGCCGGTGACCGGCAGCGGGCCCCGCGTGGTCGTCACCAGCGCCTACTTCGAGCCGGGGTACAAGGCAGGTGGCCCGATCCCGTCGGTGAAGCAGATCGTCAGCTCGGCCGAGGGCATCCGAATCCTGCTCCTCACCAACGACCGGGACCTCGGCGACACGGCGCCGTACCCCGGCCTGTCCGGTCGCACGGTCACCCGGGGCGACCTCGACATCCTCTACCTCGACCGGCGTCGACCCGGGCACTGGTGGCGGGCGATCAAGACGATCCGCGGCGGCCCCGTCGACCTGCTCTACGTGAACAGCCTCTGGGACCCGTGGTTCACGATCCTGCCGTTGCTGCTGTCGGTGCTGCGAGTGGTACCCGCGCGCCGCGTGCTGGTGGCGCCGCGCGGCGAGCTGTCGGCCGGGGCGCTGTCGATCAAGGCGCGCAAGAAGAAGGTGGTCAAGCCGGTGCTGCGCGCCCTGCTCGGCGTCCTGCGACCGTCCTGGCACGCCTCGTCGGCCATGGACGAGGCGGACATCCGCCGCGCGTTCGGAGCCGACCGGCGGGTGTTCGTGGTCTCCGAGTCGAGCCCGCACGTGCCGTCGACGGCGCCGCTCGAACCGCGTCCGGGACCGGTCCGCCTGGTCTTCGTCTCCCGCATCGTCCCGATGAAGAACCTGCTCACCGTGCTGGCGGCGCTCGGTCACGTCCGCGGCCCGGCCGCCCTCGACGTCTACGGGCCGGTCGAGGACGGGGAGTACTGGCGGCGCTGTCAGGAGGCGATCGCCGCTCTGCCACCGGGGGTGACCGTCGAGTACCGCGGCGTGGTCACGCCGGCCGAGGTGGCCGACACCTTCGCCCGCTACGACGCGTTCGTCCTGCCGACGCTGGGGGAGAACTTCGGGCACGTCATCGCCGAGAGCCTGTCCGTCGGCTGTCCCGTCATCTGCTCGGACCGGACCCCGTGGAGCGCATGCCTGGCGGCCGGTGGGGGCGAGGTGTTGCCCGACCTGACGCCGCCGGCCGTCGCGGCGGTCCTCGACCGGTGGCTCGCGCTGTCGGTGGACGAGCGCGTGGGCCGCCGTCGGCAGGCACGCGACGCCTACGCGTCCTGGCTCGCCGAGCAGTCGGGGCCCGGCGTCCTCGCGCTCGCTCTCACGACGCCCGCCGCGCGATGACGACGCGGATCGCGCTGTTGACGCAGGGCCTCGGCGTGGGCGGCGGCGTCCCGTCGGTGGCGCGGTGGTTGCGCGACGCGATGCGCGCCGAGGGGTTCACCGTCGACGTCCACGACGTGGCGACGTCGGGCCGCGACCCGCACAGTCGCGGGCTCACGCGGCCGCGCACCTGGGTGCGACCGTCGCTCCGCGGCGGCCGTTCCGACGACCTCGACGCCACCCTGTGGGGCGCGAACCTCGTCGAGCTCGAGCCGATGCGCTACCGGCCGCGGCGCGAGCTCACCCGCGTGCTCGCCGGTTACGACCTCGTCCAGGTGGTGGCGGGCGCGCCGGCGCTGGCCTGGATCGCGTCGCGGGTGGGCCGCCCCGTCGCGCTGCAGGTGGCCACCACCGTGGCGTGGGAACGCGCGGCCAAGGGGGTGGACGGCTCGGCGGCCGTGGCCAGGTGGCGCGGGCTGATGACGGCCGCCACGTCGCGCGTCGAGGATCGAGCGCTCCGTCGCGCCGACGTCGTGTTCGTCGAGAACACCGAGATGCTCGCCCACGCGCAGCGCTCTGGAGCGCGTCGCGCCGTGCTCGCGCCCCCGGGCGTGGACACCGACCGTTTCCGGCCGCACCCGGCCGGATGGCAGAGCGCCGGTCCCGTGCTGTCGGTCTGTCGACTGGGTGAGCGTCGTAAGCGGCTGGATCGGCTCGTGGCGGCGTACGCCGAGCTCGCGCGACGCCGGCCGGACGCCCCGCCGCTTCTGCTCGCCGGCCGTGGTCCGGTGCCCGACGACCTCGCGGCGCTCGTCGCACGAAGCGGATGCGCCGACCGCATCTCGGTGCGGGCGGACCTGCCCGCCGACGCGTTGCCGCAGCTCTACCGCTCGGCGTCGGTCTACCTGCAGACCTCGCAGGAAGAGGGTCTCGGTGTGTCGGTGCTCGAGGCGATGGCGAGCGGGATTCCGGTCGTGGCCACGCGTACCGCCGGTGCGCAGGAGTGTCTGGGCGACGAGCGGGCCGGCGTGCTGGTCGGTAACGAGGACGCAGGCAATGCCGCGGCGGTCGCCGACGCGGTCACGGGCATCCTCGACGCCGAGGGGCACACCATGGCTCGCATCGCCCGCGAGCGGTGCGAGACACGCTTCTCGACCGAGGCCGGGATACGCCGATTCGTCGACGAGTACGAGCGGCTGACGGCAACCGCGCGGCCCCGATGACGGCGCAGGTACCCGAGGACACGCCGCCGATCGGCAGCTGGGCCCGCGTCGGTCGTCGGGCCTCGGCCGTGATCGGGTTCGGGACGGTGCGCGGTACCGCGCTCGCGAACGCCGCCACCAGCGTCGTCGCCGCCGGTACGAGCATCGGGCTGGCGCGCGTCCTGGGCGCCGAGGGCCGCGGCGTCTACGCCGCGGCCACGACCTACTTCGGCATCGCCCTCGTCTTCTTCGAGCTGGGCCTCGGGTCGGCCGTGGTCTACTACGCCGCGCGCGACCCGGATCGCCGGGCCGCGCAGGTGCGCACGTGCGGCCTGCTGCTTGTCCCGCTGAGCGTTGCGGCGAGCCTGCTCGCGGTGGTACTCGGCGCCACGGCGTTCGACGAGCATTCGGCCCGCACGGCGTTCTTCATCGTGCCTGCCTGCATCGTCGTCTCGTTCGCGGGCACCGGCGCGACCTTCGCGCTGCAGGCGACCGCACTGACGGGATGGAACCTCACCCGGCTGCTGCAGCCGGTGCTGTTCCTGGTGGTGGTCGCGGTGCTCTGGTCGGCGTCCGCGTTGACCATCGCCACCACCATGTGGGCGCTCGCTGTCTCGCTGCTCGGTCAGACGCTGTTCGCGCGCCGCTGGTTCGCTCGCTGGGGTCACGGCGGTCGGTGGGACCGGAACGTGGCGCGGGACCTGCTCCGCTACGGCCTGCTCAATGTCACCTCCACCGCGCCCAACAACATCAACGGCAGGTTCGACCAGCTCGTGCTCGCCGTCGTGGGTTCGGCGGCGGCGCTCGGGCAGTACGCCGTGGCGGTAACGCTCAGCCTGCTCGCCGGTCCGCTCGCCGTCGCCTTCGGCAACGTGGCCTTCCCCAGACTGGCCGCTGGTTCCGATCCACTGCACACGATCCGCAGATCGGTCCGGGGGGCGACCGTCCTCGCGCTCGGCATCGAGATCGTGATCGTCGTCGTGGCGCCCTGGATCGTGCCCGCCCTATTCGGCCCTCAGTTCGGCGACGTGGTGCACCTGCTGCTGATCCTGGCCCCGGGCGCGGTCGCATTCACCGTCAACCAGGTCCTCGGCGACCTGCTGCGCGGTCTCGGCCGGCCGGGTCTCGTGTCCCGGTGTGAGTGGACCGGCGTGGTCGGCACCGTGGCCGGCTTGGCACTCTTCGCGCCCACTTACGGCGCTGTTGCCGCGGCGTGGACGTCTACCGCGGTGTACGTAGCGGTGCACGTACTGTTGCGGCTGGCATTGCGACGGGCCCTGCGGGAGCGCGACGCCGGCCTCCCTAGCCCTGTGAACGGAGCACGCTTTGCGTCCTGACGTACGGAACCGCAGCCGTTCGCTGCCTGGGAGGCGGCGGTGCGCGTAGGCGTCGTCGGGCCGATCTACGACGACAGCTTCGCCGAGAACGTCGTCGTCACGCTGCAGCAGATGGGATACGACGCCGTTTCGCTCGGCAGCCCCGGCCTTCCCGTCGGGAAGTTGTCGGCCAAGGTCACCGAGTTGGCGCGCCGATTCGGCGCCGAGGCCGAGCAGCTGACTCAGCGGGCCGTCGTCGCGCGGGCGGCGAGGGCGCGCTGCGACGTCGTCATCTCGATCCTGCACGGTCTAATGCCCGACATCGTCGCCGCGCTCAAGGACGTCAGTGACAAGGTCTGCCTCTGGTACCCGGACGCGGTCGCCAACGTCGGCCGCATGGCCATGGCTGCGGCGCCCTACGACGCGCTGTTCTTCAAGGACAGCTGGCTGGCGCAGCGGCTGCGCGACGTCTACGGCCTGCCCGCCCACTACCTGCCCGAGGCGTGCAACCCGACGTGGCATCGGCCGATCGGCGACTACGGCCGCGAACCGCACATCGTCGTCGTGGGCTCGGTCTACCCGACGCGCGCCCGACTGCTCGAGCGGTTGATCCGTGACGGCGTGCCGCTGAAGATTCACGGCAACGGGCTGCCGCGGTGGCTGGCCGGGGGCGCCCTGGCCGACGTGCCGCGGGGTGCCTACATCGCCCGCGAAGAGAAGGCGGCGGCCTTCCGTCGCGCGCGCGGCGTGCTCAACAACCTGCACCCGGGGGAGATGGTGGGCGTCAACTGCCGCCTGTTCGAGGCCGCGGCCTCGGGTGGCGCCGTGTTGTGCGAGCGTCGCGACGGACTCGGCGATGTCTTCGACGAGCCGAGCGAGGTGCTCGCGTTCTCGTCCTACGACGAGCTGCTGGGGCACTGCCGGACCCTGCTGGCCGGACCGGACGTCGGGCGCGCCGTCGGAGCCGCGGCATCCGAACGCGCCCGCCATGAGCACTCCTACGAACGCAGGCTGACCGCCATGCTGGGCGAATTGCACGCTTGACGGCCGTCCGCCGAAACCCGGTCGGATGTGAAGGAGACGCCATGGGAATGTCCGAACAGACCAAGTCGCGATTCTACCGGGCTTACGCGACTACCCATGCCGGCGTGCGCGCCTCGGCCGACGACGACTTGGCGTTCCGACGCGACGTCTACCCCCATCTACCCGCCGACCGTGCGATCCGCACACTCGATGTCGGGTGCGGGCAGGGCGGTCTCGTCCGCGCGCTGCGCGACTGCGGTTACGCCGCGGCCGAGGGCATCGACGTCAGTCCGGAGCAGGTGGAGCTGGCCCACGCTGCCGGTATCGCGTCGGTGACCTTGGGCGATTTCCGCAGCGATCTGCCGCCGGCCAGCTTCGACGTGGTGACGGCGACGGACTTCCTGGAGCACCTGTCCAAGGACGAGGTGGTGGAGGCTTTCGACCGCGTGCTCGACCTGCTGGTGCCGGGCGGTCGGTTCATCGCGCGCGTTCCGAACATGGTGAGTCCGTTCGCCGGTAACTACCACTTCGGCGACTTCACCCACGAGACGGCCTTCACGGCTCGCAGTCTGCGACAGATCGGGTCCGCCACCGGCTTTGACCAGGCCGACGTCCACCCCTGCGACCCGATCCGGCACGGGCTGATCAGCAACGTCCGCGGCTTGGTGTGGAGGGTGTTCTCGTTGGCCATGAAGCTCTCTCTCGCGAGTGAGACCGGCGTGCTGCGCGGTCATCTGGTCACGCAGAACGTCGTCGCCGTCTTCTCGAAGCCGCTCGTACCCACCGAGCGGTAGGGCTACGCCGGCGTCAGCGCAGCACGCTCCGGCGCGAGATCCGGGTGCTCGTCACGCGGCGCGGAACGCCTGGTCCGCAGCCACGCGAGTCCTGCGAGTAGGACGTACGCGGCGACGACGCCGCGCGCCGTTACGAAGTAGGTCTCGTTGGTGCCCTCGTACGAGAGTGCCGCGATCAGCGAGCCGATGGTCAGTAGATACGTCCAGGCCGTCAGTCTGCGGCCGGCAGCCCGGTCCACGAGGCCGAAACCGACCGCGAAGAGGCCTGCAAAGAACAGCAGCCCGATCGGCCCGAAGTAGCCGAGAGCCGCTCCCATCTGCGTGGGGATGAAGTCCGCCGAGTAGCTGAGCGAGAAGTGGTCCTGCAACGCGAACTTCTCCGACCTGTCCGCGAGGGACGTCGAGAGCTTGCCCGGGGCTAGGAAGCTGGGGACTGCGAGCTTGGCGTCGTTCACGACGGTCCCGAGACCTGCCGGGCGCGTGCCGCCGGCCAGCGCGGCCGTCTCGCCGGCTGCGAACGTGTTGCCGTCGATGCGTATCGCGGTGGGCTGCGTGGCGTTGTCGTACTTGGCCGACGCGCCGGTGACGAGTGCGGCGGAGCCCCGGGCGATCAGGCTGAGTCGGGCGGTTGCCGAGGTCGCATTGTTGTACTCATCGCGCCCGAACTGCGCGCGTGCCGCGTTCAAGGACAGCCCGACGAAGCCGGCGATCAGCGCCGCGGCGACGACGGCTCGCAGCCGCACCCGTCGGCCGATGACCGCCAGTCCGACGACCGTCGCCAGCGCGGCGGTGAGGACGTCCAGCCGCTGACCCACGAGCACCTCGGCGGCCATCTCGACGAGGAACGCCGGGACGAACGCGCGCGGGTGCCGGGCGATGAAGCTGATGCTGGTGAGCGTGATACCAAGGGTCGTGAACTGGCCGGCGAGCCCGGACTGCGTCGGGTCGAAGTTCGTCACGGGGCCGGCGACGCTGACGTGGTAACCGCCCCGCGCGACGATGGCGACGAGCGGCGCGGTCAACACGGCCAGGACGCGCCAGTCGAAGACGGTCAGGACGCGCGCCACCTGGCCGGCCGTGACCGGCGCCGGGCTACGCCGGGCGACGAGCGCGTACGCAGCCGCGTAGACCACGCACGCGGCACCGATGTCGAGGTACCAGGCGTCGAGGGAGTGCTGGGGGATCGAGGACCGGTACTGGGACCGGGCGCCCGAGGCAAGTTGGAGCAGCTCGGTGACGCCGTGGAAGACGACCATGGCGAGCAGGAGGTACGTGCCAGTGCGGCGGAACATCGATCGCCGGAACACGACGAACAACAGGGCGACGGCGACGGCCTGCAGGATCAGGCCGAGAAGCAGTGACGTGGTCATCGAGTCGGGTCAGTGGTTGCGGGAGCACGTAGCCCGAGCCATCCACCGTGCACGCCGGCGAGCCCGGCGATGAGTCGGCTCACCCGCAGCGAGACGTCGGGCACCGCGTACGCCGCCGGGACGGCCGGCCGTACGCCCGACTCCCACTGGGCGCTGACGAGTTGGACGGCCCGGCGGATCGCGGCCTCGTCGACGCCGGTGAGCACGATGTTGCCGCCGTCGAGCGCCTCGGGGCGCTCCATCGAATCGCGGACGGTGACGGCGGGAAAGCCGGAGATGGCGGACTCCTCGCTGATCGTGCCGCTGTCGGACAGCACGCACCGGGCGTGCTGCTGGAGCTGGTTGTAGTCGAAGTAGCCGAAGGGTTCGAGGAACTGCACACCGCTGTGGTGGCCGTCCTGCTGCGCACCGAGGTGACGTCGCAGGCGGGGGTGCGTGCTGACCACCACCCGACGGCCGGTGTCGCGGGCGAGCCCGTCGACAGCAGCCAGCAGCGTCGCCAGCCGCGCCGGGTCGTCGATGTTCTCCTGCCGGTGCAGGGAGGCCACGTAGTAGTCACCCGGTTCCAGGCCGAGCCGCGAGAGGACGTCCGAGCCGTCGATCTGGTCCCGGTAGGCGGCGAGGACCTCGGCCATGGGTGACCCGGTGACGAACACCCGGCGGGCGGGGAGCCCCTCCGCCAGGAGGTTGCGCCGGGCGTGTTCGGTGTAGCAGAGGTTGAAGTCGGCGGTGTGGTCGACGATGCGCCGATTCGTCTCCTCGGGCACGTTCTCGTCGAAACACCGATTGCCGGCCTCCATGTGAAAGACCGGGATTCCCATCCGCTTCGCCATGATCGCCGCCAGGCAGCTGTTGGTGTCGCCCAGGATGAGGACCGCGTCCGGCCGTTGCTCCGCCAGAACCGGCTCCACCCCCGACAGGACGCCGCCGAGCGTGGCTCCGAGCGAGGTGACGGGGACCTGTAGCCAGTGATCGGGTTGCCGCAGCCCCAGTTCGCGGAAGAACACGTCGCTGAGCTGCGGATCCCAGTTCTGGCCGGTGTGGACGAGCTGGTGGTCGAACTCGTCGTCGAGCCGGATGATGACCCTGGACAGCCGGATGATCTCCGGCCGGGTGCCAACCACGGTCATGACCTTGAGCATCGAGCCGTCCTAGAGCAGATCGGTGGCTGGTCCATCAGTCACTCTCTGGGTGTCGAGTATGTAGGCAGCGTGACGCTGGACGAAGTCGAAGTCGAAGACCTCGTGGGCCACCGCGATCAGCACGGCGTCCGCGCCGCGCACGACGCTCTCGGTCAGGTCGGCTCGCGCGACGTGGGCCGGCAGCGCATCGGCGGCGACCAGCGGATCCACGACGGTGACCACGGCGTCGAACTGCTTGAGCAGTTCGAGGATCCGGATGGTGGGAGATTCGCGCAGGTCTGCGCTATTGCGTTTGTACGACGCGCCGAGGACCACGATGCGGCTGCCGCGCAGGCTCTTCTCGCGGCGGTTCAGCCCCTCGATCAGGCGCTGCACCACGTAGTCGGGCATGTGGTTGTTGACGTCGTTGGCGAGCTCGATGAACCGGGACGATCGGCCGAGCGTGCGCCTGACCTGCCACGACAGGTAGCTCGGGTCGACGGGCAGGCAGTGGCCACCGACCCCGGGCCCGGGGACGAACTTCATGAACCCGTACGGCTTGGTGGCGGCGGCGTCGATCGTGCCCCAGATGTCGATGTCCATCTGGTGGGCGAAGACGGCGATCTCGTTGACCAGCGCGATGTTGATGTGGCGGAAGGTGTTCTCGAGCAGCTTCGCGAGCTCGGCCTGTCGGGTGCTGGCGACGGGGACGGTCACGTCCACGAGGCCGGAGTAGAACTCGTCCACCGCCGCCAGCGACCGCGCGTCGATGCCGGACACGATCTTGGGCGTGTTGCCGATGTGCCACTGCGGGTTGCCGGGGTCGATGCGCTCGGGGCTGTAACCGAGCAGGAAGTCCGCTCCCGCCGAGAGGCCGGTCAGCTCGGCCAGCAGCGGCGCCACCATCTCGTCGGTGGTGCCGGGGTAGGTGGTGGACTCCAGGACCACCAGCGCGCCCCGTCGCAACTGCGGCGCGAGCTGCCGCACGGCGGTCTCGATGTGAGAGACGTCCGGCAGGCCGTCCTGCAGCGGCGTGGGCACCGTGATGACGGCGACGTCGAAGCCGGCGGCGTCGTCGTACGAGCTCGTCGGCCGGTAGCGGCCGCCGGCGAGCGCATCGGCGACGAGCGCGTCGGTGATGTCCTCGACGTGGGACACCCCGTCGCGCAGACCGGCGACCTTGCGCTCGTCGCTGTCGATTCCGACGACGTGGTGGCCCGCGGCCACGCCGCACATGGCGAGCGGCAGGCCGACGTAACCCTGCCCCACGATGGCGACGTTCTGCGATCGCGTCACGAGCGCGTTCCAGCTCTCCGCTTTCCCGTGATCATGCTGCTACGCGACCTGGTGATGGTCGACCGGCTCGCGGAAGGTGTCGGGATCTTCCGGGTCGAGCAGGGGGCTGGCCCAGAACAGGGTCACCAGCTCGCCGTCGCCGACATTCGTCAACGAATGCGCCCACATGGTGGGCATGTCGACGATGGCGGGGGTGTCGCCGTCGACCCGGAACGTCACGACCTCCTCGTCGAAGAGCCGACGCAGCCTGATCTCCGCGGTACCCGCCAGCACCAGGAACCGCTCGACCTTGCGTCGATGCCAGTGCTCGCCCCGCACCCGTCCCGGCGCCGTCGTCGACGCGAACGACTGACCCTGGCCACCGGATCGCGCGAACTCGAACAGCCGGCCGCGGTCGTCGGCGTGGAGCACCGGCAGGATCGGGAAGGCGTGGGGGAACGTGAACGAACGGTAGGTGTTGAACAGCGCGAGGCGGAAGTGGTCGCCGACGTCGGGGATGTCGCCCGTCGCGTACCGGCCGCTGAACTCGCGCAGCGTCCCGAGCACGGCCGAGACGCTCGTCGGTTCGACGTCGAACCGTGGATCGGTGGTGGAGCCGTCGTCGGCCGCCGAGACGAGCCGGTCGACGGCGTCCTGCACGTGCAGCAGGGGCAGTTCCCGGTCCTCGTGGATCGTGGGCTCCTCGCCGCGGGCGAGCTGGTCGCAGAACGTGGCGACCACCGAGTTGTAGCGCGGTCGGCCGTGCTCGCCGAACAGGTTCGGCAACCGGGCGTCGACGATGCGTGCACCGCGGCTGCGTCCCCAGTCGGCCAGGTGGCTGCTCGCGGCCGACTTGCCGTCGCCGAAGGGCGTCCCGTTGCCGGCCTGGATCGAGTTGGCGAAGACCACGGTGGGCGGCGTCGGCACCGTCCGGTCGAGCGACGCCGTGAGCGTCGCGGCCAGCGAGGAGTTCGCATCGCGCAGCTCGTCGGGCTCGGCACGGTTCGCGCCCGCGAGGTGGTACACCGTCGTGGCGCCCCGCGTCGCCGCGTCGAGCTCGGCCGGTGACGACCACTGCGCCCGGTCGACGGTACGCACGTCGGTGACCCCCGCCGCCCGCAGCGCGCAGCGCAGGTGCCAGCCGAGGAAGCCCGCCGCACCCGTGACGACGACGGTCATCCGGCGCGCCCGCCGAGCAACGCCTGCACCTCGGGCAGGGTGTGCAGCAGCTCGACGGTGCCCTCCACGTCCAGCCTGCGGGTGTTGTGCGACGTGTAGTCGTCCTGGTCGATCTGGCGACGGTCGCCCTCGTCGAAGTAGAGGCCGTAGTCCAGCGACCGGGCGTCCAGGGGGACCCGGTAGTAGTCACCGCGGTCCTGGGCGTAGACCATCTCCTCGCGGCTGAGGAGGGTCTCGTAGAGCTTCTCGCCGTGCCGCGTGCCGATGGTCACCGGCGCCTGCTCGCCGCCGAGCAGCCGCGAGACCGCCGCGGCGAGATCGGCGACCGTCGACGCGGGTGCCTTGCGGACGAACAGGTCGCCGGGGCTCGCGTGCTCGAAGGCGTACTCGACCAGCTGCACCGACTCCGCGAGCGACATGAGGAACCGCGTCATGTGCGGGTCGGTGACCGTGAGCGGCCGGCCGGCGAGCGCCTGCTCCACGAACAGGGGGATGACCGAACCCCGGGAGTACATGACGTTGCCGTACCGGACGACCGAGACGACGGTGCCCGACGCCGGGTTGTTGCGGGCGAAGGCCTGCGCGGTCTTCTCCATCAGGGCCTTCGTCATGCCCATCGCGTTGACCGGGTAGACCGCCTTGTCGGTGCTCAGGCAGACGACGGACGCCGCGCCGGCGTCGGCGGCGGCGTCGATGACGTTGGCGCTGCCCTGGACGTTCGTCCGCACGGCCTGGGCCGGGAAGAACTCGCACGAGGGCACCTGCTTGAGCGCGGCCGCGTGGAAGACGTGGTCCACGCCGTCCATCGCCTCGGCGACGCTGTCGCGGTCGCGCACGTCGCCCAGGTAGAACTTCGCGCGGGGATCGCCCAGGGCGCGCCTGAGGTCGTCCTGCTTGGCCTCGTCCCGGCTCAGGATCTTGACCGTGCCGACGTCGCCCGTGAGCAGCCGTCGGACCATCGTGGAGCCGAACGACCCGGTCCCTCCGGTGATCAGCACCGTCGAGCCCGGGATGCTTCGTGACATCAGCCGAAGGTCCTTCCCCGCTGGGACGCGACAACCTAACACCGTCCCGGTGTTGATGTCGCATGGTGGCGTGTGCACGTACGGTCATATCGTCCGGGTGCGAAGCGAACTGTCCGTGCAGGACACGCTCGGGCACTGCGACGGGTCCACTGCGTGCGATTCGCGTTATTCTGTGCCGGCTCGCTCAGAAGGACGGTAGATGGACCCACGTGAGTTCCTGCGCATTCTCCGCCGGGGCTGGCCCCTGGTGCTCGTGTGCACCGTGTTGGGGGTCGCCGCCGGCATCGGACTGACCGCAGCGACGTCCAAGGTGTACGAGGCGAGCGTCGAGGTCTTCGTCGCCACGTCGCCGACCAGCGACGCCTCGCAGCTGGCCCAGGGCAACGCCTTCACCTCCGACCGGGTGCAGTCGTACACGAGCGTCGCGAACAGTCCGGACGTGACCGACGCCGTGGTCGCGCGGACGCGCCTCGGGCTGACGTCGCAGCAGCTCGCCGACAAGATCACCGCCGACGCGCCGCAGAACAAGACGCTCATCAACCTGCACGTCACCGACGGCAGCCCGACGCGTGCCGCGCGGCTCGCCAACGCCGTCGCCGAGGAGTTCGACTCCGTCGTGGCGCGCAAGGTCGAGCAGACCGACTCCGCCGGCAAGCCCGTCGTCAAGCTGACCGTGATCCACCCCGCGACCGTCCCGACGAGCCCGGTGAAGCCGAACCGGACGGTCAACGTCGGCCTCGGGTTCGTCCTGGGCCTGCTGGTCGGGCTGGGCCTGGTGGTGCTGCGAGACCTCCTCGACAACACCGTGAAGGGACCGGCCGACTTCGAGAACGTCGGGGTGCCGGTGCTCGGGATGATCCCGCTCGACAAGCGCACCGCACGCACCCCGGTCGCGTTCCGCGGCGACCCGCACAGCACGCGATCCGAGGCCTACCGGCAGCTGCGCACGAACCTGCAGTTCGTCAAGGTCGACAACGCGCCGCGCATCATCGCCGTCACCAGCGCGATCCCGGGCGAGGGGAAGTCGACGACGTCGATGAATCTCGCCGCCGCCCTGGCCGAGGCCGGCCACCGGGTGTGCCTGATCGAGGCCGACCTGCGCCGTCCCACCATCGGCAAGACGCTGGGTCTGGTGACCGACGTCGGCTTCACCACCGTGCTCATCGGCCGCACGTCGGTCCTGGACGCGCTGCAGAACATCGGCCGCAACCTCGCCGTCCTCACCTCGGGGCCGGTGCCGCCGAACCCCAGCGAGCTGCTGAACTCCGAGCAGGCGCGCAACGTGATCGCCGAGGTCGCCGCGCACGTCGACTACACCGTCATCGACACCGCGCCGCTGCTCCCCGTCGCCGACGGTGCCGAGGTCGCGGCGATGTCGCAGGCGACCGTCGTCGTGCACCGCGCGGGGAAGACGACCCGCGAGCAGGCGCGCCGGTCGGTGGCGGCGCTGGAGAAGGTCGGCGAGGCGCCGGTCGGGGTCGTCCTGAACATGGTCAGCCGGACGACCGGCCGTTACGACTACGAGAACAACTACTACTACACGTATCGCCCGGAGCGTGACGGCCACGGCAAGCGGGGCGAGGGCGCCGCCGAGCTCTCGCCGGACCAGCTCACGCCGCAGGACCGCGACACCGCGACCGACGAGACCGTCCCGGGGCGCTAGCGGTCCAGGCCGAGGATCCGGACGACCTCGGCCACGCTGTCGTCGAGCTGCCGGCCGACCTCCTGCACGAACGCGGCGGACTGCCCGATCGGGTCGAGGATCTCGTCGGCGCCCGCCTCGGGCGGGTCGACGTACCCGCGCTGGGCGGCCACGGCCGCCACCTGCGCGACGAGTGACTCCGGCGGCTCCACGCGCGCGCCGAGCCGCGCGAACTCCCGCACGGTGAAGGCGCGCCGCATGGCGCGCGGCGTCTCCTGCACCACGCGCGACCGGTGCTCCGACGTGGCCGTCAGGATCAACCCGGCTCGCTCGACGTCGCCCGGTTGCAGCTGCACGGCCACGTGGCCCTCCGGGTCGCCGCCGAGCTCGCGCAGCACCTGCGCCGAGGGCTGGTCCATGCCGCGGCCGACGGCGGCGCGAGTACCGGCGCTGTGCACCCGTACGTCGGCGCCCACCCGCAGCCGCGCCAGCATCAGTCGCTCGGCCATCGGGGATCGGCACAGGTTGCCGGTGCACACGAACAGCACGTCGAAGCTCACGCCGCACAGCGTGTCATCGTCGTGGCACGAGGCCCACGCCGGATCAGCGACGGCGACGCCGGGCGGGCTGCGGCTGCCAGACCACGAGCGCGGTCGAGGCGCCCGAGCGGGCAGCCAGCTCGGCCCGCGCGTGGTCGAGTTCGTCGGCGAGCTCCTTGACCCGCAGCCGCAGCGCGTCGACGTGGGACTCGAGCTCGATGATGCGCTTGATGCCCGCGAGGTTGACGCCCTCGTCCTGCGACAGGCGCTGCACCTCGCGCAGCAACGCGACGTCGCGCAGCGAGTAGCGGCGGCCGCCGCCGGCGGTCCGGCCCGGGGTGACCAACCCCAACCGGTCGTACTGGCGCAGCGTCTGCGCGTGCATGCCGGCCAGCTCCGCCGCGATCGAGATGACGTAGACCGGCGCGTCCTCGGGCGGTGGCTGGTGCCGGGTCACGGGGCGCTCCCGGTCGCCGCCCCCAATGCGGCCGTGATCTCCGGGCGCGGATCCCCGGCCTGCGTGGCCGCGTACGCCTGCAGCGCGGCGCGGGCGGTGTCGTCGAGCTCGGGCGGCACGGCAACCTCCACGGTCACGAGCAGGTCGCCGGCGCCGCTCTTGGTCGGCACGCCCCTGCCCCGCACGCGAAGGGTACGTCCGGACGGCGTCCCCGGGGCGATCCGCAGGCTCACGGGCGCGTCCAGCGTCGGCACCCGCAGCGTCGTTCCGAGCGCCGCCTCGGTGAAGCTGATCGGCACCGCCAACGTCAGGTCGTTGCCCGCCCGGCCGAACAGCCGGTGCGTGCCCACCGCGACGGTGACGAACAGGTCGCCGGCCGGACCGCCGTTGGCCCCCGGCGTGCCCTTGCCCGGCACGCGGACCTTCGCGCCGTCACGCACGCCCGCGGGGATGCGGACGGTGATGGTCCGCGTCTCGGTCGTCGTGCCCGACCCCGCGCACACCGGGCACGGGTCGTCGATGAGCTGACCGGTGCCCCGGCACTCGACGCACGGCTCGCTGAACCCGAACCCGCCCTGGTTGCGCACCACCGAGCCGCTGCCGCCACACGTCGGGCAGCGCCGCGGTGTCGTGCCGGGGCGCGCGCCGCTGCCGTGGCAGTTGCGGCACGCCCCCGGGGAGGAGAGCTTCAGCGGCAGCGTGGTGCCGCGGACGGCCTCGTCGAACCCGAGATCGACGGTCGCGTTCACGTCACGGCCGCGCCGCGGCCCCGACGTCGTGCGGGTACGGCCCCCGCCACCCCCGCCGAACAGCCCGTCGAACAGGTCGTTGATGTTGCCGCTCTGCCCACCGAACAGGTCGGACATGTCGAACGACTGCGACGCGCCCCCGCCCGGGAACCCCCCGCCGCCGCCCCCGAAGCGCGGTCCGCCGCCGGCGAACAGCGCGCGCTGCTCGTCGTACTCGGCCCGCTTCGCGGTGTCCGACAGCACGCCGTAGGCCTCGGAGACGTCCTTGAACCGGCCCTCCGCCGCGGTGTCCCCGGGATGGGTGTCGGGATGATTGTCGCGGGCCAGCTTGCGGTAGGCCTTCTTGACCTCCGACTGCGACGCGTCCTTGGCGACGCCGAGCGCCGCGTAGTAGTCCTTCTCCACGTTGGCCACGCGCGGGTCACCTTCCTTCGTCGTGTCTGGTGCGGTACGTCCGGTCGACGCTCGACCTGCGGACCTGGCGGACGGAAGAGCGTGTCCGCCTCTGACGGTCCGCAGGTCGACCGTCGACCGGCCGCAGCGGTTCGGGACGGACTGGCTCCCCGGCCGTCAGGGCGAGGACACGCTCTTCCGTCCGAGCAGGCCGGGGAGACGGTCGGTCCCGAACCGCTGCAGCGACATCGTCAGTTGCTCTGCTGGGGTTGCTCTGCTGCGTCGTCGGCCTCGGTCGTGTGGCGTTCGGCGCCGGCGGTGGCGTCCTCGATCGCGTCGGCGACCTCCGGGCCCGCGCCGCCGACCGGGTCGCTGACCCCGACCATGGCGGGACGGACGAGCCGGTCGCCGAGCAGGTAACCCTGCCGCATGACCGTGGTGCAGGTCGGCACCGTGACGGCGTCGCTCTCGTCGTGCATGACGGCCTCGTGCCGGGACGGGTCGAACGGATCGCCTACCTCGCCGAACGCGGCCACGCCGAGCTTGCCGAAGACGGCGTCGAGCTTGTCGGCCACCGCCTTCAGCGCGCCGGTCAGGTCGCCGTGCGCCTTGGCGCGGTCGAGGTCGTCGAGCACCGGGAGCAGCTCGGTGACGACCTTGCCGGTCGCGACCTCCCCTGCCGCCAGCCGCTCGCGCTCGGCGCGTCGCCGGTAGTTGGTGTACTCGGCCGAGAGCCGCTGCAGGTCCTCCAGCGGGACGGTGGGCACGTCCGGTTCGGCCTGCGTCGACGGTGCCGCTGTCTCGTCGGCCGACGGGGCGGCGTCCGCGGGCGGGCCGCCCGCGGCCGGAGCCGCGGGCGGAGCGTCGTCGTCGATGCGGATCTTGCGGTTGTCGGTGAAGCGGATCGGTGGCTCCTCCGGCTCGGCCGGGCGAGCGCCTTCTGCCGAGGTCACTTGTTCTCCTCAGCCGGTCCCTCGTCCACGACCTCGGCGTCGACGACGGTGTCGTCGCCCGCGTCGGCCGGCTTGGAGAAGTCCGGGCCGGCGCCGGCACCGGCGGCACCGCCGGCGGCGTCGGTCTCGGCCTGCGCCGCCGCGTACATGGCGCCGCCGGTCTCGGTCGCGAGCGTGGAGAGCTTCTCCTGCGCCGCCTTGATGCCGTCGTAGTCGGCGCCCTGCAGTTGCGTGCGCAGCTCCTCGAGCGCGGCCTCGAGCTCGGTCTTCTTGTCGGCCGGGATCTTGTCGCCGTTCTCGGTGAGGAACTTCTCGGTCGTGAACTGCAGCCCCTCGGCGGAGTTGCGGACCTCGGCCTGGTCGCGACGCTCGGCATCCTCGGCCGCGTGGGCCTCGGCGTCCTTCATCATCTGGTCGATCTCGTCCTTGGTGAGGCCCGAGCCGCCGGTGATCGTCATGCCCTGCTCGCGGTTGGTGGCGCGGTCCTTGGCCGACACGTGGACGATGCCGTTGGCGTCGATGTCGAAGGTGACCTCGATCTGCGGCACGCCGCGGGGCGCCGGCGGCAGGTTGTCCAGGTCGAAGACGCCGAGGCGCTTGTTGTAGGCCGCGATGTCGCGCTCGCCCTGGTAGACCTGGATCTGGACGCTGGACTGGTTGTCCTCGGCGGTCGAGAAGATCTCCGAACGCTTGGTCGGGATCGTGGTGTTGCGCTCGATCAGCTTGGTCATGATGCCGCCCTTGGTCTCGATGCCGAGGGACAGCGGCGTGACGTCGAGCAGCAGGACGTCCTTGACGTCGCCCTTGAGCACGCCGGCCTGCAGGGCCGCGCCGACGGCGACGACCTCGTCGGGGTTGACGCCCTTGTTGGGCTCCTTGCCGCCGGTGAGCTCCTTGACCAGCTCGGTCACGGCCGGCATGCGGGTGGATCCACCCACGAGCACGACGTGGTCGATCTGGCCGAGACTGATGCCGGCGTCCTTGATGACGTTGTTGAACGGCTGCTTCGTGCGCTCGAGCAGATCGCTGGTGATCTTCTGGAACTCGGCGCGCGAGAGCGTCTCGTCCAGGAACAGCGGGTTCTTCTCGGCGTCCTGCGTGATGTAGGGCAGGTTGATCGAGGTCGACGACGACGAGCTGAGCTCGACCTTCGCCTTCTCGGCGGCCTCGCGCAGCCGCTGCATCGCCATCTTGTCCTTGGTCAGGTCGATGCCGTGGCCGCTGCGGAACTTGTCGACCAGCCAGTCGATGATGCGCTGGTCCCAGTCGTCACCGCCGAGGTGGTTGTCGCCGTTGGTGGCCTTGACCTCGATGACGCCGTCGCCGATCTCGAGCAGCGACACGTCGAAGGTGCCGCCACCGAGGTCGAAGACGAGGATGGTCTGGTCGGTCTCGCCCTTGTCGAGGCCGTAGGCCAGCGCGGCCGCGGTCGGCTCGTTGACGATGCGCAGGACGTTCAGGCCGGCGATCTGGCCGGCCTCCTTGGTGGCCTGGCGCTGCGCGTCGGAGAAGTAGGCGGGGACGGTGATCACCGCGTCGGTGACGTCCTCGCCGAGGTAGGACTCGGCGTCGCGCTTGAGCTTCTGCAGCACGCGGGCGCTGATCTCCTGGGGGGTGTAGTCCTTGGCGTCGATCTTGACCGTCCAGTCGCCCTCGCCGATGTGGCGCTTGACCGAGCGGATGGTGCGGTCGACGTTGGTGACGGCCTGGCGCTTCGCGACCTCACCGACGAGGACCTCGCCGTTCTTCGCGAACGCGACGACGCTGGGGGTGGTGCGGGCGCCCTCGGCGTTGGCGATGACCTCCGGCTCGCCGCCGCTCAGGACGGCGACGGCGGAGTTCGTGGTGCCGAGGTCGATGCCGACGGCTCGTGCCATGTCTGGTGCTCCTTCGTAGCTGGGTACGGGTGGAAATCCGTGGTTCGGGTCGTACGGCCCGCTGACTCAATACTGGTCAGGTCGTCGGGCTCATGTCAAAAGAACTGAGTGGGGCCGACTCAACTTCCAAGACGGGCGGTGACGTCCGTCACGCCCGGCTCGGGGTCAGGCCGGGGTGTCGTCGGTCGTCAGGCCGCGCTCGGCCGCCTGCAACCGGGTGGCGAGCTCGGCGCGGGCCTGCTCGGCGGCGGCCAGGGCCGTCGCCAGCGCCTGCTCCCCGTCGGCGACGGCGGCGAGCTCGTCACGCGCCCGCCGGCGCAGGTCGTCGGCCCTGGACCGCTCCCGTGCCGCGGCCTCGTCGGCACCCACCCGGTCCGCGGCGACCTCCGCCAGCTGCGTGCGCATCTCGTCGAGCTCGGTGGCGATGCGGCCGCGCTCGTCGCGGGCGCGCAGGAGCGCCTGCTCGGCGTCGTCGACTCGGGCCTGCAGCGCGCGCTCGCGCTCGCCTGCCGCGGCGTCCGCCCGGGCCGCGGCGTCCTGCTCGGCCGCGAGGGCCTCGGCGAACTCGCGCCGCTGCTCGTCGAGGCGGCGGGCCGCGTCGGCGCGCTCGGCCGCGAGGGCCTCGGCGAACTCGTCGCGCAGGGCGTCGAGCTCGGCCGTGCCGTCGGGCTGGGCTGGGGTCGTCACGTCGGGAACGTACCCGCCGGCGGGCCTGCTGACGCGGCCGTCGTCAGCGCAGCAGGCCGCGCAGGCTGCCGCTGAGCTCGTACGTCCCCGCCCGGGGAGTGGTCATCGTCGTCCAGTCGGAGCCGTCGTCGCCGATCCGCGCCACGACCTCGGGGCGCGAGGTGGTCGGCCGCCGCCCGGACCCGGTGGCCGGGACGAGGCTCGCCTGCAGGAACTTGGAGTACCGCACCCGGACGGCGATGCGGCAGGCGCAGGGGACCGACACCGACATGGTCGACTGCGTGTGCCGGACGATGCGGGCCGGGGCGCCGACGATCGGCGTGGGGTTGCCCACGCGGTAGAGCTTCCAGTCCGGGGAACGCCAGACGAGTCGCAGGTAGCGCGGTGTGCGGGACCGTACGAGGTCGTACTCGGGGTACGGGCCGACCGACGCGGCGGGCAGCGCGACGTAGCCGACGGCGTTGTTGTCCAGCCACAGCTTGTACGTGATCGGGGCGAGCGGGTCCTGCTTCAGCGACTGGTTGAGCGCGCTGTCCTGCTGCGTCTCCCACCCGCGGGCCAGCATCGCGTGGTCGAGCAGGGCGTCGTAGCCGGCGTGGGCGCCGTGGTTGACGACCTCGACCCGGTAGTTGGACAGGTCGCCGATCTGGTCCAGGCGGTCGGCCAACGGGCGGTAGTACTCGACCGAGGACACCGGCCGGGCCGAGTTGCGCAGGTCCGCGACCGTGCCGGACGCGCCGGCGATCAGCGCCGGCGCGACCAGCAGGGCGGCGATCCGGACGGGGCGACGGGTCGTCGCGAGGACCACGACGGGCAGGCAGAACCACACGAAGCGGGCGAAGTTCGAACCCATGCCGTTCGGCACCGCCCACAGCACGACGATCGCCGCCGCGGACCACAGGATCGTCGTGCGGACGTGGTCGGGCGGGGTCGCGGACCACAGCAGCGCGAGCAGCACCAGCAGTTCGAGCGCGAGCCACGCCGAGAACGGCTCCGGCCCCGGCGTGCCGAAGACGACGGCCACCGCGACCAGCGCGACCAGGGTGGCGCCGACCGCCCACGCGATGATGGGCCGCCACGCCCGGGTGCGGGTGGTGAGGAACGTCCCGGACAGCCCGATGACGAGGAACGCACCCGACACCGGCGAGGCGAGCATGCTGGCCAGCGTCAGCGCCACCGTCAGCGACCGGTTGCGACGCCGCAGCGCGATGACCGCGCCGATGGCGAGGGCCGCGCCGAGCAGGAACGGCACACGGCCGCTCCAGAGGTTGGCGACGGCCGCGCACGCGACGGCCCAGGCCCCGGCGAGCGGGTAGCGGGTGCGGCGGACGGCCAGCGTCCCGATCGCCGCCACCGCGACCGCGGCGAGCGCGCACAGCAGCTCGGTGCCGACGAGCGCGGCGAGCGGGGGCGTGACGACCGAGTAGGTGCCGGGCGTGCTGCCGCCGCCGAACCAGCCGAACCAGTAGGTGAGCCCGACCCCGTCGTGGACGGCGGCCGCGCGCGCCCGGGCCGCCCACAGGTCGTTGACGTCGGGGCGGACGAGGAAGAAGGCCACCGCGTTGAGTGCGGTGACGACGGTGGGCAGCGCCGCGGCGAGCGAACCGCGGGTGAGCCGACGTCGTGCGACCGGTCGGTCGACGGCCGACGACGGGGTCGTCGGCGCCGACGCCTCGGCGGTCACGGTGGCGGACATCGGTTGGCATGGTCCCACAATGCGGGCGTCGCAGCCCGCTGCTTTCGGGCCCGCGCTCAGCCGGCAACCGCCCGCGTCGTACCGTGCGGAGGAACCGCCGGACGACGGGTGGCCCGCGGCGATGCGGTGGGCCAGGCCACAGCGCCGCCGCGAAGTGGTTACCGGTCGGTAATAACGAATAGTCTCGGGCGAGTTGCCTCGCACCCGACGCAAGGAGACGCGCGTGCAGCAGACCGTCACGGACGTCATGGCGGAGAACTGGTTCGTCGACTGGGAGTACCACCCGGTCGGGTGGTGGCGGATCGGCATCGCCGTCGCGATGCTCGTCGTCACCGTCGCGATCGCCGGCCGTCGCATCGCCTGGCTGGTGCGCCTCATCCGCTCGGGCAAGAAGGACGACTCGCGCCTCGAGGGCATCGAGCAGCGCGCCCGCGACCAGGTCGTCGAGGTGTTCGGCCAGAAGAAGCTGCTCAAGTGGAACGTGCCGGGCGTCGCGCACTTCTTCACGTTCTGGGGCTTCATCGTCCTCGGCGCGACCATCGTCGAGGCCTACGGCGCCCTGATCGTCAGCCGCGACTTCGCCTTCCCGATCTTCGGACGGGCCCGCTGGTTCGGCTTCCTCGAGGACTTCTTCGGCCTCGCCGTGCTGCTGGGCATCGTCTACTTCGCGATCAACCGGCTGCGCAACGCGCCGGAGCGCAAGAAGCGCGACAGCCGCTTCTACGGCTCGCACAACGGGCCGGCGTGGATGGTGCTGGGCTTCATCGCCCTGGTCGTCGTGACCCTGTTCATGTACCGCGGCGCGCAGTCGGCCTCGGGGCACTTCCCGTGGGGCGACTCCAAGGCGCCGTTCGTGTCGTGGGCGATCGGCAAGGCGCTGCCCGACGGCGCGTACCTCACCGGCTTCGAGACGTTCTGGATCATCGCCCAGATGGCGGTCATCTTTGCCTTCTCGGTGCTCGTCGTGTACTCCAAGCACCTGCACATCGGCACGGCACCGCTGAACGTCCTGACCAAGCGCGAGCCGAACGCGCTCGGCCCGCTGCTCCCGGTGAAGGACGACGAGGGCAAGGCGATCGACTTCGCCGACGTCGAGAACCTCTCCGAGGACACCGTCTTCGGCAAGGGCAAGATCGAGGACTTCACGTGGAAGGGCTACCTCGACTTCGCGACCTGCACCGAGTGCGGTCGGTGCCAGTCGCAGTGCCCGGCGTGGAACACCGGCAAGCCGCTGTCGCCGAAGCTCGTGATCATGAACCTGCGCGACCACCTGTTCGCGAAGGCGCCGTACATCTTCGGACGCGAGGTGCCGGAGGACGCCGAGCCGAGCTTCTCCGACGAGGGCGTCGAGCACGTCCACGGTGTGCCCGAGTCCGGCTTCGAGCGCGTCCAGGGCTCCGGCATCGAGCAGGCGCTGCGCCCGCTCGTGGGCGACGCGGCCTCCGGCGGCGTCATCGACCCCGACGTGCTGTGGTCCTGCACCACCTGCGGCGCCTGCGTCGAGCAGTGCCCCGTCGACATCGAGCACATCGACCACATCGTCGACATGCGTCGCTACCAGGTGCTCATCGAATCCGCGTTCCCGTCCGAGGCCGGCGTCATGCTGCGCAACATCGAGAACAAGGGCAACCCGTGGGGCATGTCCAACAACGGCCGCAGCGAGTGGTTCAGCGACCTGTCCTTCGAGGTGCGGCAGGCCGAGCCGGGCACGAAGCTCGACGCCGACATCGAGTACCTGTTCTGGGTCGGGTGCGCCGGCGCGCTCGAGGACCGTTCCAAGAAGGTCACCGTCGCGTTCGCCGAGCTGCTGCACACTGCGGGCGTCGAGTTCGCGGTGCTCGGCCAGGGCGAGTCGTGCACCGGTGACCCGGCGCGTCGCCTGGGCAACGAGTTCCTGTTCCAGATGCAGGGCATGCAGAACGTCGAGACGCTGAACTCGATCGAGCGGGCCGGGCCGCTGAAGATCGTGGCCACCTGCCCGCACTGCTTCAACACGATCGCCAACGAGTACCCGCAGCTCGGCGGCCACTACGAGGTCGTCCACCACACGCAGCTGCTCGGCAAGCTCGTCGACGAGGGCAAGCTCGTCCCCGTCGAGACCGTCGACAAGAACGTCACCTACCACGACCCCTGCTACCTCGGCCGGCATAACAAGGTCTACACGCCTCCTCGTGAGGTGCTCGGCGCGATCCAGGGCCTCAAGAGCCAGGAGATGCACCGCTGCAAGGACCGCGGCTTCTGCTGCGGCGCCGGCGGCGCACGCTTCTGGATGGAGGAGAAGCTCGGCAAGCGCGTCAACGTCGAGCGCACCGAGGAGGCGTTGAGCTGGGACCCGGACGTCATCTCGACCGCCTGCCCGTTCTGCATGGTCATGCTGTCCGACGCCGTCGCGGCGAAGGTCGGCGAGGGCGAGGCCCGCGAGGACGTCGCGGTGCTCGACGTCGCACAGCTGCTGCGCCAGTCGCTCGGCGCACCGCCGGCCCCGCCGGCGGCGGAGACCGTCGACGACCCCGCACCCGACCCGGACCCGACGCCCGACCCGGAGCCCGCGGCCGGCTGAGGCAGACGCGCCGTGCCACAGTTCGTCCCTCCGTCGCGTTAGAGAGCCGGCAGCTCTCGACGACGGAGGGACGGACATGGGATCCGCGGCGGACTTCGACGCGTACGTCCAGCAGCACGGCGACGCGCTGCTGCGCTTCGCGGTGACGCTGACCGGCGATCCTCGCCTCGCCGAGGAGATCGTGCAGGACGTGCTGCTCCGGGCGTTCCAGCGCTGGGAGCGAATCACGGTGCTGGAGCGCCCGCACGCCTACGTCCGGCGCATGGTCGTCAACGAGCACGTCTCGTGGCGCCGGCGTTGGTCGCGGCTCGAGCCGCGCGCCGAGGTCGAGCCCGCGGTGGCGGTGTCCGACGACGGCGCCAGCCGCGACGACCGCGCCGAGCTCGTGGCCGAGATCGTGCGGCTGCCCAGAAGGCAGCGCGCGGTGCTCGCGATGCGCTACTTCGAGGATCTGCCCGACGACGAGATCGCGGCCGCCCTGGGCTGTTCGAGGGCGACCGTGCGCAGCATCGCCGCCCGCGCGCTCGCCGCGCTGCGCGTACGGATGACCGAGGCGGACCCGAGCGACCCGCACCCGTCGCGCGATCCCGCTCCCCGAGCCAAGGAGGCAACCCGATGAGGACCGTCGACGATCTCGAGGCCGCGTTCGCGGACCTCGCCGCCACCGCCCCCGACGCGGCGTTCCTGACGCGGCCCGCGGCGACGGCCCGGCCCGGCCCGCGACGGCGGCGGGTGGCCCCCGCCGTCGCCGCGCTCGCCACCGCCGCCGTCGGTGTCGTCGTCGTGGCGACCCTGCACGCGGACCGCCGCCCGGTGCCCAGCTCCGGTCCGGGGACGGTGCAGCCGCTGCGCTCGCCCCGGGTGGACGAATCGGTCGACACCACGTTCCGCTTCACCGCGGACGCGCCGGCGGGCGGTCGCACCGTCGTGTCCTACGCCGCGGACCGCGGCGGCCAGCAGCTCGAGTTCAGTCGGCCGCCGACGGGTCGCCGCTGCGTCACGAGCGGTGATTCGCGGGTCGTCGATCCGTACTGCCGGCGGGTGGCGGTCGTGACGCTGTACTACGCGGGGACGCCGCGGTACGCCGACTACGGGCCCTTCTCCCTGCGGGAGGTGCACGACCGGCGCCCGGCGCCCGACGTCGACGGTCATCGCGCCGTCTACGGCCGGCTGGGCTCGGACACGATCGTGAACGCACGTTCGGTCGGCAGCCGCCCGCGGCTGTTCTGGGAGTACGCGCCCGGTGTCTGGGCCTCGGTCCAGGCCGCCACGACCGCCGCGGAACACGCGGTGGCCGAGTCGGTGCGGCCGGCGGCGGTCACCGTGCGCACCCCGGTCGCGTTGGTGCCACGGCAGCGCGAGTACCTCAACATCTACGCCGACGAGCACTCCACGGCGGGCGGGAGCTACGAGATCATGACGCCCGGCAGCTCCGGTTTCGTCGCGAGCGTCGACTGGGGCGACGCCGCCGTACTGACCGGGAACGCGGTGGGCGAGGATCCGCGGCCCGTCGTCGTCCACGGCCGCACCTGGACCTTCAGCGAGACGGTGGGCGCCGCGACGGCCGAGCTGCGCGTCGCCGGCGTCCCGATGCGGGTCAGCGGTTACGTCGGGATGAGCCGGGCCGCGCTGCGGGCCATCGTCGAACGGGTCGAGATCGCGCCCGATCCCGGTCATCGCGGTACCTGGTTCGACGCGAAGGTGCTGCGCTGAGCTTCGGCCGTCGTTGCTGAGACGTCCCTGCTTCGAGGTGAGCCCTCCCAGGTACGCCGGTTAGCCTCCAACTGGCAATCAGCAACGACAGTGCTTCAGCAACGACAGTGCCTCGGAGGTCGATCACGTGGCCGACTCGCGCGCGCCGCGACGCCGACCCAGCCCCACCCGGGCGCAACCCGTCGACGACTGGAACGACGGCGACTACGAGGACGCCGGATTCTTCGCCACCCGCTGGCACAAGCGCTCGCTGCGGCGCCGGCGGACGAAGGCCCGCGTCGCGGCGATGTCCCGCCGCCGCCGCTTCGGCCGGCGCGTGATGATCCTGTCGACCTGGGCGCTCGGCCTCGTCGCGTCGCTGATGGTGGCCGCGATCGTGCTCTTCTACACGCTCACGGACGTCCCGCGGCCCGAGGACCTGCCCCGTCCGCAGGTCGCCACGATCCAGTACTCCGACGGCTCGACGCTCGCGCGCATCGGCACCGAGGACCGCACGAACGTCCACCTGAGCCAGGTCCCCGAGCACGTGCGGTGGGCCGTCCTGGCCGCCGAGGACCGCAACTTCTACAGCGACTCCGCGATCTCGATCCGGGGCACGGCGCGGGCCGCGCTGTCCAACATCTCCGGCGGCGACACGCAGGGTGGCTCCGGCATCACGCAGCAGTACGTGAAGAACGCCTACTCCAGCGTGGGCACCGAGCGCACCGTGTGGCGCAAGCTCAAGGAGCTCATGATCGCGGTCAAGCTCTCGCGCGAGTACAGCAAGGACCAGATCCTCGAGTACTACCTCAACACCGTCTACTTCGGCCGCGGCGCGTACGGCATCCAGGCGGCGGCCCGCGCGTTCTTCGGCCGCGACGTCGAGAAGCTGACCACCGCGCAGGGCGCGGTGCTGGCCGGTCTGCTGCGAGCGCCCGCGTACTACGACCCGTTGGAGAACAAGACCGCGGCGGTCGCGCGCTGGCAGTACGTCCTCGACGGCATGGTGAAGACCGGTCACCTGACCGGCGAGCAGCAGGTCGCGATGAAGTTCCCGAAGACGCAACCGCTGCGCGGCAACGGCATCGGCGTCACGGGCTGGAAGTACCTGCTCAAGGACGCGGTGCTGGCCGAGCTCGCCCGCAACGGCATCAGCGCCAGGAAGATCGCCGAGACCGGGGCCGTCATCCGCACGACCATCGACAAGAAGGCGCAGAGCGCCGCGCTGACGGCGATCCGGCAGAACTTCAGCGACCTCACCAAGAAGCAGCGCAATCTGAAGAACGCGCTGGTCGCGATCAGGCCGGACGACGGCGCCGTCCTCGCCTACTACGGCGGCAGCGGCCCGGACGTGAAGGGCTACGACGGCAAGGTCGACTACAACGACTACGCCACGCGGGGCACCCGCCCGCCGGGTTCGTCGTTCAAGCCGTACGTCCTCGCCACCGCGCTGACCGACACCGTCGAGCAGGCCGAGGGCAAGGCGCACTACACGATCAAGAGCAAGGTCGACGGCAGCTTCTGCCGCACGATCGAGGGCACCAAGATCTGCAACGACGACGGCGACCGCTACCTCAGCGGGCCCGCGGTCAGCCTGTCCAACGCGATGAAGTACTCGCTGAACACGACCTTCGACCTGCTCGCGTCCGAGACCGGGCCCGACGACGTCGCCTCGATCGCCCACCGGCTCGGCATCTCCTACACCGACCCGAACGGCAAGAAGACGCTCGTCGACGACAAGGGTCGGACGACGTTCGGCATCGGCATCGGCGACTACCCCGTCACCGTCCTCGACCAGGCGAACGGGTACGCGACGCTGCAGAACCGCGGCATCCGCAACGAGGCGCACCTGGTGTCGAAGGTGACGAGCTCCGACGGCGCCCCGCTGTACAGCTTCGCCGGCAAGCGTTCGCAGGCCGTCGACAAGCGAGTGGCCAACGACGTCACGCTCACGCTGGAGCCGATCGCCGGCTACACCGGGGTGGGCCTCGCGAACGGTCGGCAGTCCGCCGCGAAGACGGGCACGGCCGGGGTGAGCGGCCGGTCGAAGGACAACAGCGACGCATGGATGGTGGGCTACACACCGCAGGTGAGCGCCGCGGTCTGGGTCGGGACGGGGTACTCCAAGCCTATCTACAACTCCGCCGGCAACCCGCTCTACGGCAAGGGCCTGCCGGCGCAGACGTGGAAGACCTTCATGGACACCTACCTGCGCGGCTCGAAGAAGATGTCCATGGCCGAGGACCAGCAGGTCGCCGCGAACGGCAAGAAGCCGGCGCCGAAGCCGACCTACACCGCGCCGGTCTACACGCCCTCGCCGACCGACAGCTCCGACGAGACGTCGACGAGCCCGAGCACCGAGGCGCCCAGCACCACCGCCGCGCCGTCCACCACCAGCCCGCCGTCGACGCCGAGCCGCACCCGGACGCGCACTTCCTCGCCGACGCCCACGAACACCTGCGGCGGGCTGCTCGGCCGGCCGTGCTCGACATCGCCCGGCGGTTGACCGACGGCGTGATCCGGCCCGCGGGCTGCAATGCCAGGATGGCGCGGTGACCAGCGTCGCCGAGGGCCCGCGACCGGACGACGCCCCCGCCCGGCTGCCGAGCCGCACCGACCCCATGGCGTGGCGGGCCGCCCGCGCGCTGGGCGGCGCCTGGGGGCGCCACGCGGGGGTGGGACGGCTGTCGTGGTGGACGCCGCTGCGCTGGCTGCTCGCGATGACGCTCGCGACGCTCATCCTCGGTGTCATGCAGAAGGCGCCGTGCGCGACCGGCGCGTGGACGGGCAGCAAGCAGTATACGCACTTCTGCTACTCCGACGTCATCCCGCTGTGGTCCGACGAGCGGCTGGACGTCGGCGGGGTGCCCTACCGCGACACCAAGGTCGAGTACCCGCTCCTGACCGGCGGCTTCATGTGGCTGACCGCCGAGCTCACCCGCGGTGTCTCGGCCATCGCCACCGACGCCGACCAGCTGGTGGTGTTCGGCGCGCTGACGATGCTGCTGCTGTCCGTCTGCGCCCTCGTCGTCACCGTCGCCACCGCACAGACCGCACGGCGTCGGCCGTGGGACGCCGCGATCTTCGCGCTGTCACCGCTGCTGATCTTCCACGCGTTCTCGAACTGGGACCTGCTGGCTATGGCGTTCGCCTCGGGGGCGCTGTGGGCATGGGCCCGGGGCAAGCCGGTGCTGGCCGGAGCGCTGATCGGGCTCGGCACGGCCGCGAAGCTGTACCCCGTCTTCCTGCTCGTCCCGTTCGTGATCCTGGCGATCCGCACCGGGCGGTACCGCGACACGGTGTGGACGGTCCTCTCGGCCGGATTCGTGTGGCTCGCGGTCAACGGGCCGGTGGCGGTCGCGTACCACGACGGGTGGTGGGAGTTCTACCGCTTCAGCATGGAGCGCCCCACCGAACGCTCGACGGTGTGGGCGATGGGACGGCTGCTGGCCGTCGGGTCGGTGGGTGACGCCGACGCTCCGAACTGGGTCCCGCCGGGGACGGCGGTGGCGCTGCTGCTCGTGGGCGTGCTCGGGGCAGTCGCCTGGCTCGCGCTGACGGCCCCGCACCGGCCGCGGGTGGCGCAGCTGGCGTTCCTCTGCGTGCTCGCGTTCCTGCTGACCACCAAGGTGTGGAGCCCGCAGTACTCGCTGTGGCTGGTGCCGCTGCTCGCGCTCGCCCGGCCGCGCTGGCGCCTGGCGCTGATCTGGCAGTTCGTCGAGGTCGTGGTCTGGATCCTAACGCTGACCGTGCTGCTCGGGCTGAGCGTCCCCGACCACGGCATCAGCTACGGCTGGCTCATGCTCGTCCTGATCGTCCGCGACGTGCTGCTGCTCGTGCTGGCCGGCCTCGTGGTGCGCGAGATGTGGTGCCCCTGGCTCGACGTCGTGCGGGTGGACGGCTCGGACGATCCCGGCGGGGGCGAGTTCGACGGGGCGCCGGACGCCACCTGGCGGACCCGGCGGCGGGCAACGGTCGAGCCTGCGGTTCAGACCGAGGAGCCTGCGGTTCAGACCGACGAACGCAGGTAGGCGACGTCGTCGCCCTGCCCCTCGGCGGGGGTCTCGACGACCACGTCGCTGCCGGCCGCCCGGCAGATGTCGGCGATCGCCGCGGCGTCGATCGTCCCGGTGCCGAAGTTCGCGTGCCGGTCGGCGCCGGAGTCGAAGGCGTCCCGGCTGTCGTTGGCGTGCACGAGGTCGATGCGGCCGGTGATGCCCCGGACGCGGTCGACGATGTCGTCGAGCTCCTCGCCGCCGGCGAAGGCGTGGCAGGTGTCCAGGCAGAACCCGGCCCCGAGCCCGCCCACGGCGTCCCACAGCATCGCCAGCCGGTCGAAGCGGCGCGCCACCGCGTTCGTCCCGCCCGCGGTGTTCTCGATGAGCACCGGCAGCCCGAACCCGCCGTCGTTCTCGGCGTAGGCGAAGGTCTTGCGCCAGTTCTCGACCCCGACCGCGGGGTCGTCGGTCTCGGCGAGATGACCGCCGTGCACGATGATGCCCTTCGCGCCGAGCGCGACGGCGGCCTTCGCGTGCTGGGCGAGCAGCTTGCGGCTGGGGACCCGGATGCGGTTGTTGGTGGTGGCCACGTTGATGCGGTACGGCGCGTGCACGTAGACGGCGAGCCCGCTTGCGCGGATCGCGTCCGCATGGGGGTGCTCGCCCGGCGCCTTCCAGGCCTGCGGATCGGTGAGGAAGAGCTGGACGGCCTGCGAGCCGGTCGTCTCGGCGAAGGCGACGGGGTCGTCGGACCGGACGTGCGCCCCGATTGCGACGGGGGTCTTCGTGGGCATGATGGGCACAGTACGACTGTGGCGTGAGGCACGTGTTCGCCCGTACCCAGGGTGGGCGCGGTCTCGTTGTACTGGACGTCACAGGTATTCTGGGCGCCGATTCCGGACCTTTCTCCCGTACCGGCGGGCACGAGGATCGCGAGGAGCATTCGATGACGGGGCGACGGGGCAACGCTGCCACCCACGCGACGGCCGTTCGGCCGCGCCCGAAGCTGCTGGCCGGGATCGCCGCCGGTGCCGTCGCGGCAGCGTCCGTGGCCGCTGCCGTGCTCGCGACCTCGGCGCCGGCGAACGCCGCGCCCAAGCCGAACTACCACGCGGGCAAGGACACCGCCACGTTCACGGCCCTCGGCGTCCTCGACCGCAACTGCCTGGTCTCCGCCGGCGGCAGGGCCATCTGGATCAAGCCCGGCGACAAGATCGACTTCAAGTCGACGCTGGCCGGGATCGACACCAACCAGCTCGCGCTGCCCGGCCTGCTGAACGACCTGACCGGCAAGATCGCCGGGCTCAACGTGACGGCGAAGATCGGCAAGGGCAGCAGCGCGCAGACGGTCAAGGTCGCCGGCGGCAAGACCACGACGTTCCCGTCGTCCGGGCAGCAGGCGCTCGGCAAGGGCGATCACAAGATCAGCTGGACCGTCACCAGCGTCGCGCTCGTGCCGGGTCTGCTCAAGGCATCCGTCCCGCTCAGCTCCAGCGCCCTGAAGTCCGGCGCGAAGCTCAGCTGGAGCGGCGTCGTCCACGTCACCAACAGCGCGCCGAAGTGCAAGCTCGGCGTGAGCGTGCCGAAGGTCGAGGCCTCGGTGGGCCGCGTCAAGGTCAAGGTCCCGCAGCGCGACGTGAACGTGCCGGGCACGCTGCCGAACAAGCTGCCCTCGGCCGGCGACCTCACCAAGCTGCCGGGCAAGGTCGAGAAGGCCACCAAGGGTGCCGCCAAGCCGAAGTCCTCGAGCTCCGCACGCAGCACCGGCTCGGGCTACGAGCTGCCCGGCAAGTCCGTCCCCGAGCAGGTCGTCCCGAGCGGCGGCGGTGCCGCGGGTGACTACGCCGGCGGCGGCGGGGGCGGCGGCTTCAACGGCCTGGTGCCCAACAGCGGTGGCGGCGCGGGGGTCGACTCGTCCACCCTGCAGCAGGCCGGCGCCGGCACGGCCAAGAGCGCCAAGGACAGCGACGCGATGAGCCCGCAGACCGTCGATCTCGCCGCCGAGCAGGCCGGCTCGGGCTCCAGCCAGCTCCCGGTCGTCCTCGCCATCCTCGCGATCATCGCCCTCGCGCTGGTCGCCGGCACCTACGCCCGGCTGTTCCTGGTCAAGCGCACCTGACCGCGCTCGCGCGACCCGGCGGATTTCGGGTTGGGGCGCGGCGCCGGGTATCGTGAACGGGTTCGCCCGCTCCCGCGTCCTGCGGTGGCGGGCCACCTCCTGCCGCGGACCGTCCGCGGCCGACCAGTCCACAGGAGGACGCGTACACCCATGCGTCATTACGAAGTCATGGTCATCCTCGACCCCACCCTCGACGAGCGGACGGTCGCCCCGTCGCTCGACCAGTTCCTGACGGTGGTGAAGAGCGACGGCGGCAGCGTCGACAAGGTCGACGTCTGGGGCCGGCGCCGGATGGCGTTCGAGATCAACAAGCACAGCGAGGGCATCTACGCCATCGTCGACCTGCAGGCCAATCCGGCCGCCGTGCAGGAGCTCGACCGGCAGCTGAACCTCAACGAGAACGTGCTGCGGACCAAGGTCCTGCGGCCGGATCAGCGGTAGGCATGGCCGGCGAGACCGTCATCACCGTCGTCGGGAACCTGACCGCGGACCCGGAGCTGCGCTTCACCCCGTCCGGCGCCGCCGTCGCGAGCTTCACCATCGCCTCGACGCCGCGGCAGTTCGACCGCAACAGCAACGAGTGGAAGGACGGCGAAGCGCTGTTCCTGCGCTGCTCGATCTGGCGCCAGGCGGCCGAGAACGTCGCCGAGTCGCTGCAGCGGGGCATGCGCGTCGTCGCGCAGGGCCGGCTCAAGCAGCGCTCCTTCGAGACCCGCGAGGGCGAGAAGCGCACCGTCATCGAGCTCGACGTCGAGGAGATCGGCCCGTCGCTGAAGTACGCGACGGCCAAGGTCAACCGCACCTCGCGCGGCGGCTCGTCCGGCGGCGGCTTCGGCTCCTCGGGCAGCAGCGGCGGCAGCGGTGGTGGCTCCGACAGCGCCCCGTCCGACGACCCGTGGGGTTCGGCCCCGTCGTCGGGCAGCGGCGGCTTCTCCGACGAACCGCCTTTCTAACCCCTCACTTCCCGGAAAGAGAATTCGCATGCCCAAGCCTCCGGTTCGCAAGCCGAAGAAGAAGCAGAACCCGCTCGTCGCGGCCAAGATCGACTACATCGACTACAAGGACACGAACCTGCTCCGCAAGTTCATCTCCGACCGCGGCAAGATCCGCGCGCGTCGCGTCACCGGCGTGACCGCCCAGCAGCAGCGACAGATCGCCAAGGCCATCAAGAACGCCCGCGAGATGGCCCTGCTGCCCTACACCTCGACCGCCCGCTAAGGAGGCGAGAGATCCGATGAAGCTCATCCTGACCCGCGAGGTCGCGGGGCTGGGCCTCGCCGGCGACATCGTCGAGGTCGCCGACGGCTACGGCCGCAACTTCCTGGTTCCGCGCGGTGCCGCCATCACGTGGACGAAGGGTGCCGAGAAGCAGATCACGCAGATCAAGCGTTCCCGCGACGCCCGCGAGATCCGCGACCTCGGCCACGCCCGCGAGATCAAGACCGCGCTCGAGGGCCTGTCCGTGGCGGTCGGTGCCCGTGCCGGCAGCGACGGCCGACTCTTCGGCTCCATCACCGCGGCCGACGTCGCCGGCGCCGTGAAGAGCGCAGGCGGCCCGACGCTGGACAAGAAGCGCATCCAGATCGACGGCCACATCAAGTCGACCGGCACGCACACCGTCACCGTCGACCTGCACCCGGACGTCATCGCGACCATCCCGGTCCAGGTCACGGGCGTCTGAGTCCCGCCTCGCACCTTCGGAGCCCGGCCCCCGTTCGCGGGCGGCCGGGCTTCGTCGTCCCCGGGTCGTCCCTGGGTCTCCCCGCTGGTGCTCGCTCTCGGGTGGCCGGCCCGAGCACCAGCGGGGAAAGGCCCCCTGGGTCTCCCCGCTGCTGCTCGCTTTCACGTGGCGCAGCCGACCACCAGCGGGGAGAGCGAGCACGTCCGGGGAAAGCACACGGCCCGGCCCCGGGAACTCGATGTCCGAATTCCGCTTGTCCGTGACCCCGCATCGTGGGCATCGTCGTGCTGTGCCCCCTCGCAATCTCGCGCCCGCCGCCGCCCTTGTCACCGTGCTGCTGTGGGCGTCGGCGTTCGTGGTGATCCGCGCCGCCGGGGACGCGTTCTCGCCGGGTTCCCTGGCGTTCCTCCGGCTGCTCGTGGGGACGGCCGCGCTCGGCCTGCTGGCGGTGCGCTACCGGCGCCCGGTGCCGCGGGGTCGAGCGCTCGGGTACGTCCTCGGCTACGGCGTGCTGTGGTTCGCCGCGTACACGGTGGTGCTGAACTGGGCCGAGCGGCATCTGGACGCGGGCACCGCGGCGCTCCTCGTCAACATCGCGCCGATCCTGGTGGCGGTGGTGGCCGGCGTCGTCTTCGGCGACGGCTTCCCGCGGCCGCTGGTGCTCGGCCTCGTCGTCGCGTTCGCCGGCGTGGTGGTCATCGCCGTGGGTGGTGACGACGGCGGGGTCGCCGACTCGCTGGGCATCGTCCTGGGCGTCGTCACCGCCGTGCTGTACTCGGCCGGGGTGCTGCTGCAGAAGGTGGCCCTGCGGACGGTGGACGCGGTGACGGCCACCTGGGTGGCGTGCGCGGCGGGGCTGGTGGCGACCGTGCCGTTCGCGCCGCAGGCGGTGGGCGAGATCGCCGACGCACCGGCGGGCGCCGTGGTCGGCGCGGTCTTCCTCGGGCTGGGGCCGACGGCCGTCGCCTTCACCACCTGGGCCTACGCGCTCGCCCGCACCGACGCCGGGCGCATGGCGGCCACGACGCTGTGCGTGCCCGCCATCGCCGTCCTGCTGTCGTGGGTGACGCTCGGCGAGGTGCCGACGGTGTGGGGGCTGCTCGGTGGTGTCCTGGCCCTCGCCGGGGTGGCGATCAGCCGGCGGCGGCCGCGCGTCGCGCGGCTGGAGACCGAGCTGCAGCCCGTCCGGTGAGTGCCGCGGCCTCAGCTGCGGAACAGCGCGCTATAGGCGTTGAGCGCGGGCTGGCCGCCGAGGTGGGCGTAGAGGACGGTCGAGTCGCGGCCGATCTCGCCGGTCGTCACGAGGTCGACGAGCCCGGCCATCGACTTCCCCTCGTACACCGGGTCGATGATCATGCCTTCGAGCCGGCCGGTCAGCCGGATCGCGTCGAGCGTGGACTCGACGGGGATGCCGTACGCGTCGCCCGCCCAGCCGGGCAGGACGGTGATCTCGTCGTCGCGCAGCGCCCGGTCGAGCCCGATCAGCTCGGCGGTGTTGCGTGCGATCTTGGCGACCTGGGCGTGGGTCTCGGCGAGCTTGGCCGACGCGTCGATGCCGATGACGCGGCGGGGACGATCCTGGCCCGCGAAGCCGGCGATCATCCCGGCGTGCGTCGAGCCGGTGACGCTGCAGACGACGACGGTGTCGAAGAAGACGCCGAGCTCGCGCTCCTGCGCGGCGACCTCGTCGGCCCAGTTGGCGAAGCCGAGACCGCCGAGCGGATGGTCCGACGCGCCGGCCGGGATCGGGTAGGGGACGCCGCCGTCGGCCTCGACCTCGGCGAGCGCCTGCTCCCAGCTGGACTTGAAGCCGATGCCGAAGCCGGCCTCCACGAGGCGCACGTCCGCGCCCATGATCCGCGACAGCAGGATGTTGCCGACCCGGTCGTTGACCGAGTCCGGCCAGTCGACCCAGCTCTCCTGCACCAACCGCGCCTGCAGCCCCAGCTTGGCCGCCACCGCGGCCACCTGCCGGGTGTGGTTGGACTGCACGCCGCCGATCGAGACGAGGTGGGTGGCGCCCTTGGCCAGCGCGTCGGGGACGAGGTACTCCAGCTTGCGCGTCTTGTTGCCGCCGTAGGCGAGGCCGGAGTTGCAGTCCTCGCGCTTGGCCCAGATGCGTGCACCGCCGAGGTGCTCGGACAACCGCTCGAGCGGGTGCACCGGGCTCGGCCCGAACAGCAGGGGGTAGCGGGGGAAATCGCCGATCGACACGCCGGGGTTCCTCTCGTGGAGCTCGCTGCATTCCTAGCGCATGGCCGCCCGGGCCGAAAAGGGGCGACCGGACGTTCGCGCGACAGTCGCGGTACGCGACGCCGGAACTTTCTTCGGTCCACAGCCGGGGGACGACGCAGCGCCCGTGTTCCGGGGCCTCCGGCGCGAGCCCGGCATTCGTCCACAGGCCCGTCCACAGCTGTGTGAACAGCCCGCTCGGCGTTTCCCACAGCTTGTCCACGGCGTGGTGCACAAGGCGAGTTGGAGTCCGTGCGACGCTGCCTCTAACGTCTCGCACGGCACGCCGACGAGTACTGCATCTCCTGCCGTCCCTGATCTTGCGATCCCTCTCGTATTCGCCGGCGCGTTCGAATATCCTGGGTGGATGAGAGGGTCGAAACGATGACGGTGGTCGACGACGCGCGCGGGCGCAACGGCGCCGGCGCTGCCGAGTTCGACCGCACGCCGCCGCAAGCCGTCGAGGCCGAGCAGTCGGTCCTCGGCGCCATGATGCTGAGCAAGGACGCGATCGCCGACGTCGTCGAGGTCATCCGGCCGGGCGACTTCTACCGGCCCGCGCACCAGCTCGTCTACGACGCCGTCCTCGATCTCTATTCGCGCGGCGAGCCGGCCGACGCCGTCACCGTCTCGGCCGAGTTGACTCGGGGGGGTCAACTCGGCCGGGTCGGCGGCGCGCCGTACCTGCACACCCTGATCTCGATGGTGCCCACCGCGGCCAACGCCGGGTACTACGCGCAGATCGTCGCCGACCGCGCGACGCTGCGGCGGCTCGTCACCGCCGGCACCCGCATCGTCCAGATGGGCTACGACGCGTCGTCCGGCGACGGTGAGGACTCCGGCGCCATCGACGACGTCGTCGACCGCGCCCAGGTCGAGATCTACGACGTCACCGAGCGGCGCGCGACCGAGGACTACGTCCACATCGAGACGTTGCTGCAGTCCACCCTCGACGAGATCGAGAAGATCTCGGCCACCGGCGGCATTGGCACCGGTATACCGACCGGTTTCCAGCAGCTCGATGAGATCACCAACGGCCTGCACCCGGGGCAGATGGTCACGGTCGCCGGCCGGCCGGGTAGCGGCAAGTCGACGCTCGCCCTCGATTTTGCGCGTTCCTCCGCAATCAAGAACCAGAAGCCCACGGCCATCTTCTCCCTCGAGATGGGCAAGCTCGAGATCATGATGCGGCTGTTCAGCGCCGAGGCCGGCGTGGCGCTGCAGAACATGCGCTCGGGTCACATGAGCGACCAGGACTGGCGGCGTCTCGCGCTGCGGTCGTCCGAGCTGGCCGAGGCGCCGCTGTTCATCGACGACTCGCCCAACCTGACGATGATGGAGATCCGGGCCAAGGCCCGCCGGCTCAGCCAGCGCCACGACCTGCAGCTGATCGTCATCGACTACCTGCAGCTGATGACGAGCGGCAAGCGGGTCGAGTCGCGCCAGCAGGAGGTCTCCGAGTTCAGCCGCGCCGTCAAGCTGCTGGCCAAGGAGCTCGACGTCCCCGTCGTCGTCCTGTCGCAGCTCAACCGTGGCTCCGAGCAGCGCACCGACAAGAAGCCCATGCTCTCCGACCTCCGCGAGTCCGGCTCGATCGAGCAGGACTCCGACGTCGTGGTCCTCGTCCACCGCCCGGACCTCTACGAGCCCGAGACCGAGCGCGCCGGCGAGGCCGACCTGATCATCGCCAAGCACCGCAACGGCCCCACCGCCACCGTCGCCGTCGCCTTCCAGGGCCGTTACTCCCGCTTCGCCGACATGCCCAGCTGACGACGACGGCATTCGTAACGAGCGAGGTCCGCACGTCTTGTTTGCGGCACGGCTGTCGGTCGTCGGAGTCTCGACGTCGGCGCCGAACGGGAGCAGCGGGTCTGGCACTGGATCACCGATGGACCTGCTCGCCTCCGTGGATGGCCTTGCGAGAACAGGTCAGCAGCGCGCTCAGCGTTCGATCTGCTGGCAGGTGTATGGCGCAGTCGCCCGCGGCGAGCCGGGTGGCGTTGTCCATGCGACGGGCTTGACGGACGCCCAGTTCGATGCACAGCTCCGCGAACTCCATGGCCTCCTCCGCTTGCATGTGAGCGAGCAGGGACGATCGCAGGTTCGCGACGCCCGTCATGAAGGCCGACGAGTCGGCGTCGGTGGCTTCGAGGGCGGTGACGACCTCGAATATGGCTCTTTCCTCGGCGAGCCGCCGGGCGACGACGGCGGCGCCGTCCGCCAGCTCGACCGCAGCGCGAGGATGGACGATTTCCTGTTCGGTGGTCTCGTGGACCGCGAGATGACGACGCAGCTGGTCGAATGACGGCCAGCGGGTCTCCGCGTCGGCGGCCATCAGGGCGTCGAGCAGGGTCTCGATCTCGCGATGTTGGGCCTGCAGGTGAGCGACCACCGTCGCCGCCGACCAGGCGGGGTGATGACGGCCCGTCCCGTGGACAGTTACAAGGATCCCCAGAACGGCGGGTAGGCGTAGTAGGCGTACAGCTCGCTGTAGGCGGCGGGGGCCGGCACCACCTCGGGGTCGTACCGCGGGGCTCCGGCAATGCGCTCATGGGTCTGATCGATGTGGACGACGTCGTCGGTGATGCGTGCAATGGCTTCGACGGGCACGAACGAGGCGGTGGCGCCGATGCCCAGGACGCCGCCGTGTTCGATGCGCAGCATGCGGACCCTGTGATGGGTCTGGTCCACCAGCAGGTTCTGGATCCGGCCGAGCTGTTCGCCGTTCCGGTCGAGGACTCGCCGGCCGCGGATGTCCTCGTCGTCGGACGAGAGGGTTTGGCCCTGGTCGCTGAGTTTGACCAAGATGTGGTGAGCGGATCCAAGACTCATGATGTCGTTCTCCTGTCGATGGCGGTCGAATCGTCGTGGGATCGGGGTGCCGGCATCCCGGGGTCCGGGCCGGCAGCGTTGAGCGAAGCTCCGATGGGAAGAGTTCCGCTGCTGAGGACCAGGAGCAGATCGCGGTGCCGTATCCACCCGGTGATCGCGTTCTCGGAGTCGACGACGGGGACCGCTCCGGCGCCGCGTTCCAGTTCGTGCAGGACGACGCCGAGTGGTGTTTCCGGCGTAACGGGGGTGGTCGTCGTTGTCAGCGAGCGAGCGGTCGTCGTCTCGCCGGCGGCCAGCGCGTTGATGACGTCGACCGCCGCAAGGACGCCGAGGTAAGTTCCGCGGTCGTCGGCGACCGGGAGATGGCTCTCGGCGGAGTCGGCGAACATCGCGGCGCCGTCCTCGAGGCGCAGACTCTCACGCACCGCGGTGGGGGGTGCGGTCATCACGTCCGATGCCGGCCTCCGGCGCAGTGCGGCGTCGGCGGGCTCGTCGATGTCGATCCCGCGGCGGAGGAGCTTGCGGGTGTACACGGTGTCGTGCGAAACGAAGTGGCTGACGCCGGCGGCCAGCACGATCGCGAGCATGAGCGGCAGGATGATGGTGTACTCACCGGTGAGTTCGAACAGGATGACCACGGCCGTGATCGGCGCCCGGGCGGCACCGGCGAAGACCGCGCCCATGCCGATGAGCGCGTACGTTCCGATGGATCCTGCGGTATCGGGTGCGATCGCATGCGCGGCGTCCCCGAACACGGCGCCCGTCATCGCACCGCAGAACAGGGCGGGAGCGAAGACCCCGCCCGACCCGCCGATACCGATGGTGACGCTGCAGACGAAGAGCTTGCCGACGAGCAGGGCGACGAGGAACGCCACTCCGTAGCCGCCGGCCACGGCCCTGCCGAGCACGGGGTAACCCACGCCGTACATCTCGGGCAGTGCGAGCAGCAGGCCGCCCAGGAGCAGCCCCCCGACGGCGGGCCGCGCCCACTCCGGACCCCGCCAGACCCAGTCACAGACGTCCTCGACGGCGTAGAGCACGCGGGAGAAGGCGACACCGGTCAGGCCGGCGATGAGCCCGAGCACCGCGAAGAGCGGGTACTGGGACACGTGGTCTACGCGGAACGCGGGCAGGGACAGGAACGGGTTGTCGCCGAGGACGGACCGGCCGACGACGCTGGCGGTGACCGAGGAGAGCACGACCATGCCGAACGACTCGGTGGCCCACTCCCGGAGGATGATCTCCATCGCGAAGAAGACGCCTGCCAGCGGCGCGTTGAACGTCGCGGCGATACCTCCGGCCGCGCCGCAGGCGACGAGGAGCCTGGTGCGCTGCTCTCCCAGCCGGCAGACCTGGCCCAGCGTGGAGCCGAGCGCGGATCCGATCTGGACGATCGGTCCTTCGCGCCCCACCGATCCGCCACCGCCGATGCACAGCGCGGACGCCAGGGCCTTGACGACGGCGACCTGCGGCCGGATCCGCCCCCCATTGCGGGCCACCGCCACCATGACCTCGGGCACGCCGTGTCCGCGGGCCTCGCGTGCGAACAGATATATCAACGGTCCGTACAGCAGCCCGGCCACGACCGGCGTCAGCACGACGAAGTACCGGCCGAGAAACGCGACGTGCGGATTCGCGACGTGGCCGAGACCGGCGTAGTCCTCGTGCCCGGAAAAGAGCCGGGTCAGCCCCTCGATCAGGTACCGGAACGCCACGGCGCCGAGCCCTGCCCCGCCGCCGATGAACAGCGACAGAACGACCAGTCTCAGCCGTTCCGAACGGGCAGCGCCCAGACGGGACGGGATCACTCGCATCACAGACACAATTGCATGATGCAATCTTTGCTAACATCAATGCAAACGACGGGGTCGACCGCGACGACGCTCGCGGCCCCGACCGAGCCGAAGCGCAAGGAGCGACGAGCCCATGACGACGATGCTCCGCGCGACGCGAACGATCTTCGGCCGGATTGGGCGCTGACGTGGGTCCTCCAGCAGCGGATCACCACCATGGCGACGACGAAGTCGTCGAGGCAGTGCTGCGCGCATCGCGTGTCCTCGTCGCGGTCTCGGTCAGGTCGTTGTCAGCGCTCGACGATGCGGTGACCCCCACGCAGTTCCGGACCCTGGTCGTGCTCGACGGTCACGACGGCGTGAACCTCAACCAGCTCGCCGACATCCTGGGTGTCAACGCCTCGACGGCGATGCGCACCATCGACAGGCTGCTCGCCGCGGATCTCGTCACGCGAACGGAGAATCCAGCCAACCGCCGTCAGGTGCTCCTCGGCCTCACCAAGCAGGGCGCCCGGCTGGTGGCGAGGGTGACCAGTCGCCGGCGCAAGGAGATCGCCCGCATCGTCGCCGCCGTCCCGGAGCGACAACGCGGGCCGCTCGTCGCGGCGCTCCGGGCTTTCGCCGACGCTGCCGGTGAGCCGGACCCCAGACCCGACGCCGTCTCGGTGTTGGGTTGGTGAGGCCGCCGACATGACCTGGTCACCCACACGAGCCTGCCGGCGCGATGACGCCAGCTTCGGCGGCGGGCGATGAGTGACAGCACCGCACTCAGCTGGCGATCACGGCGTGCTCGCGGTGCGGCCCCTACACGGCGCATCGAACTGGTACGCGCGGCGTGGGGCGGTCTGCTCCTCGCGGTCCCACACATGGTCCTCGGCCCTACGGAAGCCGGACGCGAGGACCGTCGGGCGGTCGTGGTCACCCGCATGCTGGGCGGCCGGCACCTGACGCAGGCTGCCCTGTCAGGCATCCGCCCGTCCTACGAGGTGCTTGCAATGTGGGTGTGGGTCGACGCCGTGCACGCAGCCACCGCAGCAGGCCTGGCCGGCAGCGACCGGGCTCGCGCGCGTGCTGCCCTTGTCGACACCGTCGTCGCTGCCGTGTGGGCACTGGCCGGCTATCACGATCTCAGCTCGGCACATCCGGCCGGAGACCGCCACCAGCGACGGCGCGACCAGCTCGCGCGAACCGTGTTGGACGTCGTACCCGGCGGGCGCCTGCTGCGCCGCCGACCCGACATCCACCGATCCAACTCGTGAGGAGGGTCACCCATGACCTCTTCGCCCGACGACATCCCTGAGATCCTCATGCCTCAGCGGTGGCAGACCAATGCAGCCGTGCGTACCTACGAGAATCGGCGCGTGAAGAGAAGCCACTCGACTCGACCGGCGAGGCGGGAGTTCAGGTAGCGGTCGGCGAGACTCTCCGGTTCGTCCTCGAACGCGCGCGCCGCGATCTCTTCCATCTCGTGACGCGTCATGGGTCGAAGCTTGCCGTCCTCGTCCATGGCGTACACGGCTGATGGTCCCTTGTCGTGGTCAGTCGGTGGGCAGGGCAAAGGTGCGTTGCCGTGTTTGCGTCAGGCCAGGCGGAAGTGATCCTGCAGGCCCGTCAGCTCAAGCAGCCGGAGGACGGTGGGGGAGGTGTTGAGCAGCGTCAGCTCCGACTTGTAGTCGCGGGTCAGCTCCTCCTGCGTGCGGACGAGCATGCCCAGCCCGACGGAGTCGATGAAGTCGACGCCGCTGAGGTCGATCGCGACGAGGGTCGCGCCCGCCTCGGCCTCGGCGGCCGCCGTCTCGTACACGCGGTAGGCCTCGCGGGCATCCATCGTGCCGTGCACGGTCAGGGTTGCGACGGAGTCGGCGCGGCGGGCGGTGATGTCCATGGTCACGGTGTGCCCGGCTCGACGATGCCGATCTCCTGCCGTTGCGACTCGGAGAAGCAGCGCTCCGCGCATCCTGCATGCCTGGAGTGACGCTCCGGCACGGGGCCGCGGCCGAGCCGTTGGCGACCAGGATCGACATATGGGGCAGCCCCGACGAATCGCGTCGGCACGCGTCAACCGACGTTAGAGTCGGCGCGGGCGGGGGCATATCCGCGCCGTCGAAGTGTGGCTCTGGACCTTGGGAGGGGACGGATGAGCCGACTCAGTAGGGCAATTCTGATCGTGGCGTCGTTGGCGGCCGCGGCGGTGGTGGTGCCGGCGACCGACAGCGTCGCGGGCGTCAGCCGCCATGGACCCACATCGTTCCTGACGGTCGCCGGCGCCGCCGGTGAGCCGATCACCCAGGGCAAGGTGTGGACCTTCGACGACACCGACGGCCTGTTGCAGTTCTCCGGCAATGAGGGCCGGCTGACCTGGCGTCTGTCGACTCGCTATGGCGACGGCAACACCGACTACGAGGTGGAGCTGGCCGCGCCTGTGGGCGGACAGCTCACGACCGGCACCTACACGAACGTTGCCCGTGCCGGCTTCAACGGGACGCACGCCGGTCTGTCGGTCTCCGGCCAGGGGCGGGCGTGCAACACCCTCACCGGCAGCGTGTTGATCCGCTCGATCACGACGAACCAGTTCGGCGGCGTCACCGAGCTGGACGCGTCCTTCACGCAGTACTGCGACGGGTCGAAGGTGCCGCTGAACGGCAGCCTGCAGTACCACGCCCCCGTGCGGCACGCGGTGACGCTGACCTCGTCGCACCCCGTCACGGTGCTGGGCCAGCCGACGACGCTCACCGCGCAGGTGCACCGGGGCTCGTCCGTCTTCTTCTATGACGGCACCAAGCGCATCGGCCGGGCCAAGGCAGACTCGTTCGGGCTCGCACGCCTGACCACGGCCACGCTCAAGGCCGGCACCCACCAGCTCACCGCGCGCAGGGGCAAGCACTCGTCGGTCCGGGTGCGTCAGCGCGTCGACGGAAGCGCGACGTCGTTCTGGTTCCGCTCCGTCGGCGGCGACGGACTCGCCACCGGCGCCACTGCCGCGTACACGCCGACCTCGAGCCAGATGCCGATCTCCGCCACGACGAGAAAGATCACCGTCGACGTCGGCGGTGACGCCTCGTGGGACGTCGTCGTGCAATCACCGACCCGCACGGCACTGCGCCCCGGCACGTACGAGCACACGCAGCAGGGGCCGACGGCGACGTCCGCGGGCGTGATGATGTACGGCGGCGGCAACGCCTGCGACACCCAGAGCGGCTCGCTGCACGTCTCGTCGCTGCGGGCGAACAAGCGCGGCGTCATCACCGCCGTCGCCCTCAGCTTCGCCGTCTACTGCAACGGCTCTGCCTACCCGCTGCGGGGAACGCTGCACTACACCGCAGCCTGACGACGCGGCCGGCGCGCTCGGAGCTCGAGTGCGCCGGCCCAACTCGAGCGATGACCTAGCGCGACTGCCGATGCCCGGGCGCAGTGTCTGCCACCCCGAGGCACAATCTTGTCGTGCGGCTCGGCGGCGATCTCGACTCCCACTACCTGCCTGGTGATGAGTACAACCAGCCCCACTACCGGGTGAGCTTGTGGACCGGGACCACCGAGGAGTGGGTCGAGATCTACGAAGCTGACGTGGACGAGGTGCTCACGTGGGTCGCTGCCCATTCCGACGGACGGGCAGCGACCATCTGGGCACGGATCGCCTTGCAGGGCGGCGAAGATCAACAGATCATCGACGTCCGACTGCGCGGGATCGATCCCACTGGGTACGACGAGGATTACCCGCCCTGGGCGGAACGGGTCGGTTCGCCGACTGCCCGTCCGGATGGGGCTGCGGCGGAGGCCTCAGCCACGCGGATCAGCGAGTAACAGCCGCAGCTGGCCGGCCGCCGCGGGCTGCTGAAGCCGACGAACACGCGTCCTAGTCGTCTGGCCAGAGGCAATCACCGCGGGCGACCGCGGCGACGACGACCTCGGTCACCTCGATCAGGATCGCCTTCGCCGACACCGGCATCACGAAGAGAGTTCGCGCGGATCTGAACGAAGTGGCAGGGGCGTCGACCGTGATCTTCCATCCGGTGTCACCCCATGCCTCGAGGTTGCGTCCCAGGTACTGCGCCACGGAGCCGAGATCAGAGCCCATGGCCAGTTCGCCGGCCCCGGCGAGCGGGGCGTTGCGGACCACGTTGACGTAGTACAGCTCACCCTGCGGTGAGTAGACGTCGACCCGCGCGATCAGCTGTGCCGACAGCCGCTTGCGCCGCGGTCGACGACGATCGGTCCGCACCCGCCACCGCGGTGCAGGCAACGCGCGTTCGTCATCCACGCCCGCAGTATCGCCCGACCGCGAGCGGAACGTCACTGAGCGCGGACGCGGGCACCGGACCAGATCGACCAGCCGCCCAACCCGAGGTACAACACCCCGCTGGCACGAGTGCTCGTGCCGAGCAGCCGGCGGCTGCTCCCAATGCGTTGGCGCAACGCACCGGCGAGTAGGGCGTAGATCGAGTCCGAGAGCAGTCCGACGACGCAGAACACGGCGCCGAGAACGACCAGTTGCCCGGTGACGGAGCCGGAGCCACGGTGCACGAACTGCGGGAAGAAGGCGAGGAAGAACAGCGCGACCTTCGGGTTCGACAACTCCACGACCACGCCCTGGACGAAGGCGCGGCGCCTGCGGCTCGCGATGTCGCGCTCGTCGCTCGCGGCTTGCGCCGGCGGTTGCTCGCCGATCCTCCCGCCGGCCCGCCACGCGCGCACACCGAGGAACAGCAGGTAGGCGCCGCCGAGATAGTGCAGGGCCGACAGCGCCGGGGCGGAGGACGCGAGCAGCGCGGCGAGCCCGAAGGTGGTGGCGACGGCATAGGCGGCGGCGGCGAGCGCGCACCCCAGCGCCGCCGCCAGTGCCACGCGCCGCCCGCCGCGCAGACCCTGCGCGGTGACGTACAGGTTGCTGGGGCCGGGAACCGCCGCGAACGCCGCGACGACCAGCACGAACGTCGTCAGCGTCGACAGCGAGGGCACCGCCCCAGTCTGCCCCCGTCGAAGGCGTTGCGGGAGTACTCCGTCACGTCGCCAGGGACCGGGCCATGCAGACCGACGACGCGCTGTCGACGTAGGGGCCGAACTTCGCGATCGGCTCGAAACCGTGCCGGGCGTAGAACCGGATCGCGGCGTGCTGGTGGACGCCGGTCTCGAGACGGACGAGGTGCGCCCCGGCCGCGGCGGCGTGGTCGAGCAGCGCGGTGATGACCGCCGACGCGACGCCACGTCCGCGGTGCGAGGGGAGGACGTAGAACCGCTTCAGCTCGGCGGTGCCGTCGTCGGCCACCTCGACACCACCGACGCCGACGTAGGCACCGTCGTCCGACGCGCCGACGAGGTGGACGCCGCCCGCTTCGAGTCGCTCGACGGAGTAGCCGAACATCTCGCTCTCGTCGTACCCGCTGGAGGCCAGCTCGGCGGTCAGCGCGTCGACGAGCGGCAGGACGTCACGAACCGAGACAACGGCGACCTTCACCTGTCGCACTCTCACCGACCACTGTTTCGGCGCGGTTACCCGGCGCCCGCTCGTCCGTCCGGGAACCGCTGCGACCATGGACCCATGAAGTTCCGCGCCGGTCTGCACGGCACCGTGAACGCGGTGCTGGGCGCGGTCTTCGCGCCGCTGTTCGCGGCGCTCGCCGTCGTGTGCGGCATCCAGGTCTCGCGCGGCAGCGACGTCGGCTGGTCCTGTGCCGGCGGCATCCTGGCCCTCGTCAGCTGCCTGGTGATGGCCGCGGTGCTGGTCGGCGGTGTCTCGACCTGGCGGACGGTGATCCTCACGCCCACCGGCCTGTCCCTTCCCGGCTTCACGCTGCGCCGCGGGCTGTATCGCGACGACGTGCCACTCGCCGACATCGCCGTCGTGGAGCTGAGGTATCGCTCGGAACCGCGCAACGGTCGCTGGCAGCTACGCGTCGTCCGGCGGGACGCGACGGCGCTGTGCTGCGACAGCATCACGAGCTCGCGCAGCTCCGCCGGCGCCGGTGGCACGTCCGCCATGCGGTCGGTCGATCGGCTCCGGGTCGCGGTCGAGGACGCGCAACGACGCGCGTGACCGACCTGCCCGGGCTAGCAGGTGGGCGAGTGGCAGGGGAAGAGCTTCTTGTACACCTTGTGCGTGGCCGCGACGCTCTTGTTGATCTCGAAGTGCATCGGGTCCTTGCGATGCTGGTAGTCGCCGCCCCATCGGATCACGCCCGAGTAGCGCTTGAGCCGCTTGTGAATGGCCGCGATCTGCTTCTTCGTGAACGAGTGGGCCGCGGTGGTGTTCAGTGGGTGGCGGGTCGCGTTGAGGTCGATCGCGGTGCCCGACGCGTGGTTGGAGTACGTGGTCTGGGAACCGCGGATCTTGCGGTACGACCAGCCGTAGTCGTCACCGGCCTTGTAGAGACTCAGCTTCTCGACCTGCTTGTTGTACCAGTTGGCGAAGTCGACCAGGAGCACGCCGGCGTCGCCCTTGCGCAGCAGCAACCCGTGCTTGGTGCCCGGCACCTTGTAGGTCGCCAGCTTCGACGAGGTCGACTTGGTGATGACCGTCCAGCCGTTCTGCGACTTGGCGGTGGCGGCCGATGCCGACGTCGCCGAGGCGATGAGCAGCGCCGCCGAGGTCAGGAGTCCGAGCAAGGCCGCGAAAAGCTTCGTGCGCATGGCAATCCCTCCGAATCGGTCATCGTCGTGACCTGCGGGTCATAGTGCCGAGAACCGTCCGTTATGGGAAGGGCGGGTCGGGACGTCGCCACATCAGCAGGTAGCGCCAGAGCAAGCAGCCGGCACACGTGCACACCGGGCAGCACCACCCGGGCCTGCTCGCGCACCTGGCGCGTGGTCAGCTCGGCGTCGCGCGTCGGCATGCGCCGGTGGTCGGGATCGTGGCGCAGGGGCGAGCCCGGCCGGGTGCGGTCGCCTCCGGCGGCCAGTACGAGACCGATCAGGTGGTGCCAGGTCGAAGCGACCAGTTCGACGGGCAGCTCGCGCGGCAGGTCGCGACGCGGCAGGGCGACGACGGCCAGCACGCCGCCGGGGCGCAGCGCCTCGGCCAGCCGGGCGAGCGTCGCGGCGAGCGGCAGGTGGTGCAGTGCGGTCATCGAGACGATCGCGTCGTAGTGCCCGGCGGGCAACGGAACCGTCGTGACGTCGGCCAGCCGGCAGTCGACGTTGTCGGGCACGCGGCGGCGGGCGGCGTCGATCATCGTCGGGTCACGGTCGAGGGCATCGACGTGGCGGACGCGGGCGGCCAGCGCACCGGCCAGCCGGCCGGCCCCGCAGCCGACGTCCAGGACGCGCTCGGCGCCCGCGGGCACGGCGCGCAGCAGCAGCCGGTCGTAGTAGGCGTTGTGGTCCCACGGCAGCACGGGTTCATCCTCCCTGGGACGAAGGGGGCGAGAGCGACGTTCTGGCATGATCGCCGCCGTGGGCGGTCCCGCGCATCGAAACCTGCGGACGCGCACGACCGGTCTGATCCTCGCGCCGGCGCTGGCGATATCCGGGTGCGCCGGGGGTTCCGCCTCCCGGGGCGGTGACACCATCGCCGGATCACGCAGCGCACCTGCATCGACGCCCACCACCTCGTCCGCGTCCCGCAGCGTCGGTTCGCCGGACCGAGACGTCCCACCCCGGTGCCACCGCGGCGAGGTGCTGGCGGTCGGTAGGTCGGCTCTCGATGCAGCTCTCGGCCGGCGTTACCTGGCCGTCGACGTGCGCAACTGCACGGGCCGTCCGGTGCGGCTGACTCGACCGGTCGTCACCGGGGTGACCGCCGCCGGCCGCAGCGGCGCGCTCCGGGTCGTGCCGACCCCCGTTGCGCATCGGCAGGAACGAGCGTTCATGCTCGGGCCCGGTCGGACGGCCTCGGCCGGGTTGTCGTGGCGGGCCGAACCGCGCGACGAGCGCATCCGCGAGCTCCGCATTGCCGCGACCCCCGCCGACCCCGCGCACGTCGTGCCCCTCGATCTGCTGGAGCTACGGCTCACCAGTCGCCTCGACTACTACCCGTGGGTGTCGCGACCCAGCGACGTCTTCTCCTGACATACCGGCGGCGTACGGATCGGGTGCCGTGTCACGCGGCCAGGTGACCACCGGCTGGAACTCGTGATCGCGGGCGTCGGCCGCCGAGGTGGCGACGTGATCATGTCGGCACACCGACCGATGCGCATTGACCGGATCGGCGCGGGGCTGTTACGGTGCGCTCGGCCGGGCAGCCGCCCGTGCAGCAAGACCAGCCCACGCAGGGGAAGCCGGTGTGAACCCGGCGCTGACCCGCAACCGTGAGCCGCGCAGCGATGCGAGGCGAGCCGGAATGCCTGCCGGGCTGGGTGGTCAGTGTCTCGTCGCGGTAGCGAGACGGTGCCCGGCCCGTTCGTCGGTCGTCGCCGTGTCGCGTTGCGAGCACTCCGAACGAACGGACGTCGCTCATGACTCCCTGCCCCACCCGCCGGAGCCGCGCCGTCGCGGCCGGGGTCATCCTCCTGCTCGCCGGTGCTCTGATCACCGCGGCGCCCGCCGGTGCCAAGCCCGCCAAGACCACCAAGCCCGCCGAGCCGAGGAAGACCACGACATCCGTGAGCGCGTCACGCGCCGTCGCGGGCGCGCCGCTCGCGCTGACCGCGAGGGTCAGGCCGCGTCCGACGGGCGGCACGATGCGCTTCACCATCGCCGGCAGGACGCCGAAGACGTGCGCGAAGGTCGCGGTGCGCGCCGGGTCGGCGCGGTGCGCCGCCACCGCCCCGGCCGCGGGCCGGCGCACCGTCACCGTCCGGTACTCCGGGGTGCGAGCGAGCGCGAAGTCGAAGCATCGGGCCTACCGTGCGTCGAGTATTCGGCGCACCGTCACGGTGGCGGCGAGACCCGGCACGACCCCGAAACCGGCGGCCGGCACCATCGTCGGCAGCACCGGCTCGTGCACCACCAGCAAGGGCGCGCTGGTGGCGGTCAGCTTCGCGACGTGGTCCGGGCCGATCGTCCGTGGCTGCGACACGACCCCGACCACCGGCATCGACCTGCTCGACACGGCCGGCTTCACCACCGCCGGCACGCAACACGACGGCCCGCAGTTCCTGTGCCGTATCGGCCATGCGCTGTTCGACAGCGGCACGCAGTACCCGAAGCCGGCCACCGAGTCGTGTGTGAGGACGCCGCCGGCGAGCGCGTACTGGTCCTACTGGCTGGCGCCGAAGGGATCGAACACCTGGTCTTATGCGCAGTTCGGCGCATATTCGCAGCGGACGATCGACGGCGACGTCCAGGCGTGGACCTACGGCGCCACCGACGTCGAGGGCACCACCGGCAAGCCCGCCTTCACGCCGAACCAGGTGCGGGCGGGATCGAGCGCGACGGCGAGATCCGCGCCGGCTGCGCAGCGAAGGGCTGCGCCCGCGCCGCGCGCCGACGTCGGGAAGGCGACCGACTACCTGCTCACCGCCCCCAACAGTGCCGGCGACGGACCGCAGCTCAAGGACGGCCACTACTACGACCAGTACGACCTCGGTTTCGCCGACTACGGGTTGACCGTCGACGCGGTGTACGCGCTCGCCGCGTCCGGCTCGGACGACGCCGCGTTGCGTCGCATCATGGCGTTCCTGGACAGCGCCGGAACCGACGGCAGCGACCGGTCGATCAACGACTACACCGGCGTCGGCACGGAGTACGCCGGCGGCGGCTCGGTCGGCAAGGTCGCGCTGGCCGCACTGATGACCGGCTACGACCCGCACGCGTTCGCCGGCCACGATCTCGTCGCGACCCTGGCCGAGCTGGTCTGCACGAAGGCGATCGATAGCGTCTGCGCCGCGCCCGGCAACTACCGTTACTCGCCGTCGACCTTCGCGCAGGCGCTGCCGATCATCGCGCAGCTACGCGCCGGCGACGCCAAGGGTGCGAAGCGTCCGATCGCCTACCTGGAGAGCCTGCAGCACGCGTCGGGGGCGTTCCCCAGCGTGCTGCCCGGCGCCGACTCCGAGACCGACAGCACCGGCATCGCCGCGATGGCGCTCGCCCTCGTGCCGGGCGCCGAGGCGCGCACCCGGCTGGCGAAGGCGCTGTCGTGGCTCGCTTCGCAGCAGACCGCCGACGGCGGCTTCCCCGGCGCGGCCGGCGACTCGACCAACTCCGCCGCCATCGCGATCCAGGCGCTGCGGCTCGACGCGCAGACCTACGCGACCCGGATCGAGCGAGCCGAGGCGTTCCTCGCCGCGGCGCAGAACGCCGACGGCGGCTTCGACGTCGACGCCGACGCCGACGGCTCGGACATGCGAGCCACGACGCAGGTGCTCGGCGGTGTCGTCGGCACCCCGTTCGGCTCCGTGCTCGACGACCTCGACGCCAAGGACGTCGGTACGTCCGGGGCCACCTACCTCGTCGACCAGCTGACCGGCGGCGACCACTACGAGACGGTCTACGACGGGACGGCCTACCCCGACCAGGGGCTCACCGCCGACGGCGTGTTCGCGCTGCTGGCCACCGGCGGGCACGCCGCGTCGGTCTCGGCCATGACGTCCTACCTCGAGAAGCAGGTCGACGCGTACGCCGACCCGACCGGGGCGAACTTCGGGCCCTACAGCGGGTCACTGGCCAAGCTCGCGCTGGTCGCCGAGGCCACCGGCGGCGATCCGCACTCCTTCGGCGGGGCCGATCTGCTCGCAGTGCTCGCCGCGAACGTGTGCACCGAGGCCCAGGGTGCGGGGCAGCCGTGCGTCGCGGTCGGCGACTTCCGCAACAACTACGCCACGGTCTCGCAGGCGCTCGGAGTCCTCGCCCTGCAGGCATCGCCGGACGACGGTGACCATCTCGCCGCCACCGACCCCGCCGTCGTGCGGCTGCACCAGCTGCAGTGCGACGACGGCGGCTTCGCCAGCACGCTGCGCAGTGCCGGGGACGGCTGCACCTCCGACGTCGACACCACCGGGTACGCGGTGCAGGCGCTCGCCGCCGTGGCGGGTACCGACACGTGGATCGGCGCGGCGCAGCACTACCTGCAGGACCGGCAGCGCACGACCGGTCTGTTCCCGGGGGCAGCGGGGGACAACGCCAACTCCACCGCGCTGGCCGCCGACGCCCTGCAGTCGCTCGTCACGGCCCTGACCAGCCCCACCGCGGACCCGCCGCAGCCGCAGACGATCACGCCGATCGCGCCGTGGCAGTCGTCGCTGCGCGGCCTGCGTTCGCTCGCGACCCCGGCCGGCGGCTTCGCCCTCACCGGCGGCGCGGCGCCGGACCTGCGCGCCTCCACGCAGGCGGTCGCCGCGGCGGCCCAGCGCAGCCTGCTGGAGCTGTCCGGCGCGACGATCCTGTCGCTGCCGCGTGCCGCGGCTGCCGACCCGCCCGCCGTCCCCGGCGGCGGCTCGAGCTCCGGCGGAACGCCGTCCGGCCCCGGCACGACCTCCTCGGCGGCCGGCCACGGGAGCGGCAGCCCGGGCACCGAGACCTCCGGGGCCGTGCCGAACGGCGACTCGGCGTCGCCGGTCGCCGACGGTGCGGCGGGCACCGCCGACACCGGCGTCCCGACGCTGACCCTGCTGCTGTGGGCGGCCGCCCTGCTCACGCTCGGCGCGGCCCTGAGCGTCGCCGCCCGCCGCGGCGCGCGCCCCGGGCGTGGCGGGACGCACCGATGACGGCGTGGCGGCGCTCCGCCGTCCTCGGCGCGATCGCCGTCGCGCTCGTCGTGGTGGTCGGTCCGGTGCTCGGGTCGCCCGCCGCCCAGGCGAGCCCGGTCGGCGACTGCGGGCCGAGCACGGGAACCGTCGTCGCCGTCGACTACTCGCACTGGGACGGCCCGATCGTGCGCGGCTGCGACCTCGACAGGCCCGCGTCCGGCATCGCCCTGCTGAACGACACCGGGTTCCGCACCACCGGCACGCAGCACGACGGCCCGCAGTTCCTGTGCCGCATCGGCAACCAGGCCTGGGATCACGGCACCCAGTACCCGACGCCGAGGGACGAGGCGTGCGTCCGGACGCCGCCGGCCTCGGCGTACTGGTCCTACTGGCTCGCCCCGAAGGGCAGGAACAGCTGGTCGTACAGCCAGTTCGGCGCGTACGCCGACAAGCCCACCGAGGGCGAGGTGCAGCTGTGGATCTTCGGCGGCACCGACATCACCGGCGCCGACGGCGACCCGGTGAACGGCTTCCCGGTGTGCACCCCGAACTCGCTGCGTGCCGGCGGGTCCGCCTCGACGTGCACCCCCACGGGCACCGAGGCCGGCCGGGGCGTGGGCCACGGCGGGTCGAGACGGACGGCCGCGAGCCGGACCGCCGCGGTCGGCCGCGGTCACGGCGGGGCCGCGGACGGGCACCGGACGTCGTCAGCCGCCCGGCGGGCCGAGCCGACCGCGACGCAGGCGGGACGGTCGACGGCCCGGGCCTCGACCGCGCCGCTCGCGCCGACCGCCGGCCGCAGCGCCGCCACGCACGGCACCGCGACGACGGCAGCGGGTCGGGCCGTCGCCTCGTCCGCGGCCGGCTCGTCGCTCGGCGCGCGGGCCGCGGGCAACGTCGTCGACGCGCGTCCTGCGTCGACGACACGGCCGCCGGCGGGGTCGGCGGTACCGCTCGTCGTCGGCATCGGCCTCGCCGCCGTGCTCGCCGTCGGCGCGGGCTGGGCCGTCCGGCGACGGCGACGCCTCGACACCGACCAGGGCTGAGCGGGTGCCGACGGCGAGCGCCCTCGCGACCGCGCGCACGCCGCGGCAGCTGCACCCGGTGGCCTGGTGGAGCTGGGCGATCGGAATGGCGGTGGCGGCGAATCGGACGAGCAACCCGCTGCTGCTCGTGCTCGTGCTGGCCGTGCTCGGCCTCGTGATCGCGTGTCGTCGTAGCGACGCGCCGTGGGCGCGGGCCTTCCAGTACTACCTGGTCCTCGCGCTGGTCGTGATCGTGACGCGGGTGGTCTTCCGCGCGGTGTTCGCATCCGGGATCCAGCCCGACGACCACATCCTGTTCTCGCTCCCGCACCTCGACACCCCCGACTGGTACGCCGGCATCCGGCTGGGCGGTGCCGTCTCGCTGGAGGCCACGCTGTCGGCCGCCTTCGACGGTCTGCGGCTGGGGACGCTGTTGTGCTGCGTGGGAGCGGCGAACGTGCTGGCCAACCCCAAACGGGCGTTGCGGGTGTTGCCGGGCGCGCTGTACGAGCTCGGGGTCGCGGTGGTGGTCGCGCTGAGCGTCGCCCCGCAGCTGGTCGAGAGCGCGCAGCGCGTCAACCGTGCGCGCCGGCTGCGCGGCGGCCACGGCAGGGGGTTGCGGCCGCTGCGTTCGATCGTCGTCCCGGTGCTGGAGGACGCGTTCGAGCGCTCGCTGCGCCTCGCCGCCGGCATGGACTCGCGCGGGTACGGCCGCGTCGGTGACGTGAGCCGGGCCCGTCGGCGGATCACCGGACTGCTGCTGTCGCTGGGGATGTGCGGCTTGTGCGTCGGCGTGTACGGGCTGGTCGACCCGACCGTGCCGCGGCTGCTCGGGCTGCCCGCCGTGGCGACGGGCGTGCTGCTGTGCGCGGCCGGCCTGCACGCGGGCGGCCGACGGGTGCAGCGCACCGCCTACCGCCCGGATCGTTGGCGCACGCCCGAGTCACTCGTCGCCGGCGGCGGCGTCGTGTGCGCGACGGTGATGTTCCTGACCGTCGGCTACGACCCGACCCAGCTCAACCCCGGCCTGTACCCGCTCGCCTTCCCCTCGCTGCCGCTGCTGCCGGTGGCCGCGATCCTGGCTGCCGGGGCGGCCGCCCTGACCGCGCCGCCGCCGGTGCGCCGGAGTCCGGCGCCACGTCCGGGCAGCGGCGCGGCCCGCGATCCGCGCGCGGCCCGACCGAGCCGAGCCGGCGACGAGTTGGCGGGGGTGTAGATGATCGAGTTCGACCACGTCAGCGTCACCTACTCCGGCGGCACGACCCCGGTCCTGCGGGACGTCTCCCTGCGGGTGGACGAGGGCGAGCTGTGCCTCGTCGTCGGTCGCACCGGCTCGGGCAAGTCGACGCTGCTCGGGGCGATCAACGGCCTGGTGCCGCACTTCACCGGCGGGACGCTCGCCGGCAGCGTCCGCGTCGACGGACGCTCGACCGCCGACCACCCGCCCCGGGAGCTCGCCGACGTCGTCGGTGTCGTCGGGCAGGACCCGCTCGCGTCCTTCGTCACCGACACCGTCGAGGAGGAGCTGGCGTACGGCATGGAACAGTTGGCCGTGCCGCCCGCCGTGATGCGCAAGCGGGTGGAGGAGACTCTCGTGCTGCTCGACCTGGTCGAGCTGCGGCACCGCGCGCTGCACGAGCTGTCCGGCGGGCAGCAGCAGCGGGTCGCGATCGGTGCGGTGCTCACCGCACACCCGCGGGTGCTCGTGCTCGACGAGCCGACCTCGGCGCTCGACCCCACCGCCGCGGAGGGCGTCCTCGCGGCGATCACCCGGCTCGTCCACGATCTCGGCGTGACGGTCGTGCTCGCCGAGCACCGGCTCGAACGCGTGGTCCAGTACGCGGACCGGGTCGTGTTCGTCCACGGCGACGGCACCGTCACCGACGACCTCCCGGCCGCGGCGTTCGAGTCGACCACCGTCGCCCCGCCCGTCGTCGAGCTCGGCCGGCTCGCGCGCTGGCGGCCGCTGCCGCTGTCGGTGCGCGACGCCCGCCGCCGCGCCGGCCCGCTGCGTGACGCGCTGGCCGGACGGCCGCTGCCGCCGGCACGCACCGGCACCGCCGGTGGCTCGATCGCCCTGACGGCGGGCAACGTGGTCGTCCGCTACGCCGACGTCGTCGCCGTCGCCGGGGTCGACCTCGACGTGCCGGCGGGGCAGGTCGTCGCGCTGATGGGGCACAACGGCTCGGGCAAGTCCTCGCTGCTCTGGGCCCTGCAGGGCGCCGGCCGGCGTCACGACGGCACCGTCGACGTCGCCGGTCGCGACCCGCGCCGGCTCGCCGTGGCCGAGGCGCGCCGGCTCGTCGGCCTGGTGCCCCAGACCCCGGCCGACCTGCTCTACCTCGGCTCGGTGCGGGCCGAGCTCGCCCAGGCCGACCGCGAGGCGGGCGTCGACGCGGCGACCGCGGGCGGCAGCGCCCGCGCGCTGCTCGACCGGCTCGCACCGGGCATCGAGGACGAGCTGCATCCCCGTGACCTGTCCGAGGGGCAGCGGCTCTCGCTCGTCCTCGCCGTGCAGCTGCGGGCGGCGCCGCGCGTCGTGCTGCTCGACGAGCCGACGCGCGGCCTGGACTACTTGGCCAAGCAGGCACTCATCGGCATCGTCGACGCGCTGGCCGCCGAGGGGCGTGCCGTGATCATCTCGACCCACGACGTCGAGTTCACCGCCGCGGCCGCCGACCGCGTCGTCGTCCTCGCCGAGGGGGAGGTCGTCGCGGACGGCCCGACCGCGGAGGTCGTCGTCGCGTCGCCGGCGTTCGCGCCGCAGACGGCGAAGATCCTCCGGCCGCTGCCCTACCTGACGGTCGCCCAGGTGGCGCGGGCGCTGCCGGGAGCGGCGTCGTGACCGCGACGACGCCGGCACGCCGCGCGCGGGCGGTGCGCATCCCGCGCCGGACCGTGATCAGCGTGACGCTCGCGAGCTTCGTCGGCTTCGTGGCCTTCCTGTGGCCGTTCCTGGTGGACCCGGGCCGCTTCGACGACCGGACGATGGCGCCGCTCATGTTCGGCGGCCTGCTCGTGCTGGTGCTCGCCGTCGTGTTCAGCGAGATCGCCGACGGCGGCATCGACGCCAAGGCGGTGGCCATGCTCGGCGTGCTGTCGGCCGTCAACGCCGCGCTCCGCCCGCTCGGCGCCGGGACCGCCGGCATCGAGACGGTGTTCTTCGTGCTCGTGCTCGCCGGCCGGGTCTTCGGGCCGGGCTTCGGCTTCAGCCTCGGCTGCACGTCGCTGTTCGCGTCGGCACTGCTCACCGGGGGCGTCGGGCCGTGGCTGCCCTACCAGATGTTCGGCTGCGCGTGGGTCGGGCTGTTCGCGGGCCTGCTGCCGCGGGCGCGCGGCCGGGTCGAGATCGCCATGCTGGCCGGTTACGGCGCGCTCTCGGGGTACTTCTTCGGATTCATGCTCAACCTGTCGTTCTGGCCGTTCTCGGTCGACCCGAACAGCTCGATCGCGTTCCTCCCGGGCGCCTCGTTCAGCGACCAGTGGCACCGCTACCTGCTCTTCGACCTCGCGACCTCGCTGGGCTGGGACACCGGGCGCGCGGTCACCAACTTCGTGGCGATCCTGGTCGTCGGCCCCGCCGCGCTCGCGACCTTCCGTCGTGCCGCGCGCCGGGCGAACTTCGAGGCGCCGGTGACCTTTGCCGACCCCGACTACCCGAACAGGCCGTTGAGCTCGCCGTAGGGCAGGGCGTCCGCCGAGGACTCGTACGTGCCGGACGCGAGCACCTCGCGGACGGCGTTGCGCGCGAGACCGTACGCGGCCGCCGCGACCGACGAACCGAGGCTGATGCGGGCCACGCCGAGGGCGGCGAGCTCGGTCACCGGCGGCGCGCCCGGGCCGACCAGGATGTTCAGCGGCGCGTCGATCGCGTCGACGAGGGATGCGACCGTGGCCGGGTCGACCACACCGGGCACGAAGATGCCGTCCGCGCCGGCGTCGAGATACGCCGCGGCGCGTGCGGCGGTGTCGGCGAGGCGGCCTTCGGGGTCGCCGACGTCGCGCAGGTAGGTGTCGACCCGGGCGTTGACGAACAGCTCCGTGCCCGCGGCGGCACGCGCGGCCGCGAGTCGTGCCGTCTGGTCGGCGGTCTCGCGCAGCGGCGTCGGGCCGCCGTGCCAGGCGTCCTCCAGATTGACGCCGGCGGCACCGGTGGCGACGAGCAGGCCGATCGTCTCGCCGACGCCGGCCGGGTCGTCGGCGAAACCGGACTCGCAGTCGGCGCTGACCGGGACACCCACCGCCGTGACGATCCGCCGCACCGCGGCGAGCGCGGTGTCGCGGTCGAGCGCGTCGCCGTCGCGTACGCCGAGGCTCCACGCGACGCCCGCGCTCGTCGTGGCCACCGCGGTCGCGCCGGCGGCCTCGACGACGCGGGCACTGCCCGCGTCCCAGGCGTTGACGAGCACGAGCGGGTGGCCGGGCACGTGCAGCGAACGGAACAGCTCGGTCACGGGGAACTCCTCACAGGCACGGGCCGGTTATCGTCCAGGACGTCACTCTCGGGCACGCGCGCCGAATTGTCCGGCGGTTTTCGGACACCGACGTCGCGCATGCCCGCACCGTCAGCGGAAGGACCCGCCATGCCGTTGCCCGTCGTCGCCGTCATCACGGCCAAGCCCGGTTCCGAGGACCTCGTGCGGGAGGCGTTGAGCGAGCTCGTCCCCCCGACCCGCGACGAATCGGGATGCCTCGCGTACTCGCTGTACCGCTCGACCGAGGACCCGACCGTGTTCGTCACCGTCGAGTCGTGGCGGGAGGCCGACGACCTGGCGGCGCACATGCGTTCCGAGCACATCGCGGCGGCGTTCGCCAAGGCCGGCGACGGCTTCGCGGGACGCCCCGTCATCCACTCGCTGGAAGCGCTCGACGAGGCCTAGGCATCACATCTGGTCGGCACCGCCGCCGGAATGCACGCGGCGCCGATCGCGTCCCCTGCGGGAATGCGATCGGCGCCGGTGGCCGAGCTGTCGGCCCGGAGGCCGGACGATCAGATCGCGACGACGTTCTCCGCCTGCGGGCCCTTCGGGCCCTGCGTGGTGTCGAACTCGACGCGCTGGTTGTCGTCCAGGCTCTTGTAACCGTCACCGGCGATGGCGGAGAAGTGGACGAAAACGTCCTTGGTGCCGTCGTCGGGGGCGATGAAGCCGAAGCCCTTCTCGCTGTTGAACCACTTGACCGTGCCTTGAGCCATGCTTGTTGGTCCTCTCGGGAGCCAGTGATCACGCGCACCGTGCGCGGATCGCGGTCTGCGGCGACGTGGCTTTCGAAGACTGGGCACCGGGGCTACGACAGACGCATCTCAACAAATCCCTGCGTCGCTGGTCGTGCCGAAGAAGGAGGTGCTGACAACCGGGACCGACAGTAGCAGTGATCGCCGCGTGGGTCCCGGCCACCGGTCAGGGGGACCCGAGAGGGTGGCAATCGACGGTGCCCGCGACCGCGCACCGGTCGCCACGATCGCGTCGGTGATTGACCCGGCGGCCCGCCGCTAGTTGACTGACTGCCTGCCGCGCGCAGCGGCACCCGGGGGCGTCGCGGAAGGGGCCGAGCGCATGGCATCGCCGTCGTCCGAGGGCGTCCCGACCGCCGGCTCCGGTGCTGCGGCCGACGCCCGTCACGACGTGGCGGAACACGCCGCGGGCAATCGCGACGTCGCGTGGTTCGAGGCCGGCACGCAGGCCGCCGCGCTCGCGCGGGCGCAGGTGCGCTCGACGCTCCTGGTGCACGCCGTCGAGCGCGCCGTCATCGCGCAGGCCGAGCTGCTGACCAGCGAGCTCGTCACGAACGTGGTGCGGCACGCGCGCTCCGAACGTGTCGGCGTGGTGGTGACGGCGGACGCGGACGCCGTGGGCGTCGAGGTGCACGAGGACCGCCCGTCGGCCGAGCCGCGCCACGTCGTCGCGTCGGTGACGGCGGTGCCGGACGGTGCCACCACGGGCCGTGGGATGGGCATCGTCGACCGGCTCGCGACCGAGTGGGGCGTCACGCGGCGGCACCGCACCACCACGACCTGGTTCCGCATCGAGGTCGGCGACCGCGGCGTCGGGACGAGCGCCGCGGCCGACGGGCGGCAGGTCGGCCCTCCCGCGCCGCGCACGGCGCGGGACCGGTCACGCCTGCTGCTGCGCGTCGTCGAGGCGGTCGGTCGCGCCGCCACCCCGGAGCAGGTCGCGGACACGATCACGCACACGGTCCGCGACCAGGTCGGCGCGGTCTGCGTCGGCATCGCGCTGACCGACACCGACGACGGCGTGCTCCGCTTCCTGAGCCTCGACCCCGTCCCGGTCGATCGTGCGGCGCGGTGGATCGCGTTCCCGCTCGACGGCTCGAGCCCCGTGGCCCGGGCCGCGCTCGAGGCCGACCCGGTCTTCCACGTGAACCGTGACGCCGCCGAACGGGCCACGCCTGGCGTCGGTGCGCATCTCGACGCCGCCGGGATCGACGGCGTCGCGCACCTGCCGCTGACCGTGGCCGGGGCGAGTTTCGGCACGCTCGCCGTGGGGTGGGCCGGACGGTGCGAGATCGACGCCGACACGCGCGCGCTGCTGCTCCTCGTGGCCGGCTTCGCAGCCCAGGCGCTCGCCCGTCGCTAGTGCGAGGGCACGGCCGCCCGCGGCGACGGGACGGCCGGACGCGACCGGACGACCGCTCTGCGCCGCCGGCCGGCGAACAGGCCGATACCGGCCGCGCACACGACCGCGCCGGGCGCGGCGAGCGGCCCGGGCACCTGGCCGAACATCGCCCACGCCCAGAGCGCGGTCGTCGGCGGGGTGAGGTAGAGCAGCGCGCTCGCGAAGGTCGGGCCGCTGCGGCGGACGGTGAGCAGGTAACTGCCGTAACCCCCGAGCGCCGCGAGCCCGACCAGCCAGGCGACGGCCCACCAGAAGTGCGCGGTCGGCGGCGGGGCGAGGTGCCCGCGGCCGGCGGCGACGGCGGCGAAGACCACCGCGGCCACGCCGCTCTGCAGCGCGAGGGACGAGACGAGCGGGGTGGTGGGCCGCCACCGGCCCTCGAGCAGGGTGCCGGCGGCGAGGCCCGCGACGGCGAGCACCGGGAGCAGGAACGCAGCGGCCGGCGCCGCGCCGGTGCCGAGGTCGCCGGCCACCACCAGGCCGACACCCGCCGCGCCGAGCAGCAACCCGGCCAGCTGGCGGGGGGTCGGCGACGTGCCGGTGACGCGGCCGGCGAGGCCCGCGACGAGCAGCGGCTGCAACGCCGCGATCAACGCGACCGTCCCCGTCGGCACACCTGCCTCAGCCGCCGCGAACACGCCCCCCAGATAGACGACCTGCACCAGGAGTCCGAGTGGCAGTTGCCGGCGTGCGTCGGCGAGCGAGACGCGCTCGCCACGGAGCAGGGCGATGACCGCGAGGACGCCGGCGGAGACGATCGTCCGCCACGCGAGTGCGGTGTCGAAGGGGACGACCTGCGTGCTCAGCGTCGCGCCGACGAAGCCCGAGGACCAGCACACGACGAGCAGGACGGCGAGCAGGGCGGTGGCGGGCGAACGTCTCATGCCGTCGACATAACCATACCGGTCGGTATACTCGCAGTGCACCCCGACGCCTCCAGACGGGAACGACCATGACCGACCTCTTCGCCGAGCCCGCTCCGTTGCCGCCGGCCGGGGAGCGCATCCTCGCCGCGGCGTCGTCGATGTTCTACGAGAGCGGCATCCATGCCGTCGGTGTCGATGCCATCGCCGAGGCGGCGGGCACCACCAAGAAGACGCTCTACGACCGGTTCGGGTCGAAGGACGCGTTGATCGCGGCGTACCTCGTGCGCCGGGGCCGACGCTGGCAGGCCTACCTCGCCGAGGTCGCGGACCGGCGCCGGCCCGGGATCTCCCGGGTGCTGGCCGTGTTCGACGCCCTGGCGAGCTGGACCCGGACCGAGCGGCGCGGCTGCGGGTTCGTCAACGCCTATGCCGAGTACGGCGGCCGGGACGACGCGATCGAGGCGGTCGTGCGGGCCGAGAAGCAGTGGATGCGAGCGTGGTTCGTCGAGGGCCTGCGCGACGCGGGCATGCCGGCGGCGCGGGCGGCCCGCCTCGGTGCTGCCGTCCACCTGCTCTACGAGGGCGCCATCGTGACGCTGACGGCCGGCGGCGACGCCGACGCCGTCGCGACCGCGCGACGTGCCGCCCGTGATCTGCTCGCAGCGTGACCGACGTCGCTAGCTGGCCTGCTTGCAATAGCTAGCAGTACTCGGCCAGACTCGGATACGTGATAGCCGAGGGGCCGAAGGAACAGGCCAAGCGCAGCGGTGCCGCGATCGGGGAGTTCATCCGTGAGCAGCGCGAGCAGGGCCAGGTCTCCCTCCGTCAGCTCGCCCGTCTCGCCGGGGTGTCCAACCCGTACCTCTCGCAGATCGAGCGCGGGTTGCGCAAGCCGAGCGCCGACATCCTGGCCCAGATCGCCAAGGCGCTGCGCATCTCGGCCGAGCAGCTGTACGTCCGGGCCGGCTTCCTCGAGTTCCGCGAGGGCAACCCGGAGATCGTGGCGGCGATCCTCACCGACGAGGAGCTCAACGAGCGGCAGAAGCAGGTGCTGCTCGACATCTACGAGTCCTTCCGACGCGAGAACTCGCAGCTGCGGGCGGAGGCCGACACGGCGTCCGCACCCGTGGCGCACGCCGCGGCCGACCCGGCCCGCTGACCCCGGCCCGCCGAACCACCCGTCCCGACCGACCCGTTTCGAGGAGCGAACCGACCATGTCCATCGCCAGCGACATCCGCGCCTACGCCGACAACGCCGTGACCGAGGGCCGCAAGGTGCTCGACTCCACCCTGAGCACCGCGCAGGCGCAGCTGGGCGGCGTCACCGGTCAGGCCAACGACATCGTCAACCGCGCCAACAGCGCGGTGCACGACCTGCGCGCCTCGGCCGAGAAGGCCGTCAACGTCGACGCCATCAAGGCCGCGCTGGAGCCCTACGTCGCGCAGGCCAAGGGCTACCAGGCCTCCGTCACCGACCGTGCCGAGGCGATCTTCGCCGAGCTGCGCAAGGACCCGCGCCTCGCCCGGGCCTTCGACGTCGCCGACAGCGTCTCCGACGCCGTCGTCGAGACGATGCAGGAGCGGGTCGTCAAGCCGGTGCAGTCGCTGACCGGTCGCGGCACCACCACGGCGCCGGCCGGCAGCCCGCGGCCGGCGGCCAAGACCACCCCGCGCAAGACCGCGGCTCGCAAGGCCGCCACCACGCGTCCCGCGGCCAAGAAGACCACCACGCGCAAAGCTGCGGCCAAGCGCGCGACCAGCGCCTGACCGACCCGGTCGGGCCGGTCCCGACCTGCGCCGCGACGACACGGGGGTGAGTCGCGAACGGCAGGTCCAGGACCGTGTGCGGCGGGAGCCGGGCGACGACACGGGGGTGAGTCGCACGGTGCCGGCCCACGCCGACGATGCTGCCCCGTTCCCCCGCCGGGAACGGGGCAGCATCGTGTCGGGGTAGGTAGGCTTCCTGTCGTGGATCTGGTCGAGGGCCTGTACTTCTGGACGAACATCGTCGTCTACTGGGGCCTCGTCGCGCTGCGGGCGTGGGCGCTCGTCGACTGCCTCACCCGCAAGACCGCGGCCTTCCCGGCCGTGGACAAGCTGACCAAGCCCGCCTGGGTCGCGATCCTGCTGATCGCCGGCCTGCTCGGCACGTTCTTCAGCAGCCCGGCCACGCCCGGCGCCGTGGTGTCGATCTTCTCGCTCGCGTCGGTCGTCGCGGCGATGATCTACCTCGCCGACGTCCGGCCGGCCGTCCGCGAGGTCTCCGGCGGCCGGTAGGACGCCGCCAGCACGGCGGCGAGACCGGCGCCGACCTCGTCGCTCGAGGGCACGCCCTCGGGGTCGAGCAGCCACTGCATCGCCAGGCCGTCGCACGTCGCGATGACCACGGCGGCGACGGCCCGACAGTGCGGCTCGTCTGCGCTCGACCCGTCGGCCAACGCGACCGCCACGAGCTCGGCGACCCGGCTCCGGGCCCGCGCGTAGTGGCCGGCGAGCTGGGCCCGCAGCTCGGGCACCCGCATGGCCTGGGCCAACGCCTCGACGTAGGCCTGCAGCACCGGCTGCTGGTCGGCGAAGTTGTCGATCGCCGTCGTCCATGTCGCCGCGGCCCGTTCGAGGGGCGTCGCGGTCGTGCCGGCCATCGCCTGCCCGGCGATCTGCTCGGCGTAGTCGCGGAAGGCGAGCTCGATCGCCTCGTTCAGCAGGCCCGCCTTCGAGCCGAAGTGGTAGCCGATGCTGCCCAGGTTCGTGTCCGAGGCCGCCACCAGGTCGCGCGCGGTGATGCGCGCGTAGCCGCGTTCCTCGATGAGCCGGCGCGCCGCGGCCAGCAACTGTTCCCGATGACCCACGGTGCCAGCCTAGTGAGCGGGGCCTAGACATCCGTCTTATACGGGCGTATATCTGGGCGCCTGCAGTCGCACCCACGACCAGGGGGTCGTCATGACGTCCGTCGCCGACTTCGTCACCCACCGCGCCCGGCACCTCGACACCGCGGCGCTGCCACCGGGCCCACGGCTGCCCGTCCCGGTGCAGACGGCGCTGTTCCTCGGGCTCGGCAACATCGTGGCCCCCATCTGGCGTCGCCGGTACGGCGACGTCTTCGCCGTCCACGTCGCGCCGGCCGGGCACGGGATCGTGCTGAGCAACCCCGAGCACATCCGCGAGGTCTTCAACGGCCCGGCCGACACCTTCCACGCCGGTGAGGGCAACGCCATCCTCGGCCCCATCATGGGCGAGCACTCGGTGCTGCTGCTGGACGAGGAGGAGCACCGCGTCGCTCGCAAGCGGGTGATGTCGGCGTTCCGCGGCGAGACGACGGCGAGCTGGCGCCCGGTCGTCGCCGACGTCGCCGCCCGCGACGTGGCGACGTGGCCGGTCGACCGGCCGTTCGCCGTCCATCCGCACCTCAACGACGTGAGCCTCGAGGTCATCCTGCGCATCGTCTTCGGCGTGTCCGACGATGCCCGGCTCGCCCGGATGCGGCCGCTGCTGCAGCGGTTGGTGCGCATCGGGCCGACGATCCTGCTCGGCTGGGTCTACCCGCAGCTCGAGCGCATCGGCCCGTGGCGCCGCTTCCTGCGGCTCAAGGCCGCCGTCGACCGACTCGTCTACGCCGAGATCGCCGAGCGGCGCACCGTCGCCGATCTCGCGGAGCGCACCGATGTGCTCTCCAAGCTGCTGGTCGCCGCGCCCGAGCAGAGCGACGCGGAGCTCCGCGACCACCTGATGACGCTGCTGCTCGCCGGGCACGAGACGACCGCCTCGACGCTCGCGTGGACGCTGCACGACCTCGCCCGGACGCCCGACGTCCTCGCCCGCGCGCGCCGGGCCGCCGACGAGGGGGACGAGGACTACCTCGAGGCCGTCGTGAAGGAGTCGCTGCGGCTGCGGCCGGTGATCAGCGAGGTCGCGCGCCGGCTCGCCAAGCCCGTCCGGGTGGGGGGCTACGACCTGCCGGCGGGCGTCGTGGTGTTCCCGTCCATCAAGCTCGTGCAATTGCGTCCCGACCTCTACGACGAGCCGCTGGCCTTCCGCCCCGAACGCTTCCTCGGCGTCACCCCGCCACCCGCGACCTGGATCCCCTTCGGCGGTGGGCTGCGACGCTGCCTCGGCGCCGCGCTCGCCATGGTCGAGGCCGTGGCCGTGCTGCGCACCGTCCTCACGAGCGTCGACATCGAGCCCGCCGGGCACGCCGAACCGTCGCGGGCCCGCAACATCACCCAGGTGCCGGCGCGCGGCGCCCGCCTCGTCACTCGGCCGCGCTGACCCGTCCGCCCCGGGCGCGGGCCGCGACGACGAGGGCGACCGCCGCCACGACGGCCAGCCCCACGCCGGTCACGACCGTCGCGCTGGTGTCGGCGAAGCCCGGCGGCACGAGCACGCACCCCGCCGCGGCGAGCGCGATCACCCCGCGCCGTCGTTCGCCCGTCGCGCCGGGCACGAGGCAGAGCAGCCCCCACGTCAGGTACCAGGGGTAGAGGTTCGGGGCGAGCAGCGCGAGCGCGAGGAGGGCGAAGCCGGCGGTGCGCTCGACCGGACGGTGCCGGGCGGAGACGAGCAGGTACGCGACCGTGCAGACGCCCGCGGCCGCCGCGCTGATGCGCCCGGCGGTGGCGAGGTCGTCGTAGGACGCGCCCTGGACGATCGGGGCGAGCAGGCGTCCCGCGGCGTTGCCGGCGGCGTACGGCGTGTGCGCGGCGAACTGCTCCGACAGCGCCCCCAGCCAGCCGAAGCCGTGCGGCTGCAGGAGACCGGCGGCGACGGCCACCACGCCTGCCACCGCGACGTCGCGGGCGAGGACGAGCCAGACCGGCGCGCGTCGGCGGCCGGCGACGTGGACCGCCAGCAGCACGGGCACGACGACGAAGGCCTGCGGCGACACCGACCCGGCGAGCGCGGCGAGGCCGAGGGCGAGGGACCACCGGCGCCGGCGCGCGGCGAGCAGCGCGGCGAGCACGAGGGCGGTCATCGGCCCGTCGACGTGCGGCGAGGACACGACGTAGAACAGCAGCAGCGGGTTGAGCCCGGCGAGCACCATCGCCTGGCGACGCTGCCCGGCGACGGAGTCGGTGTCGGCCGCGCCGGCGATCTCGGCGGCCAGTCTCGTGATGGCGATCGCCGCGAGCACGCCGAGCACGCGCAGCACGAGCACCGCGCCGAGCGCCGTCCCGCCGGCCACGGTCGGGGCGAGGTGCTGCAGCATCGAGCCGAGCGGGCCCGCCGCGCTCACGGTGCCCCTCGCGGCCGGGTCGACGGCGTCCACGAGGGTGTCGGCGCCCAGTGACGACGGCGGGTTCGTGTACGGGTCGTGCCCCGCGCGCTGCACGAACCCGAAGGCGGCGGACGCGTAGGCGGCGGTGTCCATGAGCGGCGGCCCGATCGCGAACGGCGTGCTCCACGCGGCGACGAGCAGCCAGATCCGGTGCTCGGGCACCTCGGTGCGCCGGACGATCTCGAGCGCCGCCAGCCACAGCAGCACGAGCAGGACGACCGCGAGCAGCAGCAGCGTGGCGGGAGCCAGCGCGCGCGAGGTCAGGCCGTGGTCGTCCTGCAGCCCCAGCCAGCCGCTCAGGACGCGGGTCGGCCGGGTGGCGGCCTCGACCCCGCCGGCGGCGACCACGGCGGCCGAGACCACGAATCCCGCGATGGCCAGCGCGGCCACCGGTCGGTCGGTGACCTGGCGGCGGGCGGTGTCGAGGCCGTGCAGGGCCTTCTCGGCGAGATCGTTCATCGGCTCTCAGGACGGGCGGCAGGTGCGCCGAGGGTATCGACCCGAACCGAACCCGAATACTTCCCGACGCTCGCGCGTACACGCGCACCGCAGAGTGATCACGTACCGCACTCGAGAAGGAGCATTCGTGAACCTCACCTATCGCAAGACCCTCGCCGCCGGCGGGACGTTCGTCGCCCTGCTGGGTGTCGGCGGCACCGCGCTCGCGACCACCGGTTCGGGCACGCTGACCGGCGCCGGCGCGCAGCAGGCGGCGGCACCGACGGCGACCCCGAGCGGGAGCACGGCCAAGCCGGCCGGGAAGCACGCGAAGAAGCACGGCGCCCTGCGAGGGGTCGAGCACGCCCAGATCGTGACGCGCCACAAGGGCGCCACGGTGACCCGCACGATCTACCACGGCACCGTGACCGCGGTGTCCTCGTCCTCGCTGACCGTGAAGGCCGCGGACGGCAAGTCGCAGGCCTATGCGCTGAACGGTGACACCAAGTACCGCGAGCGCAGCAAGGGGCACAAGCCCACCGCCTCGTCGCTGTCGAAGATCGCGAAGGGCGACAACGTCGCGGTCGTCGGCACCGGGACGAGCAAGGTCACCGCGAAGCACGTCGTGGAACTGCCGAAGAAGTAGCCCGTCAGGCCGGGGGCAGGCGCACGGTGAAGCGGGCGCCGCCCTCGGCCGCGTGGCCGGCCTCGACCGTCCCGCCGAGACGCGTGACGAGACCGTGGACGATCGCGAGGCCGAGCCCGGTGCCGACCCGCCGCTCGCCGCGGTAGCGCTCGTAGAGCGCGCCCTGCTCGAACGCGACGGCGAGGTCGTCGGGTGCGAGGCCGGGGCCGCCGTCGCGCACCTCGGCCACCGCCGCCCCCGGCTCGGTGCGGACGGCGAGCACGACGGGGCGGCCGGCCGGAGTCACGCGCAGGGCGTTGTCGAACAACCCGTCGAGCACCTGGCGGACGCGGACGGCGTCGGTGCGGGCCGGCAGCTCGGCGGCCGCGGCCTCGAGGCGGAACTCGACCCCCGCCGCCGCGCACCGGTCCTGCCACACCCGCGCCGCGTCGCCGGCGAGCGCGACGAGGTCCACCCGGGCGAGGTCGACCCGGAAGTCCTGGGCCCCGAGGCGGGCGAGGTCGAGCAGGTCGCCGACCAGCCGCTCGAGGCGCCGGGCCTCGCCGAGCACGACCGCACCGACGCGGGCCGTCTCGTCCGCCGGCACGATGCCGTCGGCCAGGGACTCGGCGTACCCGGAGATCGCGGTGAGCGGCGTGCGCAGGTCGTGCGAGACCGAGAGCAGGAAGTCGCGCTGCCGGGCCTCCGAGTGCGCGAGCGCGCCGGCGATGCCGTTCACGGCGTCGCTGACCTCGACGACCTCGCGCGGGCCCTGGGCCGGGAGCACGACGTCGCGGTTCCCCGCGGCCACGGAGTGCGCAGCCGCCGCGGTGCGACGCAGTGGGCGGGCGAGCCGCCAGGCGACGACGAAGCCGAGCAACGCGGCGACCGCCCCGGCGACGAGCAGGGCCAGTGCGATCCGGCGGATCGCCCGCTCGTCGGCCGCGGTCGCGTCGCGGCGGGCCTGCACGAGCACGAGCGCCCGCCCGTCACCGACCGCGCGCCCCTCGACGAAGACCGTCGTCCCGCCCGCGTCCCGCGTCGCGGACAGCTCGGCGCCGGAGCGCAGCCGCGCGAGATCGGCCGGCGTCAGCGCGCGGCGTACGAGGGTCGCGTTGGTGCGGACCCGGCCGCGGGCGCCCACGAGGCCGACCCGGATGCGGGCCTGCCGCAGTGCCGTCGTGACCTGGCGTTGCGCCGCCGGTCGGTCGACGGTCACCGTCTGCGCGATGTCGGCGGTCCGCGCGAGCGCGCGTCGGCCGGTGTCGGCGCCGGACGTGCGGATCAGCCCCGTCGCGAGCACTCCCGCGACCAGCGCGGTCACGACGACGATCCCGACGCTGAGCAGCGCGATACGAGTGGCGAGGGTGGTGCGCCGTCGCCGGCTCATGCGGACGCGTTCTCGGCGGCGTAACCGACTCCACGCACCGTCCGGATGGGGCTGGCGTCGCCCAGTTTTGCGCGCAACTGCGCGATGTGGACGTCGACGGTGCGGGCGCCGGCCACCGACGAGTACCCCCACACCTCGCTGAGCAGCTGCTCGCGGGTAAAGACCTGCCCCGGCCGGCGCATCAGGTGCGCGAGCAGGTCGAACTCGGTCACCGTCAGCGCGAGCTCCTCGTCCCCGCGGAACGCGCGTCGTCGGACGGTGTCGAGCGTGACGCCGCCGACCGTCCGCGGCGCGCTGCTGGGCGGGCCCTGCGCGCGGCGCAGCACGCCGCCGATCCGGGCGACGAGCTCGCGTGGGGAGAACGGCTTGGTGACGTAGTCGTCCGCACCCAGCTCGAGGCCGATGATCCGGTCGACCTCGTCGTCGCGGGCGGTCACGAACAGCACCGGCGTCCAGTCCTCCGCGGCCCGTAGCCGACGGCAGATCTCGACGCCGTCGAGCCCCGGCAGGCCGACGTCGAGCACGATCGCCGCCGGCCGGTGCCGCCGCACCGCATCCAGCGCGCGGTCGCCGCGACCCTCGATCTCGACCCGGTAGCCGGCTCCGGACAGGTTCAGCCGGATGACGTCGGCGATCGCAGGCTCGTCCTCGACGACGAGCACGAGACCGCGCGGCCGGTCGGCAGCGGGCACCCCGGGAACGATAGCGGGGTCACGACGGACGCACGTTCGGATCGTGTTCGGGCTACTATTCGACTATTCCCGCTCATATCCGTAGGCAAAGAGGGGTAACGATGCCTGACTGTACCGGGCCCGCCGTCGTCGCCGTCGTCGGAGCGGGGGCGAGCGGGACGCTGACCGCCGTCCACGTCGCCCGCGCCGCGGCGGCGGCCCGGCGCAGCGTCGACATCGTGCTGGTGGAGCCGGCCGAGGTCGCCGAGGGTCTCGCGTACTCGACGCGCGACCCCCGGCACCGCCTCAACGTCCCGGCCAAGGGCATGAGCGCCTTCCCGGACGATCCCGAGCACTTCCTGCGCTGGCTGCGCCGCCACGTCGCCGTCGACTTCCCGGCCGGCGGGTTCGCGCCGCGCATGCAGTACGCCGAGTACCTCGCCGCGTGCCTCGCCGACGAGACGGGGGGCGACTCGGTCCGGTGCACGCAGGTCCGCGCCCGGGCCACCGACGTGCGTCGGCACGGCCGCCGGCTGCGGATCACCCTCGACGACGGGACCAGCCGCCCCGCGGACGCCGTCGTGCTCGCGACCGGTCACGGCGCGCCGGCCGTGTCGTGGGCACCCGAGGCGCTGCGCCGCTCGCACCGCTTCGTCGCCGACCCCTGGCGGGGGTCGGCGGCCCCGGCCGTCCGCAGCGGCGACGAGATCCTGCTCGTCGGCGCCGGGCTGACGATGGCCGACATGGCCCAGCGCTGGGGCCGGGCCGGGGTACGGGTGCACGTCGTGTCGCGTCACGGGATGCTGCCGCTGCCGCACGCGCGCGATCCGCAGTCCCCGGCCGCGGCGCCCGAGCTGCCCGACACCGCGCCGCTCACCCTGCGCGACGTGCGGCGGGTCGTCTTCGACGCCGTGCGGGCCAACGACGGCGACTGGCGCCGCGTGATCGACGGGTTGCGTCCGGTGACGACCACGCTGTGGTCGCGCATGGACGAGCACGCCCGGCGCGGCTTCCTGCGCACGGCCGCCCGCCGCTGGGACCGCGTCCGCCACCGGGTCGACCCGGCCGTGGACGCCTGGCTGCGGGAGCGGGTCGCCGACGGCTCGCTCGTGGTGCACGCCGGGGAGGTCAGCGACGCCCGCGAGGTCGCGGGCGGGCTCGCGGTCGAGCTCGGCGACGGCACCACCGTGCGCGCCGCGGCCGTCTTCAACTGCACGGGCACGTGTGTGGCGGTGCAGCAGGACGAGGACCCGCTCGTGCTCAACCTGCTCAACGCCGGCACCGCGCAGGCCGGGCCGCTCGACCTCGGCTTCGCCACCGACCCCGCCGGGCGCCTCGTCCCCGCGTCCGGTCCGGCCGCCTCGATCTGGGCGATCGGGCCGCTGCGTCGCGGCCAGCTGTGGGAGAGCACGGCCGTCCCCGAGATCCGCAGCCAGGCCGCCGACCTCGCCGCCGATCTCGTCGCCACGCTCCCGGCGCCGTCGCTGCGGCGCCGCGCGCGGGACCCCTACGGGCTGCCGCTCACCGCGACCGACGGGGCGGCGCAGGCCTACGTCGAGGCGCTGGGCCGCATCCTGCGCGTGCAGTCGGGCGCCGAGGACCTCCTCGCCGAGGCCGTCAGCACCGACCCCGACTTCGCGCTCGGCCACGCCGTGCAGGCGCTGCTCGGCGTCGAATGGGGCGCCGACGTCGACGTCGCGTCGTCGCTGCATGCCGCGCACCGCGCGATGGCGAAGGGCGACGAGCGTGAGCGGCGCTTCGTCGAGGTCGCGACCGCCCGCGTGCGCGAGCCCGGCGCGGCGTCGGCCGCGAGCCTGCTCGCCTACATCCAGACCTACCCCGAGGACGCCCTGGCGGTCAGCATCGCCGTCCCGACCATCGCCTTCGGCGGTGCCACCGAGATCCCGGCCGAGGCGTGGGCGCTCGTCGAGGGGCTCACCCCCGCGTACGGCGGTGACTGGTGGCACCGCGGCCTGCTCGCCTTCGTCCGCCAGGAGCAGGGCCGCTGGGACGAGGCACGCGAGCTCGCCGACCGGTCCCTGGCCGAGGAGCCCGCCGCCGGGCACGCCGTCCACGCCCGCACCCACGTGCACTACGAGACCGGCGACCACGCGGCCGGCCTCGCCTGGCTCGACGGCTGGATCACCACCTGTGGCGCGCGCGCGTCGCACCGCGCGCACTTCTCCTGGCACGCGGCGCTGCACGAGCTCGCCCTCGGTGACGACCGGGCGGCGCTGCGTCGCTATACCGGGCAGCTGGCCCCGCCGACGGTGTCCGGCGTCCGGGCGCTCGTCGACTCGGCGTCGCTGCTGTGGCGGGGCTACGTCAACGGGGCGTGGGGCAGTGCCGACGTCGGCGAGGTGCTCGCCTCGGTGCCGGCCGACCTCGTCGCCGACCCGCCTACGCCGTTCATCGGGCTGCACGCGGCGGTCGCGCTCGCAGCGGCGGGGGACTGCCAGGGCCTCGCCCGGCTGCGTCGCTCGGCGTCCCGGCGGCCCGAGCCCGCGTTCCGCGACACGCTCGCGCCGCTCGCCGACGCGCTGGCCGATCTCGTCCACGGTGACGCCGACCGCGCGACCGAGGAGTTGCTGGGCCTGCGCGGGGTCGAGGCGCTCGGTGGCAGCGCGGCGCAGCGCGAGATCGTCGAGGAGACGCTCATCCTCGCCGCGACCCGGGCCGGCCGGCACGACGTCGCCCGCGGGATCCTGCTCGGCCGCCTCGAGCGGCGCCGTTCGCCCCGCAACACGCGTCGCTGCGCGCAGCTCCCGGGCTGACCGCCCCCCACCTGCCTGCAACCGGCTCCCGGCGGGCATGCTGTGGTTACCAGCAGGTAGACCCCGGGAGCCCGTCCATGGACATCGTCCTCAGCAAGGAGGAGAGGGCGTTCGCCGAGCAGATGCGGACGTTCTTCACCACCGAGATCCCCAGCGAGATCCGCGAGCGGCTCGCGCACGGCGGGCACCCGTCGCGCGAGGACATCGTGACCTCGCAGCGGATCATGAACGAGCACGGGCTCGCCGTCCCGCACTGGCCGACCGAGTGGGGTGGCCAGGACTGGACGCCCGTCCAGCGGCACCTGTGGTCGGAGGAGATGCTGCTCGCGCACGCCCCGGCGCCGCTGTCGTTCAACACGCAGATGATCGGCCCGGTCATCGCGACCTTCGGCTCGCCGGAGCTGAAGGAACGCTTCCTGCCCAAGACCGCGAACCTCGACATCTGGTGGTGCCAGGGCTTCTCCGAGCCCAACGCCGGTTCCGACCTCGCCTCGCTGAAGACCACCGCGGTACGCGAGGGCGACGAGTACGTCGTCAACGGTCAGAAGACGTGGACGACGCTGGGCCAGTACGCCGACTGGATCTTCTGCCTCGTCCGGACCGACCCCGAGGTCAAGAAGCAGCGCGGCATCTCGATGCTGCTCGTCGACATGGCGACGCCCGGCGTCACCGTCCGGCCCATCCACCTCATCGACGGCGGCTACGAGGTCAACGAGGTCTTCTTCGACAACGTCCGGGTGCCGGTCGACAACCTCGTGGGCGAGGAGAACTCCGGCTGGGACCAGGCCAAGTTCCTGCTCGGCAACGAGCGCACCGGCGTCGTCGCGGTCGGCCAGACCAAGGCCCGCATCAAGCGGATCAAGCAGGTCGCGGCCGAGACCCGGTCCAACGGCCGTGCCCTCATCGACGACCCGCTGTTCCGCGCCCGGCTCACCAAGCTCGAGATCGAGCTCACCGCGATCGAGATGTCCGTGCTGCGCGTGCTCGACGGCGAGCGCCGCCGCGGCCCCGGCACGCCCGACCCGGTGTCGTCGGTGCTGAAGTTCAAGGGCTCGGAGCTGCAGCAGGAGGCCACCGAGCTGCTGGTCGACGTCCTCGGCCCGGCCGGACTGGCCTACCGCGAGTCGACCGACGTCCCGGACGGCTTCGCGGCGCTGCCCGACGGTGCCGTCGACGCGCTGCCGACGTACTTCAACTGGCGCAAGGCCTCGATCTACAGCGGGTCCAACGAGGTCCAGCGCACCATCATCGCCAAGCAGATCCTGAAGTTCTGAGGTAGCCGACATGGAACTCGACCTGACCGACGAGCAGAAGATGCTGGCCGACGCCGTGCGCAGCCTGCTCGACAAGCGCTACGACGCCAACGCCCGGCTGCAGCTGCTCGAGGGTGACGGCTGGAGCCGTGACCTGTGGCGCCAGTACGCCGAGCTCGGTCTGCTGGGGCTCACCGTCGACGAGCAGTGCGGCGGTGCCGGCATGGGCAGCGGCGAGCTCGCCGTCGTCATGGAGCAGTTCGGCCGCGCCCTCGTCCTCGAACCGTTCGTCGCCACCGTCGTGCTCGGCGCGTCGCTGGTGTCGGCGGCGGGAACGCCGGAGCAGAAGCAGGAGCTGTTGCCCGACGTCGCCGCCGGCGAGACGCTCCTCGCCTTCGCGCACACCGAGGCCGGCTCCCGGTGGTCGCTCACCGACGTCACGACGACGGCGACGCCCGCAGGCGGGGACTGGACGCTCGACGGCGAGAAGATCGCCGTCCTGGGCGGCGACGTCGCCGACCAGCTGCTCGTCACGGCGCGGACGCCGGAGGGCGAGGTCGGGCTCTTCCTCGTGGCGGCCGCGGACGTGCGACGCGACACCTACCGCCAGCAGGACGGCCTCGGCGGGGCCGACGTCCTGCTCGCCGGGACGTCGGCGCGCGCCCTCGGTACGCCGGGGGAGTCCCTCGCCGCGATCGAGCTCGTCGTCGACACCGCCACCGCGATGCTGTGCGCCGAGGCCGTCGGCGCCATGGAGCGCATGCTGTGGCTGACCGTCGACTACCTCAAGACACGGCAGCAGTTCGGCATCCCGATCGCGACCTTCCAGGCGCTGCAGTTCCGCGCGGCCGACATGTTCGTGTCGTTGGAGCAGGCCCGCAGCATGTCCATGCTGGCGCAGCGCGCGCTGGCCGTCGACGATCCGGCGGAGCGGCACCGCATGGTCGCGGCGGCCAAGGTGCAGATCGACCTGTCGTCGCGCCACGTCGGGCAGGACGCGATCCAGCTGCACGGCGGCATCGGGATGACGATGGAGTACCCGGTGGGTCACTACGTGAAGCGCACGGCCGTCATTGCCAAGACCTTCGCCGACACCGACACACTGCTCGAGGCGGTCGGCAGCGGACCCGGGCTCATCTAGTGGATCCCGTCGCCGAATGGGCCGCCGCGCAGGCCCGCGTCATCGACCTCGTCGAGTCGCTCGACGCGGCGGCCGTCGAGCGGCGCGTGCCGGCGACGCCCGACTGGACCGTCCGCGACCTGCTCTCGCACATGATCGGGCTGGACGCCGACATCCTCGCCGGCAACGAGCCCGACGACCACAACCCGACCTGGACGCAGCGGCAGGTCGACGACCGGGCCGGGCACGACGTCGCGACGCTCGTGGCCGAGTGGCGGGCGATGACCGAGCCGCTGCAGCAGTGGATGCGCGACAACAACCCCCGACCCATGGGCGACGTCGTGATCCACGAGCAGGACCTCCGCGGCGCCCTGGAGGCGCCCGGTGCCCGGGACGGCGACGCGCTGCGCTCGCTGTTCGAGCGGATGGCCGGGGCGTGCGAGGACCGCGCGGTGGCCCGGGAGCTCGAGCCGCTGCGGCTGCAGGGCGAGAACTACGACTTCGGTCCACCGCAGGCCGACGTCGTGGTGCGGGCATCCGACTTCGACCTCGCTCGGCTGGTGCTCTCGCGCCGGTCCGCGGCGCAGCTACGGGCCTGGACGACGCAGGGCGACGTCGAGCCCTACGTCGAGTGCTTCGGCGGGCTGGGCCCGCTGCCCGCCGACGACCTCGTCGAGTAGCGCTCAGGACAGGCCGAGCGACGGCAGCGAGCCGTCGTCGTCGGTGTAGGGACGCCAGTGCCAGCGGGCCCGGGTGCGGGCGCCGCGGAACGTCCGGACGAAGACCGTCACGGAGCCTGCGAGCAGGAGCAGCACGAAGGTCGAGCCGATGACGAGGGCGCGCAGCCCGAAGCCGCCGCCCGTGGCGTGCCGGACCACGGCCGGCGCCGCCTGTACGGGTCGGACGCCGGCCACGAACACCGCGGTAGTGGTCGACACCGGTGACGACGCGGTGACGGCCCGGTTGTCGGTCAGGGTCAGCTCGGCCACGACGGCGTAGCAGGCGTTGGCGCTGGTGACGGGGGTACGCACCGCGTAGCTGCCGTCACCGGTGGTGCGCGAGCGGGTACGCGTCGGCATCGCGGCCGCGGCGGACGACGACGTGCCCCCGGCCGACGCCGGCGCCGGGTAGTGCGCGTCGCCGCACCCGGTGATCGGGACCGAGTCGCCGCGGACCAGCCCTACGGCCAGCTCGCCGGGGTAGCGGTGCGCGCCGGCGACCTGCACCGTCGCCGGCATGGGCTTGCCCTGCTCGCCGGAGGTCGCCGCCGTCGCAACGGTGAGCGACGGCCGCAGCACCGCGACGGTGGTCTGCGGGCCCGCCGGCGTGGCCGGGGCATCGACCGTCGCGCCGTCCAGGCTGACCTCGCTGGTGGCCGTCAGCGAGTAGCAGCCGAGCTCGTCGACCGACGGCACGGTCGCGGTGGCGCGCAGGGCGTCGCCGACCCGCGAGGCCGTCACCGGCGCCGAGGTGCCGACGGTCGGCGCGTCGTCGAAGTCGACCCCGCGGCAGCTGCCGTCGTGCGTGGGCAACGGGCCGCGGGCGGTCACCGAGGTGGTCAGGCGGGCGCGGCCCGGGTCGGTGCCGGTCACGATCGCGGCCAGGTCGCCCGGTCCCGCGACCGGCGACTTCGCGGCCGTGCTCACGGTCAGCGTCGCCACGGTGAGGTAGTCGTCGGCGCTCAGCCGCGACTCGGCCGTCGCCGGTGGCGAGCTGCGCGTCGTGGCGGTCGCCCGCAGCGCGTAGCAGCCGGGCGTCAGCTGCGGTGTCTCGGTGGCGCGGTAGCGCGCGTCGCCGGTGAAGCTGTACGCGTCCTGCCAGGCCACCGCGGCCCCGCGGAGACGTTCCGGGTCCAGGCTGCGACACCCGGCGCCGCCGCTCGCCTGCACCGGCCCGGTGAGCGTCAGCGTCCCCGTGCCCGGGTAGCCGTAGGTGCCGGTCACGGCGGCGGCCGGCCGGAAGGACCCGTCGGCCAGCAGCAGGGCGGGCCCGTCGACCGTCACCGCGGGCTTGGGGTGCAGGACGGCTTGCAACGTGGCGTGCCCACGCGCGGCGGTCGCGTCGGCGACGGCGAGGGACGCGGGGTCGGTGGCGAGGTAGGTCAGCCCGACGCGCTCGGTGACGGTGGCGGTCACCCCGGTCTCGGCCGCGCGGGGAACGGTGACGGGGACCTGCGCCGTGCCGTCGCCGCCGGTGCTCGCGGTCGCGACCGCGCCGCCGACGTCGACGGCGACCGCGAGGCCGGGTGTCCCCACCCCCGCGGCCGAGCGGACGTCGACCGTGACCGTCGTCTGCGCGCCGGGGATCGTCCGAGCCGGGGGCGTCACCGTCACCCGGTAGGGGCCGCCGTAGCGGCGGGCCTCGTCGAGGCGGGCCGCCGCGCGGCTCGCGCTCGTCCCCTCCTGTCCGAGGCAGCGGCGCTGCAGCTCGCCGGAGCCGGCGAGGGTCGCGACGTCCGCGCTCACCTCGGCGAGCTCGGCCGGCGAGCCGTCGCCGTGGTGTGCGATCAGGTACGCCGCCGCGCCGATGTCGTCGCGCGACATCCCCGCCTGACCGGCGGTCATGCTCGCACCGGGCCCGTTGACCGGCGCGGGCTGCTGCGCGGGGCCGGTGCCGCTGATGTCGCGGGTGCTGAAGGCGCGCACGCCGCCGTTGACCGCCCAGGCGCCGAGCGGGACCTCGGTCTGGTCGAGACGGCAGAGCACGCCGGTGTAGTCGGCGCCGGACGCGCCCCACGGGGTCGCCGCCGCCGGCGCCGCGCCGACGACCGTGCCGGTCAGGACGGCGACGAGCGGGGCCAGGACGAGCACGGCGCGCGTGAGTCCGCGGCGACCGCCAGCCCTTACCTGCACCTCACGATTGCACCATGCCGGGTGATCTTCGGCGACTCCGACAGGTCGAGGGTCGTCGAATACTCAGAACCGTTGCGCACCGATGACGGCGAGGAGGTCCAGCTGCTGGCGCCCGGTGCTGCGCGGTGGCGCCGTGAGCACCACCAGCGTCTGGGTCTGGTCCTCGGTGAACAGCGCCTGGCAGTCGAGCTCGATGGCGCCGACCTCGGGGTGGATCAGCGTCTTGTGGTCCTCGAAGCGGCGGGCCACCTCGTGGCGCTGCCAGAGCTCGGTGAACTCCCCGCTGTGCGACTGCAGCGTGCGGACGAGCTCGCCGGCGCGGGACCGCGGCCCCAGCTCGCCGTACGCCACCCGCAGGTTCGCCACCGCGGCGCGACTCTGCCGCGGGCGGTCGTGTTCCGGATACAGCTCGCGTTCGGCGGGGTCGGTGAACCACCGGTACACCTGGCTGCGCGCGAACCCGGTCAGGTGGGTGTGGTCGCCGAGCAGCGCCACGGCGAGACGGTTGGCCACCAGCGTCTCGGCCAGCGCGGACAGGATGAACGCCGGGGTGTCGGCCAGACCGTCCATGACCCGCTGCAGGCCCGGGGCGACATGGGGGGCCGCGACCACGCGGTCGGGTGCTGAGTGGCCGGCGGTGCGGAACAGGTAGTCACGCTCGTCGGCGGTCAGCCGCAGCGCCCGGGCGACGGCGGCCAGCATCTGCTCGCTCGGCTGCGGGCCGCGTCCCTGTTCCAGGCGCGTGTAGTAGTTGACCGACATACCGGCCTGCTGCGCGACCTCCTCGCGACGCATGCCCGCCACCCGTCGCCGGGCGCCGGCAGGCAGGCCGAGATCGCCCGGCTGCAGCGCCGCGCGCCGTTGCCGCAGGAAGTCGGCGAGATCCCGACGGTTCATGCGCCCAGTCTCGCTGCCGCGCCGGGCGCTGGCCAGGGATCGCCGATCCCCCTCTCGGCGAGCGTCTTGTCCGCCGCGGCGGCCCGTCGGATGGTCGTGGCATGAACATCACCGGAAACACCGTCTTCGTCCCCGGCGGCACCAGCGGGATCGGGCTCGCGCTCGCGCTGCGGCTGCAGGCCCGGGGCAACACCGTCGTCATCGGCGGCCGGCGGACCGAGCTGCTGGCGCAGCTCGCCGCCGAGCACGGCTTCGACACCGTCGAGATCGACACCAGCGACCCGGTCAGCATCGAGGCCGCGGCGAAGGAGGTCGTGGCCGCCCACCCCGACCTCAACGTCCTGATCACGATGGCCGGCATCATGCGGCCCGAGGACTGGCACAGCGCCGAGGGCTTCCTGTCGACCGCCGAGGCGACGGTCACGACGAACCTGCTCGGCCCGATCCGTCTGGTCGCGGCCTTCCTCTCCCAGCTGCGCCGGGTGCCCGCGGCGACGATCATGACCGTCTCGTCCGGGCTGGCGTCCGTCCCGCTGCAGGTCACCCCGACCTACAACGCCACCAAGGCGGCGATCCACATGCTGTCGGAGTCGATCCGGCTGCAGCTCGCCGACACCGGGGTCGAGGTCGTCGAGCTCGTGCCGCCGGCCGTGCGGACCGCGCTGATGGGCCAGCAGGACGACGAGCACGCGATGCCGCTCGACGAGTACGTCGACGAGGCCGTCGCGTTGCTGGAGGCGGAGCCCGGCGCGCACGAGATCCTCGTCGAGCGGGTGAAGTTCCTGCGCTTCGCCGAGGTGCGCGGCGACTACGACGAGGTCGTCGGCGTGCTCAACCGGCGCTGACGGCCCCGCTTGCCCCCTCCCGTGGTCGCGTTCGGACGTCCGATCGCGACCACGCGAGGGGGCAGGGCGTCTCAGTGGGGCTCGACGACCGCGTCGTCGGTGGGGCCGGCCAGGGCGCGCAGCGCGTCGTTCAGCGTCGCGCTGGGCCGCATCGCGGCGGCGGCCTTGGCCGGGTCGGGCTGGTAGTAGCCGCCGATGTCGACCGGCTCGCCCTGCACCCGGTTCAGCTCCGCGACGATGGTGTCCTCGTTCGCGGCGAGCTGCTGGGCGAGCCCGGTGAACCGGGCGGCCAGCTCGGCGTCGTCGTTCTGCGCGGCGAGCTCGTCGGCCCAGTACCGGCCCAGGTAGAAGTGGCTGCCGCGGTTGTCGAGCTCGCCGGCCCTGCGCGAGGGCGACTTGTTCTCGTCCAGGAACGTCGCGGTCGCGCGGTCGAGGGTGTCGGCGAGGATCTTCGCCTTCGCGTTGCCGGTCTTCTCGGCCAGCATCTCCAGCGAGACGGCCAGGGCGAGGAACTCGCCCAGCGAGTCCCAGCGCAGGTGGTTCTCCTTCACGAACTGCTGCACGTGCTTGGGCGCCGAGCCGCCGGCACCGGTCTCGAACAGCCCGCCGCCGTTCATGAGGGGGACGATCGAGAGCATCTTCGCGCTCGTGCCGAGCTCGAGGATGGGGAAGAGGTCGGTCAGGTAGTCGCGCAGGACGTTGCCGGTGACCGAGATGGTGTCCTCGCCCCTGCGGGCGCGCTCCAGCGTGAACCGCGTCGCCGCGGCGACGTCGAGGATCTCGAGCTGCAGGCCGTCGGTGTCGAGCTCGTCGAGCGCCGCGCGGACCTTCTTCAGCACCTCCGCGTCGTGCGCCCGGCTCTCGTCGAGCCAGAAGACCGCGGGCGCGCCGGTGGCGCGGGCGCGGGTGACGGCCAGCTCGACCCAGTTGCGGATCGGTGCGTCCTTGGTCTGGCACATGCGCCAGATGTCCCCGGCCGCGACGTCGTGCTCGAGCAGCGTCGCACCAGCCTGGTCCACGACGCGGACGGTGCCGGCCGAGACGATCTCGAACGTCTTGTCGTGCGAGCCGTACTCCTCGGCCTTCTGGGCCATGAGTCCGACGTTCGGCGTGGTGCCCATCGTGGCGGGGTCGAAGGCGCCGTGTGCGCGGCAGTGCTCGATGGTCTCGGCGTAGAGCGGCGCGTAGGACGAGTCGGGGACGACGAACTTGGTGTCCTGCTGGTCGCCCGCGGCGTTCCACATCTGCCCCGAGGTGCGGATCGCCGCCGGCATCGAGGCGTCGATGATGACGTCGCTCGGCACGTGGAAGTTGGTGATCCCGCGGTCGGAGTCCACCATCGCGACGGCGGGGCCGGCCTCGATCGCGGCCTGCACGGCCTTGGTGGCCTCGGGGTGCGCGCTCAGCAGGCTGCCCAGGCCGTCGTTGGGACTCACGTCCGGGTACTGGTCGTAGACGCCCGGGACGACCGCCTGCACGGCGTGACCGAAGATGATCGGGTCGGAGACCTTCATCATCGTCGCCTTGAGGTGGACGGAGAACAGGACGCCCTGCTCCTTGGCCTCGGCGTGCTGCGCGCGCAGGAAGGCGTCGAGCTCGGCCTTGCGCATCACCGCGGCGTCGATGACCTCGCCGGCGAGCAGCGGGGTGCGCTCCTTGAGCACCGTCACGGTGCCGTCGGCGGACACGTGCTCGATCCGCACGACGTCCTCGGCGGCCAGCGTCACCGACTTCTCGGTCGAGCGGAAGTCACCCTCGCTCATCGTCGAGACGTGCGACTTCGAGTCCTGCGACCAGGCGCCCATCGAGTGCGGGTGCTTCCTCGCGTACGCCTTCACCGAGGCGGGCGCGCGGCGGTCGGAGTTGCCCTCGCGCAGGACCGGGTTCACCGCCGAGCCCTTGACCTTGTCGTAGCGGGCACGGACGTCGCGCTCGTCGTCGGTCGCCGGGTTCTCCGGGTAGTCGGGCAGGTCGTAACCCTGCTCGCGCAACTCGGCGATCGCGGCCTTGAGCTGCGGCACCGACGCGCTGACGTTCGGCAGCTTGATGATGTTGGCCTCGGGCGTGGTGGCCAGCTCACCGAGCTCGGCCAGCGCGTCGGCGACCCGCTGCTGCTCGTCGAGCCGGTCGCCGAACTGCGCGAGGATGCGGCCCGCCAGCGAGATGTCGCGCAGTTCGAGCTCGATCCCGGCCTGGCCCACGACCGCCTCGACGATCGGCAGCAACGACTGGGTGGCGAGCGCGGGCGCCTCGTCGGTGTGGGTGTAGATGATCTTCACGGGGATGTCCTCCACTGGCCGCGTCGACGATTCGATCTCTTGACGTCAAGATACCTCACGGCGCAGCGTTCCCGATCCCGTGGTCCGCGGCGCCGCTCGACGCGACCAGGTCGCGGCCGACCTCGCTGCACCAGTAGAGCACCTGCCGCCCCGCGCGGCGCCGGTGCAGCAACCCGGCGTCCAGCAGGACCCGCAGGTGGTTGCCCACGCCGCCCAAGGGCTGTCCCGTGACCGCGGCGAGGGCGCTCGTGCTGATCGGTTCCCGGCAGCGCAGCAGGATCTGGGCCCGGTTGTCGCCGAGCAGCCGGCCGAGCGGCCCCGGCCGGGGTGAGGGGTCCGCGGCAAAGACGCCGGTGACGGGGTAGACGACGCCGTAGCGGTCGGGCAGCCGCCAGCTCACCCAGCCGCCGGGCGCGTGCGCGGCCAGGAAGATCAGGTCGGCGCCGCGGATGTCGCGGGTCGGGTACCAGCGCTGGTTGACCTGCAGCCGGTTGTCCCCGAGCCAGCGGACGCCGGGGCCGATGTCGGCCAGCGCGCCGCTCCACCCCAGCGTGGCCAGCCGCGCGGTGCGCGCGACGATGTCGGCCTGCAGCACGCGCCGTCGTCTCGGCCAGTCCGCCGCCACCGTCTCGCTCCACACCCAGCGCAGCAGGCCGGCCGCGCAGCTCGCCAGCCCGCTGCCGCCCACCTCGGGCGGCAGCGGCCCGCGCACCGCGAGCAGGTCACGCCGGATCTGCTCGTCGGACAGCGACTCGAGGTGGTGCAGCTCCTCGTCGAGGCTGAGGTCGGGGGCGGCGGGCGGCACGGTGAGGAAATCCGCCGTCCAGGTCGGCCCGAACCCGTGCCCGACCAGCGCGCGGGCCTGCGGGTCCGCGGCCAGCCGCCGGCGGAACGCGTCGCGATGGCGGTCGCGCCACGCGCGGTGCCACGGTCGGCACTGCGGGCCGCGCAGGATCTTCAGCGCGGCGACCGTCTCGGTCAGCCGGGACGTGCCGAACCGCGCTCTCGCCAGCACCTCGGCGTCGACCACGAAGTCGCCCACGTTTCGCCTCCGCGCGAAACTGTACGGCCGGGCCGCCCGTCCCGGCCACGCTGCGGCCCATGTCGACCTACCGCACGCTGGCCGCGAACCGCGAGTTCCGCGCCCTCTGGATCTCCTCGGCCTGCACCACGGCGGCCGCGATGGCGGCCGGCCTCGCGCTGGCGTTCCTCGTGCACGAGGCCACCGGCTCGGCCACGCTCACCGCGCTGACGATGTTCGGACCGTCGCTGGCCCAGCTCCTCGGCGCCTCGACGCTGATGTCGCTCGCCGACTCGGCGCCGCCCCGCCGCGCGCTGCTCGCGAGCAACGCGGTCGTGACGGCCGTCCTGGTGGCCCAGGCGGCGCTGGACCTCTCGCCCCTCGTGCGGCTCGCGCTCATGTTCGGCGCGGCGGTCGCGCTCTCGGTGGGGGCCGGGATCCGCTGGGGGTTGGTGCAGGAGGTCCTGCCGCACGAGAGCTACGGCCTCGCCCGCTCGGCGATGAACCTCGCCGGCGGCGCCTTCCAGATCGTCGGGTTCGCCGTCGGCGGCCTGCTGCTGTCCGCGCTCGACATCCGGTCGGTGTTCCTCGTCGCGGCGGCGACCTCGGCGGCGGGCGTCGCCGTCGTCGGCCTGGCGATGGCCGAGCGCCCGCCCCGGCGGGCGGCCCGCGGCGGGCTGGGCGAGACATGGCGCGGCAACCGGGCGCTGCTCGGCGACCGCGCCACGCGGGTGCTCCTGATCGCGCTCGTGCTGCCCAACGGTCTCGTCGTGGGATGCGAAGCGCTGTTCGTCCCGCTCTTCGACGACCTCGCCGGCTGGGTCTACGCGGCCGCCGCGCTCGGCATGATGGCCGGTGACCTGCTGGTCGGACGCGTGCTGACGGCGGCGGCACGCCGTCGGGCCGCGACGGCCCTGCGGCTGTTGCTGGCGATGCCCTTCGTGGTCTTCGTGGTTCACCCGCCGGTGCTCGTCGCGGCCGGCCTCGCCGCGGTCGCGGCCGTCGGCTACGGGGCGTCGCTCGTCCAGCAGGAGCACCTGGTCGCGCTGACGCCCCCGCACCTGCGAGGACAGACGCTCGGGGTCGAGTCGTCCGCCCGCCTGAGCATGCAGGGCGTCTGCGCGCTCCTCGCCGGCGTGCTCGCCGATCGGATCGGTGCCGGCGTCGCCGTCGGTCTGCTCGCCGGCGCCTCGGTGCTCGTGTCACTCGTCCTCACCCCGGCACTGGCCCGGATAGCGAGGTCCGCGTCGGCGCTGCCCGCCTGACGCCAGTGCGCCGTCACCATCCGTGGGCCGCCTCGTTGGACACGCACAAGGGACGAAGGTCTCGTCTCGCGTGCACAGGGGGCCCCATGCGATCTCGCGTCCGTACCACCCTCGCTCTGCTGACCGGCGCCGTCACCGCCGGGCTGCTCGTCGGCCCGGCGGCCGCCTCGGCCGCCCCGACGTGGGCGCCCGAGTCCAGCGCGACGCTGCACCCGGGCGTCCAGGCCTACACCGCCGGCGCGCAGTGCACGACGAACTTCGTCTTCACCGACTCGGCCGGTGCCGTCTACCTGGGCTACGCGGCGCACTGCGCGGGCACCGGCGAGGCGACCGACACCGACGGCTGCCAGACGAAGTCGCTGCCGCTCGGCACGGCGGTGACGTTCAACCAGGGTGGCTCGCTGGTGAGCGAGGGGACGAAGATCGGCTCCGGCACGCTCGCGTACTCGTCGTGGTCGGCGATGCAGTCCGCCGGCGAGAAGGACGCGAACACCTGCGCCTACAACGATCTGGCGCTCGTGAAGGTGAGCGACGCGGACAAGTCCGCGGTCAACCCGACCGTCCCGTTCTTCGGCGGACCGAACAAGCTGGGCAGCGGCACGACGGCCGGCCAGAAGATCTACAGCTACGGCAACTCCTCGCTGCGCGCGGGCGTCACGGCGCTGTCGCCGAAGTTCGGCGCGAGCCTCGGCGACACCGGCGGCGGCTGGTCGACGACGCTCTACACGGTGACCCCGGGCATTCCGGGTGACTCCGGCTCGGGCTTCCTCGACAAGAACGGCAACGCCCTCGGGGTGCTGTCGACGGTCGCGATCGCGCCGCTGCCCGCGTCCAACGGCGTCGGCAACCTGCGCAAGGAGCTCGCGTACGCGCAGGCGCACTCCGGGATCGCCGGCCTCGCGCTGGTGGCGGGTACCCGCAGCTTCTCCTCGACGGTCTGAGCCGGGGGGACGTCAGCTCGGCGCCGCGTGCCCCAGCCGCATCGCGAGTGCGGCGGCGCCGAGCAGTTCGGCGGACACGCCGAGGGAACTCGGCGTCACCGCGATGCCCCGCGCCAGGCCCGGTTGGGCGTAGCGGTCGATCGACTCGCGGACGCCGGCCAGCAGCGGCTCGGTCGCAGCGGCGAGCTCGCCGCCGACGACGATCTGGCGCGGGCTGAGGTTGTTCACCAGGTCGGCGAGGACGCGTCCGATCATCCGGCCGGCGTCGGTCACGACCCGGGACGCACCGGGGTCGCCGGCCGTCACCAGCCCGGCGACGTCGGCCATCGTGGCCGGAGCGGCCTCGTGGGAGCGGACGGCCGACAGCACCTGGACCGTCGACGCCACCGTCTCCAGGCAGCCGCGGTTGCCGCACCGGCACACCGGGCCGCCCGGGTCGACCGGGACGTGCCCGATCTCGCCGGCCCGCCCGCCCACGCCGTGATGGAGCCGCCCGCCGAGCAGCAGGCCGGCCCCGATACCCGTCGCGGCCTTCACGTAGACGAGATCGTCCACGCCGCGCGCCCCGCCGAAGGTCACCTCGGCCAACGCGCCGAGGTTGGCGTCGTTGTCGGCCGCGAAGGGGACGCCGAGGCGCGCGGACAGCTCCGCCGCCGGCCGCCGGTCGACCCAGCGCGGGAGCAGGTTGCCGGTGCCCACCGAGCCCGTCCGTACGTCGACCGGGGCGGGCAGGCCCACGCCGCCGGCGTCGGCCGCCTGTCGCGTCGCGCGCAGCAGTCGTTTCGCGATCCGGACGGCCTGATCGACCGCCTCGTCGGGCGACGCGTCCACGTCGAGGCGGGCGGTGCCCTCGCCCAGCACGACGGCGGCGCCGTCCTCGACCGCGACGACGCCGACCCGGCAGTGACTGTGCCCGAGGTCGACGGCGACGACGACGCTGCGCCCGCCGGCGACGCGCAACACCTTCGGTGGCCGGCCGGGGAGGCGCTGGCCGGCCGGGGCCGCGTCCTCGGTGAGCCGGCCCTCGGCCAGCAGCTCCTGGACGAGGCCGGCGACCGTGCTGCGCGCGAGACCGGTGTCCGCCACGATCCCGGCGCGACTGTTCGCGCCGCGGGTCACGGCGGCCAGGACGCGGCCGCGGTTGACGTCCCGCTGGCCGGCGGTGGGGTCGGTCACCGCGCGAGACTAGCGGGGTATTGACCGTCGTCCGGTCGAAATTCGGGATTTGTTCGCGCAATTTCCTCCCATTCTGGTTATTGACGCGACGTTATTGCGCTCAATACTGTGCGCGAGCCAAGACCCGGCATCCCGATCTCGACGAAGAGGTCCCATGCACCGTTCTCGCCTCCGCCGCCCCTCACGACTGCTCGCCGGGTCCGCCGGCCTCCTGCTCACCGTCGGCCTCGCCGCCGTCGTCACCGCCCCCGCCGCCGACGCCCAGGTCGGCCCGCTGCCCGTCGTCCAGGACTTCGAGGGTGACGGGGTCGTCACCACGACCTCGCCCGGCGTCTTCCCGTTCGGCAACGACGCCACCGACAGTCCCGACCTGACGATCGTGAGCGCGCCGGGCGTGCCCGGCGCGGACGCCGACAACCACGCCCTCGACGTCCCCTATTCGGTGACCACCTACGGCGGCTTCAGCGCGAACTCGGCCCAGCCCCAGGACTGGTCGGCCTACGACTCCTTCGGCTTCTGGGTCAAGGGCTCGGCGACGGGCAAGGAGATCCAGTTCGAGATCAAGGACGGCGGCAGCGACGGCGAGCACGCCGAGCTGTGGGAGAGCCACTTCACCGACGACAGCACGGCGTGGAAGCACGTGGTGACGCCGTTCGCGCAGTTCACCAAGCGGACGAGCTACCAGCCGCCGGGCGCGCCGTCGAACGACGTCCTCGACCTGACGTCGATGTGGGGCTTCGCGGTCAACCTGCCCGGCGGGGGCGCCAGCGGCGACCTGCAGTTCGACGACGCCCGGGTGTCGGGCACCGCGCAGCCGCGCGTGAGCGTCGACGACCGCACCGTGCTGGTCGACGCCGGTCACGAGGCCACGGTCGGCGTCACGCTCACCACCGCCGACGGCGGCGAGCTCGCGTCGCCGGTGACGGTCGACTACGCGACCGCCGACGGCACCGCCGTCGCGGGCACCGACTACACCGCGACGTCGGGCACGCTCACCTTCCCGGCCGGCACGAAGAGCGGGGCGAGCCAGCACGTCACGGTCCAGACCGCGCCGGCCGACGGCGCGGCCAAGGCCAAGACGCTGACGGTGACGTTCACCCCGACCGGGGCCACGCTCTCCGGCGGGAAGGCGCTCGTCGTGATCAACGCGCACGGCTACGCCTACCTCGACAAGACCAGGTCGACCAGTGCACGCGTCAAGGACCTCCTCTCGCACATGACGCTCGCCGACAAGGTCGGCCAGATGACCCAGGCCGAGCGCGTCGCCGTGGGCGACGGCACCGACGTCACCACCTACGCCCTCGGCTCGCTGCTGTCCGGCGGTGGCTCGACGCCGCAGCCCAACACGCCCGCGGCGTGGGCGAAGATGATCGACGGGTACCAGACCCAGGCGCTCGCCACCCCGCTGCAGATCCCGATGATCTACGGCATCGACTCGGTGCACGGCGACAACAACCTCGCCGGGGCCACGCTCTTCCCGCACAACATCGGGCTCGGCGCGACGCGTGACCCTGCGCTGGTGAAGCAGGCCGGTGCCGTCACGGCGACCGAGACCCGAGCCACCGGCGTCCCGTGGGCGTTCGCGGCCTGTGTCTGCGTCGTCCGCGACGACCGCTGGGGCCGTTCCTACGAGTCCTTCGGCGAGGACCCGTCGCTCGTCACCGACATGACCACGGTCTTCCAGGGGCTCCAGGGCGACGGCAAGCTCGCCGCCCGCACGAGCGTCCTGGCCACCGCGAAGCACTTCATCGGCGACGGCGGTACCCGCTTCGGGTCGTCGCAGACCAACGACTACACGATCGACCAGGGCATCACGTACGTGACACAGAGCCAGCTGAACCAGCTGGTCGCCCCGTACCGAGCGGCGATCAAGGACGGCGTCGGTTCGGTCATGCCGTCGTACTCGAGCCTGCGGATCCAGGGCAAGGACGCGGCCCCGGTGAAGATGCACGGCCGGAAGGACATGATCACCGGGCTGCTCAAGCAGAAGCTCGGGTTCAAGGGATTCGTCATCAGCGACTACGCCGCGATCGACCAGCTCCCGGGGGACTACAAGTCCGACGTCCAGACCAGCATCAACGCCGGCCTCGACATGATCATGGTGCCGAACGATTACAAGACGTTCATCACCGATCTGACCGATCTCGCGGGCAACGGCGTGCCGCTGTCTCGTATCGACGACGCGGTGACGCGCATCCTCACCCAGAAGTTCCGGCTCGGCCTGTTCGACCATCCGTTCGCCGACACGACGAACATCAAGACGATCGGGTCGTCGGCACATCGCGCGATCGCGCGCAAAGCCGCCGCCGAGTCGCAGGTGCTCTTGAAGAACAGCCGCAACGTGCTCCCGCTCGCGAAGCGCAGCAAGGTCTACGTCGCCGGGTCGAACGCCGACGACGAAGGCAATCAGTCCGGTGGCTGGACGCTCACCTGGCAGGGCCAGTCGGGCGCGATCCCGGGCGCGACGTCGATCCTCGACGGACTGCGGAAGGACGACCCGACGAGCACCTTCACGTACTCGAAGACGGCGACCGCGTCGGCGAAGGGCTACGACGTCGGCGTCGTGGTGGTCGGGGAGACGCCGTACGCCGAGGGGCAGGGTGACATCGGGGTCAACAAGCACACGCTGCAGCTGTCGGTGGCCGATCGGCAGGCGGTCAACCGGGTGTGCGGCGCCATGAAGTGCGTCGTCATGGTGGTGTCCGGGCGACCGCTCGACATCACCGGCGTCGCGCCGCAGGCCGAGGCGGTCGTCGCGTCGTGGCTGCCCGGGTCCGAGGGCACCGGCGTGGCCGACGTGCTGACCGGTCGCCGGCCGTTCACCGGTCGGCTGCCCGTCACGTGGGCGAAGGCCGAGAGCCAGCAGCCGATCAACGTCGGCGACAAGCGCTACGACCCGCTCTACCCCTACGGGTGGGGCTTGCGCACCGACGGCACCCACGCCCGGCTCGTGGCCCTGCGCACCGAGCTCCGCGCCGCCGGTCACACCACGACGGCGCGCGAGTTGACCGGGGCGCTGGCCAAGGCCAACTGGAAGGGCACGACCCTGCGCCGTGCCGACGCGGTGCTGGCCGTGCTGCGCAAGGCGGCGAACCGCACCGCGGGACGGTCGTTCAGCTGGACCGAACGCAACACCGTCGTCTCGATCGTGCGCGACATCGCGCAGGCGCGCGTCGTCTCCGGGGGCAAGGCGGCGATGTCCGACACCGCCGCGCTCACCGCCGACGCCGAGCACCTGCTCATGGCCGGTCATCCCGGCGCCGCAGCGTCGTCGCTGGTCGCCGCCTACCGCCGGGCGTGAGCCGCCGGCAGCCCGCAGTGGCCGGCAGCAGCCGGTAGGGAACGGGGGGTCGCCGTGGTCCGCGTCATCGCGCGGACCACGGCGGTCACGTCCCGTCGGTGGCCGACGCGGGTGCGGTGACGGCCCGGTTCGCCGTCCGCTCGACGAGCCACGCGGTCGCGGCGTCGGCGGGCAGCGGACGCGATTCCAGGTACCCCTGCATGTAGTCGAAACCCAGGGCCCGGAACAGGTTGCGGGTCTCCTCGTCCTCGATGCCCTCTGCGACGGTGCGGATCGCGAGGCGGTGCGCCAGCTGCGCCACGGCGCTGGCGATCGCGGCGTCGGCCGGGTTCGTGGTGGCGTCCTTGACGAAGAGCCGGTCGAGCTTGATCTCGTCGACGCGCAGGTCGCGCAGCAGTCGCAGCGACGTGTAGCCGATGCCGAAGTCGTCGAGCGAGACCGCCACGCCCAACTGGCGCAGGGCCAGCACGACGTCGCGGGCCTCGTCGGGGTCCGCGACGATGGCCGACTCGGTGATCTCGAGCTTGAGCCGGGACGGGTCGCCCGCCGACTCCGCCAGCGCGGTCGACACGAGCGTGACGACGTCGTCCTCGAGCAGCACCTGCGGCGAGAGGTTCACCGCCACCACGACGTCCAGCCCGTCGCTGCGCCAGCGATGCTGCTGGGCCAACGCCTCGCCCAGCACCCATCGCGTCATCACCGAGATCAGCGGCCCGGTCTCGATCAACGGGATGAAGCGGTCCGGCGGCACGAAGCCGCGGGTGGGGTGTCGCCACCTCACCAGCGCCTCCACCGCGTCGACCGGGGCGTTGCGGTCACCGCGTGCCGGGTCCCGGTACTGCTCGGTCTGCAACGGCGTGACCGGTTGATAGTGCAGCTCCAGCTGGCCCGCGGCGATCGCACCACGGAACTCGCTCACCAGGTGCAGGTCGTCGAGCCCCGGACCGGAGGACGCGCCGCGCTCGCAGGCGATGTTGACGCGTCGGGGACTCGCCTCACGGGTGGCCTCGGCGTGTCGCAGCAGCTCGGTGAAGCAGGGTTCGGACGCCGACGCGGCCAGCACCCCGATCCGGGCGTGCATCTCGACCGGGACCCCGGCGACCTCGAACGGGCCGGTCGCGGCGTCCACCGCCCGCCGCGCCATCGCGTCCAGCCGGGCGCGGATCTCGGCCGGGTCGGTGTGCTCGTCGGACCGCGCGGCGCCGGCGAAGTGCCCGTCCCCGAGGTGGCAGATGTAGAGGTTCGCGTCCTGGACGGCGGTCAGCGCCGCGCCCACGGCCGCCAGCAGCTCGCCTCCGACGTCCGCGCCGAGGGCGGTCGTCACCAGCCCGAGATTGGTCAGTCGCAACGAGAACACCGCGCCGGGTGCGCTGCCGTCGCCACACTGGTCGGACCACCACTGCCGCAGCGCGGCGAGGTTCCCGAGACCGGTCGTGGCGTCGTGCAGCGAGCGCCACAGCTCGCCCTCACGGTCCGCGCGGCGTCGTTCGGTGATGTCGCGCAACACGGCGGTGTAGAACCACTCGGTCCCGAGCTGCCATCTCGACAGCGACAGCTCGACCGGGACGAGCGAGCCGTCGGCGTGCAACGCCTCGAGCTCGACGGTGCGGCCGAGCAGGACCGGTTCGCCGCCACCGACGAGGCGGGCGAAGCCGGCCGAGTGCGCCGGTCGGTCGTCGGGCGGGACGATCATCGCCAGCTGCTTGCCGATGATCGCGTCGCGGTCGTGGCCGAGCAGGCGCCCCGCGCCGCCGTTCCAGGACACGATGCGCTCGTTGCGGTCGACGGTCACGATGGCGTCGAGCGCGGAGCGCGACTCGCGGAACTCGATCTCGGCGGTGCGCAGCACGGCGATGCGCTCGAAGCCGTGCAGCACGTTGCCGTCGGTGCCGTCGGCGGTGTGGATCGGCGAGGACGCCACCCGCACCTGCTGCTCGATGCCGCCGGAGGGCAGCAGCCGGAGCTCGCGGACGGTCACCGCGCGTGCGTCGCCGAGCGGCAGTGACTCCGCGGCCCGGTCGCTGCGCACCACGAGATCGAGGTAGTCGCGTCCCCGCAGGTCCGAGTCCTCGGCCCCGATCAGGCGGGCGAACGCGGGGTTGGCCGAGCGGATCACGCCCTCGCGGCCCGAGAGGACCAGGTGGCACGGTGTCGTGGCGAAGAGCTCGCGCAGCTGCCGGGCCGCCGCGGCGCAGGGCGCGTCCGCCGGCGGCGCCGCGCGCCGTCCGGCGAGCCCGCGGGCCAGGCCACGGGCGGGCCGAGGCGGCCGCAGCACGGTGGCGACGATGCGCGCGAGCGAGCGGAGGGTGTCGCGCTGGTCGTCGGTGAGCGAGCCGGGTTCGGTGTCGAGCACGCACAGCGTGCCGACGGGCGAGCGGTCGCCGGTCAGCAGCGGCACGCCGGTGTAGGCGCGGACGCGCGCGCCACCGTGCGCCGCGAGGCCGTGGCGGAAGCGGTCGTCGAGCATCGCGTCCGCCACGTCGAGGCCGATGCCGGCCGCGTCGAGGGCGTGCCGGCAGAACGCCGCGTCCCCGGACAGGTGCCGGGTCACCGGGCCGACCTCGGCCAGGAAGGACGTGCGGTCGGCGTCGACGACGCTCACCGCGGCCATCGGCCGGCCGGCCACCACCGCGGCGAACGCCACCGCCTCGCGGAGCACGGCGCGGACCGCGGCGTCGTCGCGGACCAGCTCGCGCAGGGCGTCGCGCACGTCGGGCAGCGGCGGCCGGCGTCGCCCGGTCGCGGCGCCGGCGCCGGTGTTCGGCGCGAGGGATTGCACGTGATCACAGTCGGCGTGCGACGGCGGTGCTTGAGCCACGCTTCCGTTTCCGGAGGTCCGTTTCGTTTCGGGTGGGTCGTGCCGATCGCCGCACGCGACGCAGTGACCCAACACTGGCTTTACGTTCGGTTGGATGGGACAGTCGGTGCGTCCCCTCGCATCCGGTTCCTCGGAGGTCCGATGTCGCGCCGCCCGTCGCCCGGTCGCCGCCGCCCGTTCGCCGTGCTGGTCCTCGTCGCGCTGGTGACCGCCGGGGTGCTTACCGGCGCTCCCGCGGCGCAGGGCGCGGCGACGCACCGGCCGGTGATCGTGCTCGACCCGGGCCACAGTCGCACCGTCTACGCCGTCGACGAGCGGACCGGTCTCGTCGTCTCGGACTACGAGAACGAGCCCGAGATGCGCGACGTGTTCGCGGTCGCGAAGCTCGTCGCGGCCCGGTTGCGGCACGACGGCTATCGGGTGGTGCTGACGAAGACGCGACTGCACCAGCGTCGGACCCTCGCCCAGCGCGCGGCGGTCGCCAACCGGGTCCACGCCGCGCTGGCGCTGAGCATCCACGACCAGGCCGGCCGCTCCGGCGGCGTCGGGTTCCGGGCCGGCAACAACATCGTCTACTACCAGTCCGTCGGGGCGTATCGCTCGACGCCGAGCGGCCGGCACGTCGTCTTCCGCGACAAGGCCGTGGCGAAGCGGAGCAAGACGTACGCACGGATCTTCGCGCGGCAGCGTCACGCCGTGCAGCGCGCGACGGTGACCTCGCGGCGCAACGTCGGGTACGACCTCGGCTCGCGCGGCCTCGCCGGCGGCAACATGTGGATGGTGCAGCTGCTCTCCCGGGTCCCGTGGATCTACAACGAGGCCGGCGGCAACAGTCGCGGCCGTGTCGGGCTGACCGCGGCCGATCGCCGGACCTATGCGCAGGCGCTCGTGCGCAGCGTCGAGGCCTGTGTGCCGGTGCCGCACCGCACGTGACGAGCGTCCGGCCGGCAAACTTTGCGCTGATCGCGCGATAGGGACGGCCCCTGCCGAGGTATGCCGAGGGCGTCGCCGTGGTCAGCCGGACGTCCGCGGCCCGATCCGTTCGGGAGCCACAGCCCGCATGACAGCGCACTCCTCGACCCACGACGAGACGCACCCGCCCGAGGGTCCCGCCGAGATGCCGAAGGCAGGCTGGGTCGAGATCCTCAAGCGGTCGGTGCAGCAGTTCAAGCACGACGACGTCACCGATCGCGCCGCCGCGCTCACCTACTTCGGCGTGCTGGCCCTGTTCCCCGGGTTGCTCGTGCTGGTCTCGATCCTCGGGCTGCTGGGCCGTTCGACCACCCAGAAGGTGCTCGACAACCTCGGTCAGGTCGCCCCCGGAGCCGTGAAGAGCTTTCTCACCACGGTCGTCGAGCAGGTGCAGGGCCGGGCGGGCACCGCCGGCCTCGCTGCGATCATCGGCATCCTCGTGGCCTTCTGGTCGGCGTCGGGGTACGTCGCCGCGTTCATGCGCGCGTCCAACGCGATCTACGAGGTCGACGAGGGCCGACCGATCTGGAAGACGGCGCCGGTGCGCATCGGCACCACCCTCGCGCTGCTGGTGATGCTCGTCGTCAGCCTGGTCCTGGTCGTGGTCACCGGCCCCATCGCCTCGCAGGTGGGCGAGGCGTTCGGTATCGGCGACACGGCGGTGCTGGTGTGGGACATCGTCAAGTGGCCGGTGCTGCTCGTCATCGTCAGCCTGATGTTCTCCTTGCTCTACAAGGCCACACCGAACGTCAAGCAGCCGCGGTTCCGGTGGATCACGCCGGGCGGCGTGCTCGCGGTGGTCGTCTGGCTCGTGGCATCCGGGCTCTTCGCCGTGTACGTCGCGCTGTCCGGCTCGTACAACAAGACCTACGGCTCGCTCGCGACGGTCATCGTGTTCCTCGTCTGGCTGTGGATCACCAACATCGCGATCCTGCTGGGAGCGGAGTTCAACGCCGAGACCCAGCGCGAGCGGGCGATCCGTGCGGGGATGCCCGCCGATCTCGAGCCGTTCGCCGAACTGCGCGACACCCGCAAGCTCGACGACGAGCAGCGCGCGGAGGCCGAGCACGCCGCGGCCGTGCGTCACCGCACCATGACCACCGAGGACGACGTGTGACCGCGCCCGAGTCCGTCACCACCCGACCCGCCGAAAGGACGACGTAAATGCTCAAGGTCATCTACAAACCGTTCGGAATCCTCGCCAGCGTGCTCGGCGGCATCCTCGCCGGCCAGATCTTCAAGCAGATCTGGAAGCTGACCGCGAAGGAGGAGGACGCACCCAACGCGACCGACTACGACAGCACCTGGACCGAGGTGTTGGTGTCGGCGGCGGTGCAGGGCGCGATCTTCGGCGGCATCAAGGCGATGATCGACCGCGCCGGCGCGACGGGGTTCCAGCGCGCCACCGGAGCGTGGCCGGGCAACACCGACCCGCGCGACAAGAAGAAGTAGCAGCCGGACGTGACACGACCCGGCCGGGACCGCGCGCTCGCGGTCCCGGCCGGGTCGTTCGTCGTGGCCGCGCCGGGCGAGGCGCACGAGGTCACCGGATGCGGGCGGTCGGTGCCGACGCTCGGCGCAGTGACGCGTACCCGCGCACGCTGGCCGTGACGTGAACGGTGATGCGCGCGCCGCGCAGTGCCCGCCCCACCCGCAACGTAGCGTGGGTCGCCGAGGCGATCGGACGGCTGCTCGCGTACCAGCGGTAGCGGAAGCTCGGTGCGGGTGACCAGCTGCCGGTCCGGACGCGCAGCACGTGGCCGACGGCGCGGGAGCCGGTGATCGTGGGGCGGTGCGACCCCAGGCGGCCGGCGACGACGGCGGCGCCCGGGGCGGATTCGGCGGTGGCGGCGGCGTAACCGGACCGCGTCGCGGTCACGACGACGTGCAGCCGCGCGCCGAGCTGGCGGTGGGTGGGAACGAACGCGGCGCGTGTCGCCCCCGCGACCGCGGTGTCGCCGGCGAACCACTGGTAGGCGAATCGCGTCGGCGTCGGCGTCCACCGGCCGGGCGCCGCGACGAGCGTGCCGCCGACCCGGGCGACGCCGCGCACGATCGGCACGCCCGGCCGGAACGACCCCGGCGTGGTGGTGGGCGTGCTCGTGGGCGTGCTCGTGGGCGTCGGTGTGGTGGTGGGTGTCGGTGTGGTGGTGGGTGTCGGGGTGGCGGTGGGCGTGGTGCCGATGGTGAGGTCGGCGCCGCCGGCGGGCGTGGCGTCGCCGACGGTGACGGGGACCGACCCGGCGCGGAAGGTCTCGCCGGCGCCGTAGGACGTCGCGTAGCTGCCGCCGGATGTGTGGGTGAGCAGCGTGATCGACCGGTTGCTCTCGACGCGTTCGACGACCACGCCCGGCGCGTAGGTGTAGTCGCCGAGGCCGCGTCCGGGCGCGTAGAAGGCGGTGGCGTCCCGCCCGGTCCCCGAGCGGTACTCCAGGACGTACGTCGTGCCCGCATCGGTGACGACGACGCCGCGCACCCCGCTGGTGGTGCCGCGGCCGGCGAGGTGGACGGTGCCCGAGGTCATCGTCGGCACCTCGGCCGTGGTCGCGATGCCCTCCTGGACGCGGTAGGCGGTGTCGAGCGCGGCCGGCGTCCAGCTGCCGCCGGTGACGGCGAGGCCCATGATGCTGTACTGGTCGCGGTAGCCGTCGGTCGTGCACGACGTGCTCGACGGGCATCGCTGGGCGTTGGCGTGCTGCAGCGACACGTTGTGGCCGATCTCGTGCACGCCGATCTGCACCGCGCCGCTGCCGAGGGTCACGATCGTGTAGCCGCCCGAGCGCAGGGACGATCCGATCGTGCCGATGCCGGCGCCGTACTTGCCGCTGCACGCGGCGGGGACGACGACCATGAGGTGGTTGCCGGTGCTGCCGCCGAACGCGACGTCGGGGAACTTCGCCGCGGCCTCGTTCCAGACGTCCGAGGCGTTGGACAGTCCGCACCCCTCGTCCGTCGTCCCCGCGACGTCCGAGGCATAGGCGACGGTGGCGGTGGGCTGGTCGAAGGCGCTGATCAGCCCGTCGGACTCGGTGGTCCAGTAGGAGCGCATCGACGCGGTCTTCGATGCGATCGACGTGTCGGACTCGAGCGTGCCCCGGTTCGTGATGGCCGCGAGGTAGAGGTGGTGCGGGGACGCGGTGGTGCCACCGGCGGTGGTCGCGGCCGGCGCGATGGTCGCGCTCGCGACCGCGAGGGGGGCGGTCGCGCTACCCGCGGCGGAGAGCACGGCACGTCCCGTCGGGGACGACGCGTCGACGCGTTGCCGGTCGGCCAGCGTGACGCCGCGGCGGTCGAGCCGCCGGCCGAGCGTCGTGCCCACCGCGAGCCGGCCGGTGAAGGGTCGGGCCTGCTCGATCGGGGTTCCCAGCCGCAACGAGACCGGGACGACGGTGCCGGCCGTGGTCTCGACGACGTAGCGCACGGCGGCGTCCGGGGCGTCGGCCGACAGCGGCGTGAGCGTTCCCGTGACGGCGAGCGTCGGCCGGGCCGCCGCCGCGGCGTCGTGGTAGTCGAGGGCCGGTCGGGACGGGGCGGCGGTGGCCGGGACGGTGATGGCGGCAGCGGTGCCGGCGGCACCGGCCGCCAGGACGGCGACGGCGAGCAGGGCTCGGCGCACAGGCGCTCCTCGGATCGGGACGATGGTGGTGCACGCCCCGCGCGCGCCTAACAAGAATCTCACACAACGACGAGTTGTGCACCCCCGGATCGTGGACGTCGCAGCGCCGACCGGCCGGGGGGTCCGGCCGATCGGCGCTGTTCGGTGGTGCGTGCGGTCTTGCGTGACGCGAGCTGCCGCGTCAGAAGGTGAACTGGTTGACGGCGCTGCGCAGGTCGGCGGACATGCGGGCGAGTTCGTCGACGGCGGTGCGGGTTTGGCTGAGTGCTTCGTTGGTGGAGCGGGCGCTGGTGGAGACGTTGTCGAC